>NZ_BCRS01000094.1 GCF_001552715.1 Mycolicibacterium vaccae NBRC 14118 = CIP 105934 | reverse complement strand
GGCCTGCGACGGCCGGCCGCGCGCGGCACCCGCCTGCCCGCGGTGCGGTCCAGCACGACGAGCGCGACGAACGCCGCGATCACGCACAGCACGCCGAGCACCATCACGGCGAGCTTGAGCGCGGTCGGGGTGGTGATGAACCGGGTGTCGACGTCGATGCGGGCGGTCAACCCGGCTTCGGGGCCGACCTCCAAATCGGTGAAGACCCCGGCGACCTGCGGTCGCTTGTCCGGCTCGAGCGTGCCGGTAGCGCCCGGGATGCCGACGAAGTCGGCGCCGACCGCGCCGACGTTGGCCCAGATGCGCAGCTCACTGCACGCGCCGGAGGCCACCTCGTCGCGCGGGGCCACCGCGGCGACGCTGTCGCGGAACGCGACGTAGACGACGTCGGCGTTGGCGCGCACGAACAGCCCGTTGCGGCCGGCGTCGATGCCGCCGGCCGGGATCGTGGAGAACACCACGCCGTCGTCCTCGGGCAGGGACGCCACCGCCGCGCACGGAATGGTGACGTCCAGCGCACGCGGTGCACCCGAGACGAGCGGGGCGGTGATGTCACTGACGAAGCCGCGGTCGTCGACCGTCTGCGGCCACAGGATCGTCGCGGTGGACTGCTGAACGGGCAGCAGCGGAGTCAGCCCGCACAGGACCATTCCGAGCAGCCCCGCGAGGACGGCGACGAGGCGGGCGGACGGGGCAGGCACGAGGGTCGATGTTAGGCGACGTTCCTATGGCGGAGGCTTCGGCGTGCCGCCGGGACGCCGACGGGTCAGCTCAGCCGCAGCGGCGCCGGGCTCCACAGCCCGCTGCGTTCGGTGCTGCCCAGATCCAGCCGGGCCGGTTCGGCGTCCGGGTAGAACGGCACCAGCCGCTGCAGCGCGCCCCAGTCGCGGAACCAATCGTTCTTCAGATACGTCGGCACCGTCACCGGGCGCGTCAGCAGCTCGGTGATGCCCAGCGGCCCACCGCCGAGGTAGTCCATGACGGGCGAGTTGGCTTCCGCGCCGAACCGGTCGGGCAGGATCCGCCACTGCGGCACCTCGATGACGCCGTTGCGGTGCCCGAACGGACGCTGGCACGGGAACGCCAGACCGACCAGCCAGTCGAGCAGCACGGGGTCGCTGGAGCCGACCACCTCCTGCAGGGTGCGCATCTCGGGGATGCGCGGCGGGGTGAGGGCGATCCAGTGCTCGGGGCTCAGGTCGTCGTCGCCGGCGACCAACCGGATCTGGGTGGCCTCGGAGGGGATGGCCGACAGCGGGGCCCGCAGATTGCGCCAGGCCGGCGCGGCGCCGACGTCGCCGAACCCGATGCTGCCTGCGGGCTGGCCGTCGGCGCCGGCCCACTGCACCGCGACCTCGCCCGAATCGAACCGGCCGGCGGCGGCCACGACGAGCAGGGAATCCGACCGGTCGCGCTCGCTCCAGCCGTCCGGCAGCCGGTACCACGCCGAACGCAGCGACGCGGGCTGCTGGGTCCCGCTGCGCCAGCTGCCCAGCACCGGGGTGGTGGCCGGGTCCAGCCCGAACGGCAGCCGGGCCCGCGAGCCGTTGACGCCGGCGGCGGCGGTGGTGCCACCTTCGGTGCCGGCTTCGCTGTTGGTGTCGCTGGTGTTGTCGGTGTCGGCGAAGTTGTCGGAGCCGGGCTGTTCCATCACCGGGTCGGCCGACAGGTCCGACGGGACACCGTTGGGGCTGAACCCCTGCGCGGTGACCTCGCCGAGCGCGTCGCCGACCGGGACCCCGATCGGGGCGAGCATGCCGGCGTTGGTGTCCTGTTCGACCAGCACGTCTTCGGCCAGGCCGCAGGTCTTGCCGGTGAGCGCCTGCAGGTTGGACCGGCCCACCGTCCACGCCGGGTACTGGCCCACCATCGCGACGGTCAGCGACACCACTTCGAAGGTGATCAGCGCCCAGGTGGCGATCGCCAACGGCGCCTGGGTGATTCGCTTCCAGCGCGGCGCGGCGCCCTCCGGTGGGGTCACGTCGCGGCCGGAGAAGTGCAGCCAGGCCGCGACGAGCAGGGCCACCATGGACAGCCCGAGCAGGATCGTGGTGAACCCGAACTTGTACTCCGGGAACGCATTCGACCACGGCACCCCGAAATTGGAGACGTACCACCAGCCGTTGACCGTCGCGAACGACAACGCGGTCAGGAACAGCACGGCGGCGGTGAAGATCGCGCGGTTGCGGGGGGAGCGCATCGCGGCGGCCGAGATGGCGACCGCGGCCAGCGCGCCGAGGGAGCCGGCCAGCCCGGCGAACACCCCGAAGTGGTGGGTCCACTTGGTGGGGGTGAACATCATGGCCAGGAACGAGATGACGGTGATGCCGATGATGCGCAGGCTGGGGCCCGTGGCGGTGCCCGGGATCCGGCCCTTGCGCAATGTCATCGCCACCGCCACCACCAGTGCGAGCAGCAGTGTCAGGACCGCGAACCGGCGCGCGACCGAGCCGTCGGGGCTGGTGGTGAACAACCGGGAGTAGCGGATGTGCTCGTCGAACCAGGCCAGGCTGGGTCCGACGGCGGACTTGAAGCTGCTGGCCTGCAGTTCGGAGGCCAGGGTCTGGTCCCGGAAGATCAGGAAGATCGTGACGGTGCCCGCCGCCGCGATCGGGGCCAGCAGCGCCCAGTACCCGAATCGCGAGACATGCGCGGCGACAATGGTTTTCAGCGGTCCGATGGCGACCAGCAGCGCGCCCACCGCGGCGATGCCGGTGGGTCCGGAGAACAGGGTCAGCGCACCGATGATGATCGCCACGGCTACCGGCAGCAGCCTGCTGGTGGCCACGCCGCGCTCCACCGAGCACCAGGTCAGCAGGATGCCCAGCGCGATGATGGGCTCGGGCCGCAGACCGTTGTTCAGCGGCAGCCAGAAGGCCAGGAACAGTCCGGCGGCGGTCCAGGCCGCGGCCTGGCTGTGTTTGACCGCCGTGCCCAGGCGCGGCAGCACCTCGCGGCTGATCACCCACCAGCAGGCCAGGCCCATCAGCAGGGTCGGCAGCCGCATCCACACGCTGGTGGTGCTGACATGCGACCACAGGGCCAGCAGGTCGTAATACCAGCCGAACGGCGCCTCGGGCGTGCCGAACCAGCGGTAGTAGTTGGCCATGTAGCCGGCGTTCTCCGAGACGCGGGCCATCGTCAGGATGTAGCCGTCGTCGGCGGTGTTGGCGCCGACGAAGTGCCACCACACCAGCACCGCGGTGACCAGCGCATCAAGTCCCGATATCGACCACCAGCGCGGCGGCAGGAAACGCTTGTGCCTGCGCCCGTCGGCACGGTCGAGCACGTGCAGCGCGCCCAGCGACACCACGGTCATCGCGACGCCGATGATCATCGCGAGCAGTTTCAGCAGCGTCGGCGAGGTGGAGTAGCGGGTGTCGACGGTCGCGGAGAACTCCAGGCCCGGCGGGGCAGGCCCGGACAGGTCGGTGAACACGCCGACGATCTGCGGGCGGAAGTCGTAGCCGCCGCGTTCGCCGCGCAGAGGTTCCTCGGACCGGTCCGGGTCGGCGGCGTCGGGCTGGGTCTGCAGGCCGACGAATTCGCCGGTCACCTTGTCGGCGTGCGCGGTGAAGCGCAGCTCCTCGCAGGCGGGGCTGAGCACCTGGTTCAGCGGGGCACTGACCACCGGCGTGTTGCGGACGATGACGAGCAGGTCGTTGTTGACCCGCTCGATGAGCAGGCCGCGGTCGACGGCGTTGGGCGCCTGCTTGGGCACCGTGGACAGCAGCACGGTGCGGCCGGGCCGGTCCAGCCCCGCCGCGGCGCTGCACGGGACGGTGATCTCCAGGTCGGTGGCGACGTAGCCGATCAGTGCGGCGTCGACGCTCTGCAGCACACCGTTCTGCGGCCAGTTCAGCTGCGCGGTGGTCTGGTTGACCGGCAGCAGCGGGGTGGCGACGGCCAGCAGGGTGCCCAGCAGTCCCGCCACGATCGCGACGAGCCGTGCGGTGCGGTGGTTACGGCCCGACACATCTGTCAGCTTCGTCGACGACACATCTGTCGACTCGGCCGACGCCGGCTGCTGGACCACGGGGCTAGATGGTAGATGGCTTGCGGATGGCCAGCACGAACGGCCCGACGGTGGACACGTCGAAACGCGGGTCGTCGAACAGCGCGTCGTCGAGGGCGACGTGGTAGCGCCGCACGTTCGGCTGGTTGGGATAGACATCCTCGGCCAGGCGCAGCGTGTAGGTGTCGTTGGCGCCGCGGCGCATCAGGAACACCGCCGGCGGCTCCCACGGCATGCTGTCGAGCACCTCGATGAACTGGTCGGCGTCGGTGAGCATCGACCATCCCTCGATGGCCCCGGCGCGCTGGTCGAACTGCGCCAGCGGGTTCGCGTAGTGCGAGGTCAGCCCCTGGAAGCCGTAGTAGGGGTAGTACGACAGGAAGCTGTAGTCCGCGGTCAGCACGACTGTCTCGTTGCGGGGCCGCCCGGTCACCTCCCGGATCCGGGCGTCGACTTCGCGGTAGTACTGCTCGGCGCCGGGCGGCCGGCGGTCGGCGCGCTCGCCGTACCCGTCGGTGTCGGTGTAGGCGACCACGATGTCTGGGCGCAGCACATCGGGAATGTCCTGGCTGAACGTCACCGCGCCGAGCGCGCCGACGGCGGTGGCCACCGCCACCACCTTGGGCGCGTTGACCGGCCGCACCCGGTGCGCGGCGGCGCGCGTCACCTCGATGAAGCCGAACGCTCCCGCCGCGGCCAGCAGGATGGTCAGGGTGGGCTGCAGCCGGAACGAGAGCAGCGTGGTGCCCAGCAGGGTGGTCAGCATGGACAGCAGCGACCACGCGTAGACCGTCAGCACGGCGATGGCCAGCGCACCTGCGCGAGTCGAGCTGCGCGCAAGGATCACCAGCCAGACCGTGCCGAGCAGGCACAGCGCGCCCAGCAAGGTGAACTGCAGCATCGGGAACGACAGTTCGGCGCCGTCCTTGGGCAGGTAGTGCTGTGCGGTGCCGGACTCGGCGGGCGTGCCGCGGGCCGCGGCCAGCAGATACGGGCCCCAGCCGATCAGCGCGATCAGCCCCGAGATCACCGCGATCGTGAACAGCCTCAGCAGCGGCTCCCAGTGCCTGCGGGTCACGGCCAGCAGCACGGCCATCACGGTCAGCGTGAACGCGGCGTAGGCCAGCAGCAGTGTGTAGAACAGCCCGGTGATGCCGAGAAAGACGCCGGTGCCGACGATCGCCGCCCAGCCTCCGTTCGGTCTGGTGCCCGGCTCGCCGGGGTGAGCCCGCGCTTTCAGGCCCGACCAGGCCAGCACGAACACCGGCGGCAGCAGCACCGCGACGATGGCGGCGTAGGGCTCGGCGGGTGAATAGGCCAGGGCCGCAGCGGCGGTCGTGGTGGACACGATCAGCGCGTACTCGAAGCGCACCATCGCCGACCACAGCACGAACGCGAGCACGATCGCCACGGTGATCGAGATGATCGACCACGGTTTGAACATCTCCCACGCGGGGGTGCCGGTCAGCGCGGCCAGCCGGCCGCCGATCCAGAACCAGCCGGGCGGATAGAACGGCGGCAGCCCGATGTAGGTCATGTCGTGCAGCGCGGCGGTGTCGGCGAAGCGGGTCAGATACTCGGTGCGGAACTGCTGGTCGACGCTGATGCCGAACAGGTAGAGGCGGGTGGCGCCCAGCGGCATCGCCAGGGTGACCACCGAGAACGCGGCCAGGAACACCAGCGCCGTGAGCCAGGCCAGGGTCTGTCGGCCACGGCGCCACAGCATTCCGCCCGCGAACAGCCCGACCAGGCAGCCGACCTGGCCGACGGTGGTCAGTGCGTGCAGCTGGTTCGACGAGTTGTAGGCGGGCCACTCGACGCGCGCGATCGCATACAGGCTGACGACCGTGACCGCGACGGCGACGACCGTCGCGAGGAGCATCTGGCCGACCGTTCGCAGCGGCACGGCCAACCGGGCCGCTGCGGTGGTCTCCCGGGTCGTTTCGCTCCTGCTCACCGGATCAGATGGGGAGCTTGCGGAAGATGGCGCGGGGGATGTGGCGCAGCACCATCATCACGTAGCGGAACACCCCGGGCGCCCAGATCAGGTCCTTGCCCTTGGCCGACGCGGTGACCGCCAGCTCGGCGACCTCCTCTTTGTCGACGGTGAACGGGGCCTCCTTGGCGCCGGTGGCCTTCCAGTGCTCGATGGTCGTGGTGGTGCGCACCTGGCCGGGCCGGATGACCAGAACGTGAACGCCGTACTCGCGCAACGCCTCTCCCAAGCCGAGGTAGAAACCGTCGAGCCCGGCCTTGGTGGAGCCGTAGACGAAGTTGGAGCGACGGACCCGTTCACCGGCCGCCGAGCTCATCGCGATGATGTGGCCCGAACCCTGCGCGCGCATCTTCTCGCCCAGTAGCACGCCGACCGAAACCGCTGCGGTGTAGTTGATCTCGGCGATCTGTACGGCTTTGCGCTGGTTCTGCCACAGCTCCTCGGCATCGCCGAGCAGGCCGAACGCGACGACCGCCACGTCGATGTCCTTCTCGGCGTCGCCTTCGTGCCACGCGGCGTCGATCACCTTCGGATGGCTGTCGGTGTCGAGTGCGTCGAAGTCGATCCACTCGACGGACTTGGCGCCGGCCGCGCGCATCTGCGCGATGGCGGCGTCCTTGCGCGGGTGGTCGGGCAGGTCGGCGAGCACGATCCGGGCGTGGGCGTTGCGCAGGAAGCGCTCGCCGATCGCCAGCGCGATCTCGGAGGTACCGCCGAGAAGCAGGATCCCCTGCGGATTACCGGTCGCATCGAAAACCATCTAGAGCAGCTCCAGTCGTCGGGCCATGTCGGAAGCGAACACCCCGTCGGGATCGACCCTGCGGCGCACGGCGATCCATTCGTCTATTCGGGGATACATGGCATGGAAGGTTTCGGCGGTGGTGCGGGAGTCCTTGGCGGTGTAGAGCCGCCCGCCGAACTCGAGTACCCGCTTGTCGAGCCCGTTGAGGAACTCGTTGAGGCCGCCGGTGATCGGGAAATCGACGCACACGTTCCAGCCGGGAATCGGAAAGCTCAGCGGCGCTTGGTTTCCCGGGCCGAACAGCTTGAACACGTTGAGGAACGAATAGAACCCGGAGCGTTGGATGTCGAGCAGGATCGCCTTGAACTCCTCGACCGCGGAGGTGGGCACCACGAACTGGTACTGGGCGAAACCCGCGACCCCGTAGGCCCGGTTCCACTCTCCGAACATGTCGAGCGGGTGGTAGAACTGCGTCAGGTTCTGCACCTTGCCCCGGTACGTCCCGGACTTGCGGTACCACAGCTCGCCGATCGGCATGAACGTGTACTTGTTGGCCAAACCGTTCGGGAACACATCGGGCAGCGTGAGCAGTTGCGGCGCATCGAATTTCAGCGGGTTCTTGCGCAGTTTCTTCGGCAGTTGGTCGAGGGTGGCCAGCGAGCCGCGGGAGATCGCGGCGCGGCCCAGCTTGGGCGGCGGGCTGATCGCGTCGAACCATGCGCTGGAGTACGTGTAGTTGGCCTCGGTGCCGTCGGTGTGGAACGCGATGGTCTCGTCGAGAGTGGAGGTGACGTCACCGTCGGCGATGAAGTACGCGGTCTCGGTCGGGGTCATCTCGATGGTGGCGCGCAGGATGATGCCGGTCAGCCCGTTGCCGCCGACGGTGGCCCAGAACAGGGCCGTGTCCTCGTCGGTGCCGCCGGACGGGGTGATGGTGCGCACCTGCCCGTCGGCGGTGAGCAGGTCGATCGAGCGCACGTGGTTACCGAAGCTGCCGGCGCTGTGGTGGTTCTTGCCGTGGATGTCGCAGGCGATGGCCCCGCCGACGGTGACCTGCCGGGTGCCGGGCAGCACCGGGACCCACAGCCCCAGCGGCAGCGCGGCGCGCATCAGCTGGTCGAGGTTCACCCCGGCATCCACCTCGACGAGCGCGTCGTCCGCGGACATCGAGTGAATGCGGTTGAGGGCGTTCATGTCGACGACGAGCCCGCCGCCGTTCTGGGCGTTGTCGCCGTAGGAGCGGCCCAGTCCGCGGGCGAGCACTCCGCGTCCGGGTTCCTCGGCGGTCCGCCGTACCGCCTCGGCGATCACCTCGGGGTCCGGCGTCGACAGCACCCGGGCCACCGACGGTGCGGTGCGGCCCCAGCCGGTCAACGGCGTGAGAGTGGTCGAGAAATCCGTGCTCAGCATCGTCACAGAGGGTACCGCGACCACCGCGGTAGTCAGCGCAGCCGGAAGATCACCACGCGCTGGACGATGAAGTTGATCACCGTCGCGGTGCCCTGCGCGATCACGAACGCCACCGGGACCCGCCAGGGCTGGTCCTCGAACTCCATGTAGAACGCGTAATTGATGCCCACCTGCACGGCGTAGGTCAGCGCGTAGAGCGCGCACACCGCGGCGAATCTGGCCCGGCTCGGCGGGGCCTGGAACGTCCACCGCCGGTTGATCAGGTATGCGGTGGTGGTGCCGGCGATGAAGCTGAGTGTCTTGGCGATGTTGACGTGCAGCCCGGCCGCCAGCAGCGCGACGTAGAGGCCGAAGTCCACCACCGCGGCCAGGCCGCCGGTCACCAGGAATCGCCAGATCTGTGTCTTCAGGCTCAGCTGCGGTGACATGGGGGGCTCGGCCACCCGGGCAGCTTACGGCCCCCCTCCCGCCGAAACCGCATTCCACGCGGCCCGCACCCGCACTTTCGCGCACCAGATGCACTCTCGGCGACCAGGGGCCTAGAGCCCGCTCGCCCGCAACACGTCGCACAGCGCCGCGATCGCCGCGGGGAAGGCATGTTCGGCCGGCGCCGCGAAGCCGACCACCAGCCCGTCGCGCTCGGCGATCTCGGGCCCGGCCAGCGGATGGCGCATCATCGACAGCCCGGTCAGTGCGATACCGGCCTCGCCGACACGGCGCAGGACCTCCGGTTCGGTCCCGCCGGGCAGCGTGACGAGCAGATTCACCCCGGCGGAGAGTCCGCCGAAGCCGACGTCGAACGGCGCCAGCGCCGAGACCAGCACGTCCCGCCGGCGCCGGTACCGCATCCGCATGCGGCGGATGTGCCGGTCGTAGCGGCCGCTGTCGATGAAGTCCGCCAGAGTGAGCTGGCTGATCGCGTCGACGTAGTACTGCTGACCGCCCGCGGCCGCGACCACCGCGTCGACGAGGTTGTCCGGCAACACCATCCAGCCCAGACGAAGAGCCTGCGACAGGCTCTTGCTCGTCGAGCCCAGATAGACCACGCGGTCCGGGCGCAGTGCCTGCAGCGCGCCGACCGGCTGCCGGTCGTAGCGGAACTCACCGTCGTAGTCGTCGTCGAGCACGAATCCGCCTGTGCGCGTGGCCCAGTCGACGACCGCGGTGCGCCGGGACGGGTCCAGCGACATTCCGAGCGGATTGTGGTGGGCCGGCGTCAGCAGTACCGAGGACACGTCGAGAGTGTCGAGATCGCCGACAGCGGCGCCCTTCTCGTCGATGCCGACGGGCACCGTCGGCACGCCGGCGGCCTCGAGTACGTCGCGGAACAGGTGCAGCCCGTAAGCCTCCACCGCGATCGGTCCGCCCAGCGCCCGTGCCAGCAACTCGACGGCGTGGCGGACTCCCGCGCAGATCACGATGGACTCCGGGGAGGTCCGCACCCCGCGCACCCGCGCCAGGTAATCCGCCAGGGCCGAACGCAATTCGGGCCTGCCGCGCGGGTCTCCCATGCGCAGCGCCTCGGTGGGTGCGTTGGTCAGCGCCCGGCGTGCGCTGGCCAGCCACTGATTGCGCGGGAACTCGGCGACGTCAGGTGAACCCGGCATCAGGTTGTGGGTGGCGGCGACGCTCGCGCCGCGCGGGCGGGCCGGCGCGACGACGTCGGCGGTGTGGCCGACGACCCAGGTTCCCGCGCCCTGACGCGAGGCCAGCCAGCCCTCGGCGACCAGTTCGGCGTAGGCGTCGGCGACGGTGTTGCGGGCCAGACCCAGATCGGCGGCCAGGGTCCGCGACGGCGGCAGCATCGTGCCCGAGGTCAGCCGGCCTGAGCGCGCCGCGTCACGCAACGCCGCGATCAGCGCGTCCTTGGTGCCGCGCGCGCCCGGCACCAGCGCCTCGCGCAGGTCCAGGTGCAGGTCTCGCGCACCCGGATTGGCCCACGATTTCATCGTCATATTGAACCATCTTTACGGTCCATTCGGGGCTAGCGTCAATTCCATGACACAGACACTGACCACCCGGAACCGCCTCGTCCTGCACAAGATCTCGCCGGAGCTCTACGACGCGATGATGAGCCTGTCGACTGCCGCCGCCAGGGACATCGACCCTGCGCTCGGCGAGCTGATCAAGATCCGTGCGTCGCAACTCAACCGGTGCGCGTTCTGCCTCGACATGCACACCCGTGACGCCCGCACCCACGGTGTCAGCGAGCAGAAGCTCGACGTGCTGGCCGCATGGACCGAAGCCGGCGAGCTGTTCGACGACCGTGAACGCGCCGCATTGGCACTGACCGAGGCCGTCACCCGGCTCGGCGAGCACGGCGTGCCCGACGCGGTGTACGACGCGGCCGCGCAGGTCTTCTCCGACCGTGAACTCGGACAGGTCATCGCGATGGCCGTGACGATCAACGCGTGGAACCGCATCAACGTCGCCGTGCACACGCCGGTCCCGCGTCGGCGCTGAATCGTCTCGATGATCTGAATCCGGCCACCGGGCGATCAATTCCTGCCAGTGGAATTAATACGCTGACCTGCTGGTTCAAGCATTCAGATCATCAAGATCACCACCACCAGTCGAGACCGCGTGACACGCTCCACGGCTCCGACCCGACCGGGAAGGGCACCACCATGAAGAACCTCGCCATCACCACCGCTTTCGCCGCCGGCCTGGGCGCCGCGGTCCTCGGGCTGGCCGCCCCCACGGCCGCTGCCCCGACCGGAGGCAACGCCGACGCCGTGATCAGCCAGCTGGAGGCCCAGGGCCACCGGGTGGTGGTGAACCGGCTGTCGGACGCGCCGCTGAGCCAGGCCAGTGTGGTCGGGATCAACAAGGGCGGTGACATCCGCGGCACGCTCCGCGACTTCCGCTACGACCGCACCTACCAGAACAGCAAGACCGGCGCCAGCATCTACTACGTCGACGTGAAGTAACCCGCGCCGCCACCCGCCCGCCCCGCCCGCCGAAGTCGCATTCCACGCGGTCCGCACTCGCACTCTCGCGGACCAGATGCAATCTCGGCGACGCGGGGCGGAAGTGTCTTTGGACCCTAGGAGACCCGGCCCGCCGCGACGACGATCAGATCATGGACGCGACAACCACATCGGACGCACCGGTCAACGAGCTCACCGACACCGAGAGCTGGGCGCGGCTCGGCAGCGTGTCCCTGGGCCGGCTGGTGACGACGGTGAACGGCTGGACCGAGATCTTCCCCGTCAACTTCGTCGTGCAGAACAACACGCTGCTGTTCCGCACCGCGGAAGGCACGAAGCTGCTGACCGCCGCGCTCAACGAGTACGTGGTGTTCGAGGCCGACGACCACAACATCGCCGAGGGCTGGAGCGTGATCGTCCGGGGCAAGGCGCGTCTGCTGGCGACCTCCAACGAGCTGGCCGAGGCGCGACGTGCCGGGCTCTACCCGTGGATCGCCACCCAGAAGGAGCGGTTCGTGCGCATCACGCCGCAGTCGGTGACGGGCCGCCGCTTCGTGTTCGGGCCCGAACCCGACGTCACCGGGCTGTCGAGCTGACCGTCACACCCAGTACGGCACGCGCGCCCGGTACTGGCGCATCGCCAGCGCGGCGAAGCCCCACCCGACGACCGTGAGCACCAGCACCACGACCCAGTGCCGCAGCTCCTGCTCGGCGCCCAGCAGCGGTGCACGCACGATGTCCAGGTAGTGCAGGAGCGGGTTGAGCTCGACGACCTTGGCCCAGCCGCCCGCGCCCTGGGCCTGCAGCGTGGACTCGTTCCAGATGATCGGCGTCATGAAGAACAGCAGCTGCACCAGGCTGCCCAGCAGCGGGCTGATGTCGCGGTAGCGGGTGGCCAGAATGCCGAAACACAGTGCCACCCAGACACAGTTGAGCGCGAGCAGCAGCAGCGCCGGGATCACGGACAGGTCCGCCCACGACCACGGCTTCGGATAGATGATCGCGATGATCACGAAGATGATGATGTTGTGCGCGAACAGCAGCATCTGCCGCCACACCAGCCGGTAGACGTGCACCGACAGCGGGGTCGGCAGCTGTTTGATCAGGCCCTCGTTCGCCACGAAGACGTCCGCGCCCTCCAGGATCGAGGCGTTGATCAGGTTCCAGACGATCAGACCGAGCGTGACGTACGGGAGATGTTCGGACAGTTCGAGTTTGAACAGCATCGAGTACAACCCGCCCATGGCCACCGCGGTGGTACCGGTGGCGATGGTGATCCAGAACGGGCCGAGCACCGAACGCCGGTAGCGCTGCTTGATGTCCTGCCAGCCCAGGTGTAACCACAGTTCGCGCTTGCTGAAGCCGGCGACCAGATCGCCCCAGGCGCGGCCGAACGTTCTCGACCGTGCGGCGGCATCCATGATCGTCATCGTTTTCCCATCCCGTCGCTTCGCTCGCCCCGAGAGAACCTCTCGCGGCGTCCCAACTGCTGCAACCGGATCCAGTCCCGGAACCCGGCCGGATCACGCCGGGACACCAGGAAGTACCAGCCGAAACGGACGAGTTCCTGCGGCAGCAGTCTGCGCAGGCCGGGCTGGGACAGGACGTACCCGCGGTTGCGGTAGGTGTAGTACCGCTTGATCTCGTTGTCGGGGTACTGGGTGTGCATGCGACCACCGAGGATCGGCTTGAATTCCTCTGTGCCGCAGGGGTGCAGGTAGCTGGTCTGCAGGCAGGTGCCGAACGGCAGACCGGAGCGCACCAGCCTGCGGTGTAGTTCCACCTCGTCGCCGCGGATGAACAGCCGCAGATCGGGCACACCGACCGCCTCCACCGTCGAGGCGCGGAACAGTGCGCCGTTGAACAGCGACGCGATGCCGGGCAGCAGGCCGTCGTCGCCGTCGACGCGGAGCTCACCGACCAGGCGGCGCCATTTCAGGCCGCGCCGCAGCGGGAACGCCAGCCGGTCCGGGTCGTCGAGGTTGCACACCATCGGTGACACCTCGGCCAGACCGTGCCGCTCGGCACAGGCCAGCAGGGTGGCCAGCACCTCGGTGTCCTGCGGGCGGCCGTCGTCATCGGCCAGCCAGAGCCAGTCCGCGCCCAGGCTCAGCGCGTGCAGCATGCCCAGCGCGAAACCGCCCGCCCCGCCGAGGTTGCGCCGCGAGCCCAGGTAGGTCGTCGGAATCGGTTGTCCGGCAACGAGATCGCGGACATGGTCGTCGTGGTCGTTGTCGACGACGATCAGGTGGTCGGGCCGTCTGCTCTGCGCGCAGACGGCGTCCAGCGACTTGGCCAGCTCGTCGGGGCGGCGGTGGGTGACGACGATCGCGACGACGAGCGCGTCCCCGCCGTCGCGCTCACGCTCAACGCTCATGCGTGTGTGCCGTCTCCTCGAGCACCTCGCGCACGTGTCGCGCGGCGTCCTCCCCTTCGTAGGCGCGGACGACGTCTTCGATGCCGCCCTCCATCCTGATGGTGCCGTGGTCGATCCACATCGCGGTGTTGCACAGCCGGGCCAGGAATTCGTTGGAGTGGCTGGCGAACACCAGAATCCCGGATCGTTCGACCAGGTCGGCCAGCCGCGACTGTGCCTTCTTGAGGAACTCGGCGTCGACTGCGCCGATGCCTTCGTCGAGCAGCAGGATCTCGGGGTCGATGCTGGTCACCACCCCCATGGCCAGCCGCACCCGCATGCCCGTCGAGTAGGTGCGCAGCGGCATCGACAGATAGTCGCCCAGCTCGGTGAACTCGGCGATCTCGTCGACCTTGCTCATCATCTGTTTACGGGTCTGCCCGAGGAACAACCCGCGGATGACGATGTTCTCGAAGCCCGAGATCTCCGGGTCCATGCCGACGCCCAGGTCGAACACCGGGGCCACCCGGCCCCGCACCGTGGCCACCCCGCGGGTGGGTTCGTAGATGCCCGACAGCAGCCGCAGCAGTGTGGACTTGCCCGCGCCGTTGTGCCCGACCAGGCCGACCCGATCGCCCATCTTCAGCGTCATCGTGATGTCGCGCAGCGCCTCGATGACGACGACGTTGGACTCGTTGCGGCCGATCGCGCCGCCGGCCTTGCCGAGGAACGCCTTCTTCAGCGAGCGGGTCTTGGCGTCGAAGATGGGGAACTCGACCCAGGCGTTGCGGGTCTCGATGCAGGGCTCCTCCGGGGACGGAATCGTCACGTGGATCTCACAGGTATTGACCGGTGCCGTGCCCTGGCCCGCCGCGCTGGCCCGGGACGACTACGCCTGGCGGCAGCGCACCCTGGCGCATCTGCTCCAGTTGCTGACGGGCGGCCATCTGCTGGGCGAACAGCGCGGTCTGGATGCCGTGGAACAGGCCCTCCAGCCAGCCGACCAGCTGGGCCTGGGCGATGCGCAGCTCGGCGTCGGACGGGACGGCGTCGTCGGTGAACGGCAGGGTCAGCCGCTCCAGCTCGTCGCGCAGCTCGGGGGCCAGACCCTCCTCGAGCTCCCTGATGCTGGTGCGGTGCACGTCGCGCAGCCGTTCCCGGCTGGCGTCGTCCAGGGGGGCCGCGCGCACCTCCTCCAGCAGCTGTTTGATCATCGTGCCGATGCGCATCACCTTGGCGGGCTGTTCGACGAGGTCGCTCAACGACCTGCCGTCGGCACGCTCCGCGCCCGTGTCGCTTTCGCCGACGATCTCGATGTTGTCGTCGTCGCTGTTGATAGCCATGTCCCTAAGAGTGCCCCAGCTTTTCTCTGTTGACGCGGTCGGGTTCCGCGTCGTCGGTGGGCGCGGGCCCCGGTGTCGACGTAGATCTTCTCCCACGCGCCGGAATTGTCCAGCGAGCGCCGGCCGACGGCTCCGCGGCGTGGCGGCGCCCGAGCGTGACCCGGTGCGGACCCGATCGTCGCCGGATCGCTGACAGCAAATCCATCATATGCCCTGAACCCTTGATCAGAGGGTCAGGCATGCATGACGGGCAACGCCGAAGCTGGTAGCGCTCCTCGCCTGTCGTGGGCTCGACTAGTATGGCTGCGCAGATGGCCCTCGACAGTGTGGACGTGGGCGGTAACAGCGAAGTCGGGCAGACGCGGGGACGCCAAATTTCGGCGGAACGGCGAAGTTCCAAGGCGCACTAAGGTGGTCTGGCATGGCATACGACGTCGCCCGGGTGCGCGGACTGCACCCCTCTCTGGGCGATGGATGGGTGCATATGGACGCCCAGAACGGCATGCTGCTGCCCGATTCCGTGGGCCGCGCGGTGTCGACGGCGTTCCGCGGTTCCCTGCCCACCACGTCCAGTGCGCACCCGGCCGCACGGCGCAGCGCGGCCGTGCTGGCCGCCGCGCGCCAGGCGGTGGCCGATCTGGTCAACGCGGATCCGGCGGGCGTGGTGCTGGGCGCCGACCGCGCGGTGCTGCTGACGTCGCTGGCCGATGCCGCGTCGGCCCGCGTGGGCCTGGGCTATGAGCTGGTGGTGAGCCGGCTCGACGACGAGGCCAACATCGCGCCGTGGCTGCGTGCGGCCAACCGGTTCGGCGCCAAGGTGAAGTGGGCCGAGGTCGACATCGAGACCGGGGAGCTGCCCACCTGGCAGTGGGAGGCGCTGGTGACCCGGCCGACCCGGCTGGTGGCCATCACCTCGGCCTCCTCGACGCTGGGCACGGTCACCGAGCTGCGCGAGGTCGCCAAACTGGTGCACGAGGTCGGCGGGCTGCTGATCGTGGACCATTCCGCGGCCGCCCCCTACCGCCTGTTCGACTTCGACGAGACCGACGCCGACGTGGTGGCGGTCAACGCGCTGGCCTGGGGAGGCCCCCCGATCGGGGCGCTGGTATTCCGCGATCCGTCGGTCATCGACGCGTTCGGGTCGGTGTCACTGGACCCCCATGCGTCAGGCGCGGCCCGCCTCGAGCTCGGATCCCATCAGTTCGGCATGCTCGCCGGAGTGGTCGCCAGTATCGAATACCTCGCCTCGCTGGAGGACTCCGCGCAGGGGTCGCGCCGTGAGCGGCTGGCGGTGTCGATGCGGTCGGTCGCGGCGCATATGAACGCGTTGTTCGACTATCTGCTCACGTCTCTGCGGTCGCTGCCGACGGTCACCGTGCTGGGCAGTCCCGAGGAGCGCATCCCGGTACTCAGCTTTGTGATGGACAACGTGCCTGCCGAGCGGGTGGTGCAGCGGCTGGCCGACAACGGCATCCTGGCCATCGCGAACGCGAGCTCGCGGGTCCTGGACCTCATCGGCGTCGACGACATCGGCGGCGCCGTCACCATCGGTCTGGCGCACTACAACACCGCCGCGGAGATCGATCAGCTCGTGCGGGCGCTGGCCTCGCTGGGCTGACCCGGCTAAACGTCCACCCGCAGAAGCACTTTGCCGGAGATATCGCCGGACTCCAGCAGCTCGTGGGCGGCCTGCGCCTCGGCGATGGGGAACTCGGCGCCGATGACCGGCCGGACCAGGCCCTCGGCGACCATCGGCCACACCTCGGCGGTGACCTCGCCGACGATGTCGGCTTTGGAGCCGCGGCCCTCGACCGGCCGGCCCCGGAGCGCGGTCGCGATGACGCTGCCACGCTTGGCCAGCAGCTTGCCGATGTTC
This sequence comes from Mycolicibacterium vaccae NBRC 14118 = CIP 105934, assembly GCF_001552715.1. GTDB lineage: Bacteria > Actinomycetota > Actinomycetes > Mycobacteriales > Mycobacteriaceae > Mycobacterium > Mycobacterium vaccae. The sequence continues at coordinate 7,896 of NZ_BCRS01000094.1, read as the reverse complement.
AGCTCTGCCTTGGCCCCGCCCTGCATACCGATGATCACCAGCCGTCCACCGGCGGCGAGGGCGTCGATATTTCGGTCGAGGTACTTCGCACCGATGATGTCGAGGATCACGTCGGCGCCACCGGCCTGGCGGACGATCTCGACGAAGTCGTCGCTGTGGTAGTCGATTGTGATGTCGGCGCCCAGTTCGGCGCACAGGTCGAGCTTGTTGGGCGACCCCGCGGTCACCGCCACCCGGCAGTTCAGCGCCTTCGCCACCTGGATCGCGTGGGTGCCGATGCCGCTCGCGCCACCGTGGATCAGCAGGAGTTCGGGCGCGGCCAGGTCGGCGGTCATCACGACGTTGGACCAGACGGTGCAGGCGACCTCGGGCAGAGCGGCCGCGTGAGGTAGCGGAACCCCATGGGGTATCGGCATCACCTGTGCTGCGGGGACGGCGACGTACTCGGCGTAGCCGCCGCCGGCCAGCAAAGCGCAAACCGTTTCCCCGGTGGACCACTGTGTGACGCCGTCACCCAGCGCGGCGATGGTGCCGGACACCTCGAGCCCGATGATCTCGCTGGCCCCGGGAGGTGGCGGGTACTTACCGGCCGCCTGTAGGAGGTCGGCGCGATTGACGCCGGCGGCAACTACTTCGATGAGAACTTCACCGGGACCAGGGTGGACGTCCGGCACGGACTGCCAGGTCAGCTTGTGCGAGGAGGTATCCGCCACGATGGCTTGCATTCAAATAAGCCTACTACGCTGGGAAAACCCCGATAAGTTTCTTCACCGGCAACGCGCTCGGCGACATAGTATGTGCATATGGAGGGGATTATTGGGGGGCGCACGGCAAGCGACACGCCGGGGCTCGACATAGCTGAGCAAAGAGCGTGGCAGAACTTTCTGGATGCTGCGCTGCGAATGTACGCAACGATGAACCGCTCGCTGAACGATCAACACGGGCTGACGTTGAACGACGTCCGTTTGCTCGACATGTTGGCGAAGTCGCCGACAGGCGCCGCGCGGATGGGTGACGTCGCCGAGGCGCTGATGTCGTTGCCCAGTCGTGTGACGCGGCAGATCCACCGCCTGGAGGTCCAAGGCCTCGTCAGTCGCGGAGCCAGTCCGGACGACGGGCGCGGGGTGCTCGCGAGCATCACACCGGAGGGCCGGGAGTCGTTGTCGGGCGCGATGAAGACCTACGGCGCCGCGGTGCGCATGCACTTCCTGGATCGGTTGAGCCGACCGCAGGTCACGGCGATGGGGGAGAATTGCCGACGGATCAGCGTGGGGCTCAAGAACGGCGGGCCGTCGGCCAAGATCGGCCGCGTCTAGACTGTCCCGCGGTGGCGTGGCAGAGCGGCCTAATGCACTCGCCTTGAAAGCGAGAGTCGGCTAACACCGACCGGGGGTTCAAATCCCTCCGCCACCGCTCTGGGGCGGATCGGGTTCGCTGAACGCGCGAAGACACACCTTCGACGGGTGTTTGTGACGGGCCCGACAGCCGCGAATATCTTTGCCATGGCAACAGTGGGTGCCGGGCGCGGCTCAGCGCGCGATCTCCGGCAGGTGGCGACGGCAAGCTACGTCGGTTCGGCGATCGAGTTCTACGACTTCTTCATCTACGGCACCGCGGCCGCGCTGGTGTTCCCGACGGTGTTCTTCCCCGATCTGGGCCACGTGATGGCCACGACGGCGTCGCTGGGCGCGTTCGCGGCGGCGTTCCTGGCCCGGCCGGTCGGTGCAGCGGTGTTCGGGCACTTCGGGGACCGGATCAGCCGTAAGCAGACGCTGGTCGTCACGCTGCTGCTGATGGGTGCCGCCACCGTCGGGGTCGGGCTGATCCCGAGTACCGCCAGCATCGGCATCGCAGCCCCGCTGCTGTTGATCGCGCTGCGGCTGATGCAGGGCTTCGCGGTCGGCGGGGAGTGGGCCGGCGCGGTGCTGATGACCGCCGAGCACGCCCCGGAGGACCGGCGCGGCTTCTACGGCATGTTCACCCAACTGGGACTCGGTACGGCGCTGGTGCTGTCCAATCTGGTGTTCCTGGTCGTGCATCTGGGGTTCGGCGAGGCCAGCGACGCGTTCCTGCAGTGGGGGTGGCGGATCCCGTTCCTGCTCAGCGCGGTGTTGATCGCCACTGCGTTGTTCATCCGGCTGCGGGTCAAGGAGTCCCCGGCACTGGCCGCCCCGGAGACGCACGACGGCGCGCCGCTGGCCGAGTTGCTCCGCAGGCAGGGCCGTCAGGTGCTGCTGGCCGGCGGCGCGGCGATCTGCGCGCCGATGCTGGTGTTCCAGGCCGGGACGTTCTTCACCCATTTCGCCGCCGACCACATGGACTACTCCACCAACCTGGTGCTGCTGGTCAACGTGATCGGCGGGCTGTGCGCGATCGGCTGCGCCGCGGCCTCGGCGATGCTGTCCGACGCGCACGGGCGGCGCCGGGTGACCGCCTGTGGCTATGCACTGGCGGTGCCGTGGGCGTTCGTCGTCTTCCCGCTCATCGAGTCGATGAACCACGTGGTGTTCGGCGTGGCCATCGTGGTCACCTACGCACTGATCGGCGTCTGCATGGGGCCCCTGGCGGCGTTCCTGCCGGAGATCTTCGCCGCCCGCTACCGCTACACCGGGGCCGCCCTGTCCCACACGCTGGGCGGCGTGCTCGGCGGGGCGCTGCCACCGGTGGTCTCACCGATGCTGATGGCGTCCTACGGCGGTGCGGCCATCGCGCTGATGATGGGTGGGCTGGCGCTGGTCAGTTTCGTCTGCGTGCTCGCGCTGCCCGAAACCGCGCCTACTCGCCGGTGAAGTTCGGCGGCCGCTTCTCGAACATCGCCGTGACGCCCTCGGAGAGGTCCTTGGACGGCAGGAACGCGGAGTTCCAGGCCGCGACGTAGCGCAGGCTCGCCGACACCTGGGCGGTGCGCTGCTCGTCGAGCACGTCCTTGATGCCGTGCACGGTGTGCGGCGGGTTGGCGGCGATCTCGGCCGCGGTGGCCCGCGCCGCGGCCAGGGATGCTTCGGCGTCCGGGTAGACGTCGTTGACCAAACCGATCTTCTCGGCACGGGCTGCGTCGATGTCCTTGCCCGTCAGCGCCAGTTCGCGCAGGTGCCCGTCGGTCAGGATGTAGGGCAGCCGGGCCAGGGAGCCGACGTCGGCGACGATCGCGAGCTTGACCTCGCGCACCGAGAACTTCGCGTCGCTGCTGGCGTACCGAATGTCGACCGCGGAGATCAGGTCCACACCGCCGCCGATGCACCAGCCGTGTACGGACGCGACCGTCGGGGTGCGGCAGTCGGCGACCGCGGTGATCGCCTGCTGCATGGCCTTGAGGCGGGCGTGGAAGTCGGCGCGCGGCTTGGACGACGAACCGCCGGCCATCATCGAGCCGAGGGTCTCACCCATCGCGGCCAGGTCCAGCCCGTAGCTGAAGTTGCGGCCCGAACCGGTGAGCACGATGGCCCGGACGTCCGGGTCGGCGTCGAGTTCGCCGAACACCACGGGCAGTTCGGCCCAGAATGCCGGGCCCATCGCGTTGCCCTTACCGGGGCCGATCAGCGTGACCTGCGCGATGTGATCGGCGATGTCGACGGTCACCGATTCGAAGGAGTTACCCATGGGTAACAGGTTAGCCGCCGCCCAGCAGCACATCGGCGACGACCGCGCGGGGCAGGAACTGGCAGGCCGCGTCGGCAAGGATCTGGCCCACGAACTCGCCGTCGGGGCCGAGCGGGTTGCCCTCCTGGGACAGGATCTCGCGCACCACGGCCACCCGGGTGGGCTCGTCGAGGTCGCTGAACTCCTCGCACGTCATCGTCAGCGCGTTGGCCGGGGCGGGCACCTCGGGCACGTTCGTGCTGCGGGTGGGCAGCGGCAGGTTCGGGATCTGGATGTCGGGGATGCCCGGCGTGCGGCTGGTGGTCGTCGGCGACGACAGCGGCGGCCCCGGCTGCGTGGTCTGCGCGACGACGCCCTCGGTCGTGCGCTGACACCCCGTGGTCAGGCCGAGGACGACGCCCAGGCCGACGATCGCCGCGGCCGTGAACCGCACGTGCGTATTCATCCTGGCCACGATATGCGGCTAGTCCCGTTCGAGATAGAAGTACAGGTGGCGGGGCGTGCCGGAGCTGGTGTCCAGGGCGCCTTTGCCGTTCATGATGCCGATCACGGCGTTGTCGTCGACGACCTTGAAGTGGTCGTGCACGGGGCGTCCGTCGTAGACCATGGATGCGACGAACTCCCCGCGGAACTCCTCCATCCACAGGCTGGCCTCGCCGTTCATCGCCTCGGTGTTGGAGAATTTGTTGCCTGCCTCGTCGAGGCAGACCAGCGGTTTGGCGTCGGTGGCCGAGTGGAAGGTCTTGCCGAACCAGTTCAGCTTCTTCATGAAGCCGTTGGCCTTGTGGCCGGTGTCGAACTCGCCGCCCTTCCACTCGCCGAGCATGAAGTCGACAGTGGCCGGGGCGAGGGTGGCCCAGAACTCGTCGAGTTCGACGTCGTCGAGGCGGCCGGCGCGGTTCTTGAGCCCGTCGAAGGTCGTGCGGGCGTCGGCGCTCATCGCGGGCCGTCCCAGCTGCGGGCGAAGGCGAGGAACGCGTCGTTCTCGTGCGGTGCGGCGACGGTCACCCGGACGCCGTCCTCCCCGTAGGGCCGCACGATCACGCGGCTGTTGGCGGCGTCGGCGGCGAACTGCTGGGCGTGGCCGACCAGCGGCAGCCAGACGAAGTTCGCCTGCGAGGGCGGCAGGTGGTAGCCGGCCTCCTGCAGCGCGGCGCTGACCCGGCGGCGCTCGTCGACGACGGCGTCGGTGCGTTCCAGCAGCTCGTCGGCGGCGTCCAGGCATGCGATCGCGGCGGCCTGCGACAGACTGGTGGCGGTGAACGGCACGTAGACCTTCGACAGCGCGGAGACGATGTCGGGGTCGGCGACCGCGTAACCGACCCGAACTCCGGCCAGTCCATAGGCCTTCGAAAAGGTGCGCAGCACAACGACATTGCTGTGCGCGCGGACCAGCGCGAAACTGTCGGGGGCCATGTCGTCGCGGATGTACTCGACGTAGGCCTCGTCCAGCACGATCATGATGTGCGGCGGGACGGCCGCGACGAACCGGGCCAGCGCGTCGGGGTCGACGACGGTGCTGGTCGGGTTGTTCGGGTTGCACACGAAGATGAGCCGGGTGCGGTCGGTGATCGCGGCGAGCATCGCGTCGAGGTCGAAGGTGTGGTCGGTCAGCGGGACCTGGACCGGGGTGGCCCCGGCGGTGCGGACCTGCAACGGGTAGATCTCGAAGCTGCGCCAGCCGTACAGCACCTCGTCACCGACGGTGCAGGTGATCTGGATCAACTGCTGGCACAGGCTGACCGACCCGCAGCCGACGGAGATGTTCTCCGGCGCGAAGCCGACGAACTTGGCCAGCCGCTCCTTCAGCTCGACGTACCCGTTGTCCGGGTAGCGGTTGATGCCGTCGATCGCGCGCTCGATCGCGGCCCGCACGCTGGGCAGCGGGCCGTGCACGGTTTCGTTGCTGGCGATCTTGATGGCACCGGGCACCGTCTTGCCCGGCGCATAGGCGGGTAGGTCGGCGAGTTCGGGGCGAAGACGGACGGACACTGCAACAGTTTAGGGCCCTTCCGGAGCTGCTTTGCTTCCCGCCGTGAGGCCTGTGTACTCTGTCGCAGCGGCGGTAAACGTCGGGAGGCGTGCCAGAGCGGCCGAATGGGACTCACTGCTAATGAGTTGTCCGCCTTAAAGCGGACCGGAGGTTCAAATCCTCTCGCCTCCGCGCAGGATGGCCGGCTCGCCGGCGTGCAGGACCGTCGGCTTGCCGACACACAACTGAAGATGTACGACCACGCGCCCGTAGCTCAACGGATAGAGCATCTGACTACGGATCAGAAGGTTAGGGGTTCGAATCCCTTCGGGCGCACTCTCTTTTCGGCGAACGCGGGCCTGTGACTGTGGGGCTTCTGCACGGATCTCCCCGGTTTCGCGTACCAAAGGCCCACACTCGCGATCTAAGGTCGGAACCGTGCGCCTGCTGTTGATCGCCGACACACACCTGCCCAAGCGTGCGAAGGACCTCCCCGCCGAAGTCTGGGACGCCGTCGACGACGCCGACGTGGTGATCCACGCGGGCGACTGGGTCGAGCCCGAGCTGCTCGACGCGCTGGAGGCCAGGGCCAAGCGAGTCGTGGCCTGCTGGGGCAACAACGACGGGCCCGAGCTGCGTCGCAGGCTGCCCGAGCGGGCCGATGTGGTCCTCGACGGTGTGAGGTTCACCGTCACCCATGAGACGGGTGCGTCCGCCGGTCGTGACGCCCGGATGGCCAAGGCGTACCCGGACACCGATGTGCTGGTCTTCGGGCACAGCCACATCCCGTGGGACGCCACCGCCGAAAGCGGGCTGCGGCTGCTCAATCCGGGGTCGCCCACCGACCGGCGCCGCCAGCCGCACTGCACCTACATGACCGCGGCCGTGCAGGACGGGCAGCTGCGGGACGTCGAGCTGCACCGGCTGGAACGGCGATGAGCGCTCGCGCGAAGAGCAGACGGCGCCGTGCGTGAGCGCGCCGCGACCGTCGACGACGTGCACGAGATCGCGTCGTCGATGCCGCACGTCAGCCGGGTCGAAGGCCCCAAGGCCGGCAACCCGGTGTATCAGGTCGGCGGCAAGTCGTTCGTGTACTTCCGGACCCCGAGACCCGACGCGTTCGACCCCGACACTGGGCAGCGCTATCCGGACGTGATCATGATCTGGGTGGAGTCCGAGGACGACAAGCTGGCCTTGACCCAGGACCCGGATTCGCCGTTCTTCACCACCGACCACTTCGACGGTCACCTGTCGGTGCTGGTGCGCGCCTGCCGACTCGGCGAGATCAGCGTGACCGAATTGCGCGAATTGATTCAGGACGCGTGGCTGTCGCGGGCCTCGAAGCGCCGCGCCGAGAAGTGGCTCGCCGAGCAGGGTTGACCGGCTCCCGGCTTTTGCGACAGCTGCTTCAGCAAACTGTATGATTTCGCGATCTGGCTAGTTGTAGCTTGCGTTTGCAAACATTCTCACGATGACAGCGACAGCAATGGGCGAAGCCGCGGCAACAGATTAACGGCGCGTTGGCCGCGAACTCGGCACCCACTCCGGCGATTAACAGCTGTTTGAACTGCACATATGGCACACCTGCCCCAGGTGTCGGTTTCGCAGAGCGGATACGGAGCGAACCCGTCGGCGTGTCTCTTGAAATTTTCGTATGCGTCAAGAAGGTGTGCCATGCTTTGCGTCGAACTGGGGCGGACAAGGGAGCAAAGCAAATGTCGGACAACGGGCGTCACCGGAAATCTCGTCGCTCTCGGCGAGGCCGCAGGACGCACCGGGCGCCAGAATCGATGGCGCACTGGCTCGGGGCAGGAGCTGTCGCCGCCGGCATGGGCGCTGCGATGGCGATGGGTGCCGGTGAGGCGTCGGCGGACACCGACACCGGTGCGACGTCGTCGGCCAGTTCGACCAGCGACGCCTCCTCTGCCGATAACGGTTCACGCTCGGCGTCGAGTCGCACCTCCAGCCTGAGCGAAGGCAAAGCTGTCGTGACGACGCCTACGCGCGTCGAAGCATCCGAGGACGACGAGACCGCATCGGTGAAGGACGCCGACGAAAGTCGAGAAAAGCGCATCGAAATAGCAGACGACGACGCGGCCGCGGTGGTCGACGATGTGGATTGGGACCTCGGTAGCGGTGTGGTTGACGCCAACCCGGAGCCCGTGACCGTGATCGATATCCTCCCGGATGAGTCGGTGGTGATCACGGATCCCGGGGACAAGGAGGTGGTGATCACCGAACCTGGGGACAAGGAGGTGGTGATCATCGCCCCTCCCGAGACCCCGGTGGATGAGACCCCGGTGATTGAGGTACCGGTGGATGAG
>NZ_BCRS01000093.1 GCF_001552715.1 Mycolicibacterium vaccae NBRC 14118 = CIP 105934 | reverse complement strand
GCAGCGCCGCGCTGGCGGCCGCCGCCCGCGGCGCGCAGGTCACCGGCGTCGACTACACCCCGGAACTGATCGCGCTCGCCCGGCGACGCGCCGGGGCCGACGCGGTCACCTGGCACACCGCCGACGCGGCCGACACCGGCTTGCCCACGCGGACGTTCGATGCCGTGGTCTCAAACATGGGGATCATCTTCGTCGACCCCGCCCGCCAGGTCGACGAGATTGCCAGGTTACTCAAACCCACTGGAGTGCTTGTCTTTTCGGCATGGGTGCGCAATGCCAGCAATCCGTTCTTCGATCCCGTCGTCGCGGTGCTCGGACCGCCGCCGACGACCGGCTTCTCCCCGGAACAGTGGGGCGACACCGAGACGTCGGCGGCCCGGCTGGCACCGTATTTCGGCGACATCGACATCACTTACGGCCGGCACAGGTGGGAGTTCGAGTCCGTGGCCGCGGCACTGCGCTTCCTGAGCGCGGAGTCCCCGGTTCACGTGGAGACCTTCCGCCGCGTCGACCCCGCACAGCAGGACAGGCTGACCGCGGAGTTCGAGAAGACCCTGGGCGGCCACGTCGAACCGTCGGGCGTGGTGGCGTTCACCGCTCCCTACGTGGTGGTCACCGCACTGGCTCACCGCGCCTGGTAGAGGATGCCGCGGCCGATCGCCTCGCGCACCACCGGCAGCGCCGCCTCGGCGAGCGCGTCGGCGTCCACGCCGTGGAAGCGGGCGAGCAGCTCGATCAGGGTGCCCAGCGGAACCTCGCCGCGGCACCCGGCGAACAACGCCCGGGAGACCTCGTCCACGCCGATGACCGCTGCGGGTCCGCCCGGGCGGCGTACGGCGGCGCCGACGACCTGCCAGCCGTCGGGGCCGGGCAGGGACTGCTCCTCCAGGAACACCGGCGCCGTCGACAGCCGGGCCGCGAGCAGCTGCGAGTCGCTGGTGTCGTGCAGGTACTCGCGGCGGGCGAAGAACGCCTCAACCTCGGGACCGGTCAGCGCCTCGTCGGCGCCGGTGATCTCTTCGAGGACCTGGTCGGGGGCACGGGTCTCCCCCACCCGCGGCGCGCGCAGCGTGATCAGGCCCATGCCGACCCCGGCGATGCCCTCGGCGTCGAACCAGTCCAGCCACTGCCCGCCCCGGCGGGCGGCCTGCTCCGGCGGTTCACCGGCGTCCGACGTCCACAGCGAGACGTAGCTGATCGGGTCGGCGAACTCGCGCTGTACCACCCAGGCGTGCAGGCCGGTCCCGGCGAGCCAACCGCGGACCCGGTCACGCCAGCCGCCCTGCTCCTCGCCGTGGCGCACGATCCAGTTCGCCATGATCTGCGCGGTCCCGCCCGGCGTCAGATGATCGGCGGACTGTTCGATCAGGTTCTGGCACAGCGCATCTCCGGCCATCCCCGAGTCCCGGTAGATGTAGTCCAGCGAGCCGGTGCCAACGACGAACGGCGGGTTGGACACGATGAGGTCGAATCGCTCACCAACCACCGGCTCGAACATGCTGCCGAGCCGCAGGTCCCACGACATGCCGTTGAGACGCGCGGTGGCCGCGGCCAGCGCCAGGGCCCGCGGGTTGGTGTCGGTGGCGACGATCTCCTCGCAGTGCGCGTGCAGGTGCAGCGCCTGGATCCCGCATCCGGTGCCGAGATCGAGCGCGCGGCCGACCGGGGTCCGCACCACCGCGTGGGCCAGCGACACCGACGCGCCGCCGATGCCGAGGACGTGGTCGTGGTGCACCGGGCCGGAGCGCAGCGCGGAATCCTGATCGGAGACCACCAGCAGGTCCGTCGCGCCGTCGCTGTGCGGCCTGATGTCCAGCACGGCGCGCAGCGCGGCGTCCCCGGCGGGTTCGACGACCCCGTTGTCGATCAGCGCGTCGACGCCCGCGCTCGGCAGTGCCCGGCCGACAGCGTCCCGGGATTCGTCGGTGCCGAGCAGGAACAGCCGGATCAAGGTGGCCAGGCGCTGCCGGTCTTCGGGGGCGCGGTCGGTGGCGCGCAGGGCCGACCACCACAGGCCGCGGCTGAACGCCGCGCCCGCGTCGGCGCCGAGCAGTTCGGTCACCCCGTCGGTGGTGTAACCGGCCGCGCGGAGGTCGGCGGCCAGCGCGTCGACGACGCCGGTCGCGTGCAGGGGGTGGTTCACAGCAGCGTGCCCTGCTCGGCTTGCGGCTCGGCGGGCTCGATGAGCTCCGGGCCGTTGTTGCGCACGCTGTTGACCAGCCGCGACACCTCCCGGATCTCGATGCGGTCGAGGTCCCCGTGGCCGCGCAGCAGCCCTTCGTCGATCGGGGCGTCGGGATCGAGCCAGTGGTCCCAGTCCCGCTCGCTGATCGTCAGCGGCATCCGGTCGTGGATCTCGGCGAGCGGTCCGGCCGCGTCGGTGGTGATGATCGTGCAGCTCAGCAGCGGCTTGCTGTCCTCGGGGGCGTTCTTGGGCCGCCACGTCGACCACAGTCCGGCCATGAACAGCGGCTCCCTATCGCCGGCGTACATGAAGAAGGGCGTCTTGTCGCCTTTGGTGCCGCGCCACTCGTACCAGCCGTCCATCGGCACCAGGCAGCGTTTGGCCTTGGCCGAGCTGCGGAACGCCGGCGAGGAGGTGACCTTGTCCGAGCGGGCGTTGATCAGCAGCGGCCCGGAGGTGACGGGGCCGCCGTCGTCGGTGGCCTTGACCCACGGCGGCACCAGGCCCCAGCGCATCAGCCGGACCCGGCGCGTCGACTCGTCCTCCGGTTCGGTGTGGCGTTTGACCACGGTCGCGACGGTGGTCGTCGGCGCGACGTTGTAGTTCGGCGCGGTTCCGTCCTTGAGCTGGGCCGTGGCCTCGTCGATGGCTTTGATCTTCTCGGCCAGCAGCGCCGGATCGGTGGTCACCGCGAAACGTCCGCACATGTCTCCATGGTTCCAGACCCCGGGAATCCGGCGCGCAATGCGACGTTCAGGGTGCTTGGGCGCGCCGGATCTGCGACAGGGAACAATGAGCCTGTGAGTACCTGGCATGCCCCGTCGACAGCGACACCCATCCACGCGACGGTCACCGTGCCCGGTTCGAAGTCGCAGACCAACAGGGCACTCGTCCTCGCGGCGCTCGCGGTGCCGCAGGGCAGCTCGACGATCGGCGGTGCGCTGCGCAGCCGCGACACCGACCTGATGATCGCGGCGCTGCGGGATCTCGGGGTGTCGGTGGAATCCGACGACGGCGACCGGTGTGAGTTGACGGTCGGCGGCGCGCTGGCCCCGCAGGCGGGCGCCCGCATCGACTGCGGCCTGGCGGGCACGGTGCTGCGTTTCCTGCCGCCGGTGGCGGCGCTGACCACCGAGACCGTCACGTTCGACGGCGACGAGCAGGCCCGGTCGCGGCCGATCGCACCGCTGCTGGACGGGCTGCGCGGGCTCGGGGTGCAGGTCGACGGCGACGGTCTGCCGTTCGCCGTGCGCGGGACCGGGTCGGTGCGCGGCGGGACGGTCGAGATCGACGCGTCCGGGTCCTCGCAGTTCGTATCGGGTCTTCTGCTGTCCGGCGCGGCGTTCACCGAGGGTCTGACCGTGGTGCACACCGGCGGGGCGGTGCCGTCGGCGCCGCACATCGCGATGACGGTGTCGATGCTGCGCGACGCCGGTGTCGAGGTCGACGACTCCGCCGCGGGCCGGTGGCGGGTGGCTCCGGGCCGGGTCGAGGCGAGGCGCTGGGTCATCGAGCCCGACCTGTCCAACGCGGTGCCGTTCCTGGCTGCCGCGGTGATCAGCGGCGGCACGGTGCGCATCATGGGCTGGCCGACCGTCAGCATCCAGCCCGCCGACACCATCCGTTCCATCCTGGCCGGCTTCGGAGCCGAAGTGCGCCAAGGAGATTCCTACCTCGAAGTGCAGGGCGCGACGACCTACGGGGGTATCGACGTCGACTTGCGCGAGGTCGGCGAGCTCACCCCCTCGGTCGCGGCGATGGCCGCGCTGGCCACCCCGGGCTCGGTGTCGCGGCTGCGCGGCATCGCCCATCTAAGGGGTCACGAGACCGACCGGTTGGCGGCGCTGAGCGCCGAGCTCAACCGCATCGGCGGCCGGTGCGAGGAGACCGACGACGGTCTGGTGATCACCGCGGAGCAGATGCACGGCGGCGTGTGGCAGTCCTACGCCGACCACCGGATGGCCACCGCGGGCGCCATCATCGGTCTGCGGGTGCCGGGGGTCGAGGTCGAGGACATCGGCACCACCGCCAAGACGCTGCCGGACTTCCCGCAGCTGTGGGCCGACATGCTGGCCGGGCAGACCGACCTTCAGGACGGCGCCGCGCACCCGAGGGAGACCTGACTCGTTGGGCAAGCGCGAGTACGACGAGTCCGACGTCCGGATCCGCCCCGGACGCGGCTCGCGGCCGCGCACCAAGACCAGGCCCGAGCACAACGACGCCGAGCAGGCGATGGTCGTCACCGTCGACCGGGGCCGCTGGGGATGCGTGCTGGGCGGTGATCCCGACCGCCGGGTGACCGCGATGCGGGCCCGCGAACTGGGCCGCACCCCGATCGTGGTCGGTGACGACGTCGACGTCGTGGGCGACCTGTCCGGCCGCACCGACACCCTGGCCCGCATCGTGCGCCGCGGTGAACGCCGAACGGTGTTGCGCCGCACCGCCGATGACACCGATCCGACCGAACGGGTGGTCGTCGCCAACGCCGATCAGCTGCTGATCGTGGTGGCGCTGGCCGACCCGCCGCCGCGCACCGGCCTGGTCGAGCGCACTTTGATCGCCGCCTACGCCGGTGGGCTGGAGCCGATCCTGTGCCTGACCAAGACCGATCTCGCCCCGGCCGAGCCGTTCGCCGAGCAGTTCCGCGACCTCGACCTGACCATCACCATCGCGGGCCGCGACGATCCGCTGGAATCGGTCGGCTCGCTGCTGACCGGCAAGGTGACCGCGCTGCTGGGCCACTCCGGGGTCGGGAAGTCCACATTGGTGAATCGCCTTGTGCCGGACGCGGATCGAGCCACCGGCACGGTCACCGATGTGGGCCGGGGGCGGCACACCTCGACCCAGTCCATCGCCCTGCCGCTGCGGGAGGGCGGCTGGGTGGTCGACACCCCCGGCATCCGGTCGTTCGGGCTTGCCCACATCGCACCCGACGACGTTGTGATGGCGTTCTCCGACCTGGCCGATGCGATCGACGAGTGCCCCCGCGGTTGCGGCCACATGGGCCCGCCCGCCGATCCCGAGTGCGCTCTGGACACGCTGACCGGCGCGGCCGAGGGCCGGGTGCGCGCCGCCCGCAGGTTGCTGGCCGCGTTGAGGGAAGGCTGACGTCCCTGTCGCGCGTTGGTAATGGTGTTTGTAGCGCACGCCGGCCGGGCACGCTGTCCGGCGGAAGAGGAGGAAAGATCTTGAGCAACACACCCACGATTGAATTGAACGACGGCGCGCGCATCCCGCAGCTGGGCTTCGGCGTCTATCAGATCCCGCCGGACGACACGGCCGCGGCGGTCAAGTCGGCACTGGAGATCGGCTACCGCCACATCGACACCGCCGAGATGTACCAGAACGAGAAGGGCGTGGGCCAGGGCATTCGCGACGCCGGCATCGACCGCGCCGAGGTGTTCGTCACGAGCAAGCTGAACAACGGATTCCACAAACCCGACGACGCCCGGCGCGCCTTCGACGACACGCTCAGGGCGCTGGAGTTCGACTACGTCGACCTGTTCCTGATCCACTGGCCGCTGCCCACGCTGTACGACGGCGACTACGTGTCGACGTGGAAGACGTTGGAGGAGTTCAAGAAGGACGGCCGCGCGCGCAGCATCGGCGTGTCGAACTTCCAGGTGGCACACCTGCAGCGGCTCGCCGACGAGACCGGCACCGTGCCTGCGGTCAACCAGATCGAGGTGCACCCGTACTTCGCCAACGACGAGGTGCGGACCTACGGCCGCGAGCACGGCATCGCGACCGAGGCGTGGTCGCCGATCGCGCAGGGCCAGGTGCTCGACGACCCGGTCGTCACCCGCATCGCCGAGACCCTCGGCAAGACGCCGGCGCAGGTGGTGCTGCGGTGGCACATCCAGCGCGGCGACATCGTGTTCCCGAAATCGGTGACGCTGCAACGCATCAAGGACAACTTCGCGCTGTTCGACTTCGAGCTCGGCGACAAGGACTTCGCGGCGATCTCGGGCCTGGACAAGGGCGAGTCCGGCCGTATCGGCCCGAACCCCGACACCTTCGACTTCATCCCGAGCTAGGCACCGAGCTAGGCACAGAAACGAAATCGCCCGCTATCAATCGATAGCGGGCGATTCCGTTTGCTCGTCAGATCAGGCGGCCAGATCCTGGTCGTTGATCGCGATCTTCGCGGCTTTCGCAGCGACCTTGGCGCGCCGGCGCGACCGCACCGCGGCGATGGCCGACTTCAGCCCGCGCCGCTCCGACGGATCCAGTTCGGCGAACATCCGCTCGCTGCGGGTCTCCGGGGCGTCGTCGGCGGTGTCGCGCAGGAACTTGTCCGGCAGCGACAGTTTCGCGATCGTGCGCCACGACTTGCCGTACTGCGCCAGGAAGGACCCGGTGGTGTAGGGCAGGTCGTACCGGTCGCAGATCTCGCGGACGCGCAACGAGATCTCATAGAGACGGTTGCTCGGCAGATCCGGGTACAGGTGATGCTCGATCTGCTGGCTCAGGTTGCCGCTCATGAAGCGCAGCAGCGGGCCGCCCTCGAAGTTCGCACTGCCCAGCATCTGTCGCAGGTACCACTGGCCCCGGGACTCCCCGACCATGTCGGTTTTGGTGAACTTCTCTGCGCCGTCCGGGAAGTGGCCGCAGAAGATCACCGCGTTGGCCCAGACGTTGCGGATGACGTTGGCGACCGCGTTGGCCGTCAGCGTCGACTTGAACGTCGCACCGGGCGACAGGGACGTGATCGCGGGGTACGCGACGTAGTCCTTGACCACCTGCTGGCCGGCCTTGATGCCGAATTCCTTGACGCGGCCCAGCGTTTCCTTACGGTCATCGCGGGCCTTGAAGATCTTGCCGAGCTCCAGATGCTGCAACCCGACGCCCCACTCGAAGCCGACGGCCAGCAAGGTGTTGAAGAACAGATTGCCCAGGTTCATCGGGGTCCAGCGCTGATCGCGGGTCACCCGGATGACGCCGTAGCCCACGTCGTCGTCCATGCCGAGGATGTTCGTGTACTTGTGGTGCATGAAGTTGTGGGTGAACCGCCAGTGCTTGGACGCCCCGCTCATGTCCCACTCCCACGACGAGGAGTGGATCTCGGGATCGTTCATCCAATCCCACTGACCGTGCATGACGTTGTGGCCGATCTCCATGTTCTCGATGATCTTGGCCACGCCCAGCGTCGCGGTGCCCGCCCACCAGAACTTGCGCTTCGAGCTGCCCGCCAGCATCAGCCGGCCGGCCACCTCCAGCGCGCGCTGGGTGGCGATGGTTCGACGGATATAGCGCGCATCGCGCTCGCCGCGGGAGTCTTCGATCTCCTGACGGATCGCATCCAGCTCGCGACCGAGATTCTCGATATCTTTCTCGGTCAGGTGGGTGAATTCAGGTACATCGGTAATTGCCATTGATCAGCCCTCCTCTCGGCTACCTACGCTACCGTAACCTACGTAGCCGTAGGTTACTACCCAGTAAAGCTTAGACATCCAGCACACAGTCGCCGGATGCCGCCGACACGCAGGTCTGCACGCGGCTGCCCGGCTCGTGCTCGACGCCGGTGCGCAGGTCGCGGACGTGCCCGTCCAGCAGGCCCACCACGCACGACTGGCAGATCCCCATCCGGCAGCCGAACGGCATCTGGATCCCGGCGGCCTCGCCGGCATCCATCAACGACGTCGCCCCGTCGACGGTGGCGCTCTTGCCCGACCGGGAGAAGTCGACGGTCCCGCCGCTGGCGTGCGCGGCCCGGGTGACCGCGAACCGCTCCAGGTGCAGATGGTCGGCGATTCCCGCCGACTTCCACTTCCGCTGCGCGGATTCCAGCATGGCCTCCGGCCCGCACGCCCAGGTCTGGCGTTCCCGCCAGTCCGGGACGACCTCGTCGAGCCGGTCGATGTCGAGCCGGCCTTCGGTACGGGTAGCCCGCACGCGCAGTCGGTAACCCTCGTGGCGGTCCGCCAGCTCGGCCAGTTCGGCCGCGAACATCACGTCGTCTTCGGTCGGCGACGAGTGCACGTGCTCGACGTCGGTGATCTGGCCGCGCCGCACCAGCGTGCGCAGCATCGACATCACCGGCGTGATCCCCGACCCCGCGGTCAGGAACAGCACCGCCGGCGGCGCCGGATCGGGCATCACGAAATTGCCCTGGGGGGCGGCCAGCCGCACGATCGTCCCGGGGGCGACGCCGCCGACGAGGTGCGTCGACAGGAAGCCCTCGGGCATCGCCTTGACCGTGATGGTGATCGTGCGGGAGCCCTTGCTGGTGATGGGGCTGCTGGTCAGCGAGTAGGAGCGCCACCGCCACCGGCCGTCGACCAGCAGACCGATGCCGATGTACTGGCCGGCCTCGTAGTCGAAGGAGAATCCCCATCCCGGCTTGATGACCAGCGTGGCGGAGTCGACGGTCTCGCGGTGCACCTCGAGCACGCGGCCGCGCAGTTCGCGGGCCGACCACAGCGGATTGGCCAGCTGAAGGTAGTCGTCGGGCAGCAGCGGCGTGGTGATGCGACCGGCGATGGTGCGCAGCAGATGCCAGCCGGGCTTGTCTTTGGCTCCGGCGATCGTGGGCCGCACGGTGTCGGCCACTCGGGCAGTGTTCTTGATCGTGTTCTTGGCCATGACTCCCACTTGGCTTGCGGTGGCTGCGGGTGACTTACCCGGCAACGCGACGCGGTGAACCTACGGTACCGTAACTTACGCCACCGTATCCAGATCAGAGCAGCTCAAGCAGGAACGGGAACTCCTGTGGCGCGTACCACGCCAGGTCGTGGTCCTGCGCGTCGCCGACGGTCAGCTCGGCGTCCTCGTCCCCCAGATCGGCGTCGTCGATCACCGCCATCGCGGCCTTCACGGCGGGCTCCGCAGCGGAGGTGTCGATGTAGGCCGCGATCACCCGGCCCAGCGCGACGGTGCCGGACAGACGCACCACCGCGTCGTCCAGATCGGGTCGCACGGTGACGGCGTCGTCGTCGAGGTCGGCTTCCACGACCACCCGACGCGACGGCAGCCCTTCCCCGCCCTCGTCGTCGAGAATGCGCAGCGACGCCATCGCGGCCTCGCGCAATGCGACGTCGGCGAGTTCGTCCTCGTCACCTTCGGCGTAGGCCTCCCGCAGCGCGGGGGTCACCGCGAACGCGGTCCCGTTGACCGGGCGCAGGGCCTCGTCGGCGACCAGACGCTGGAGCATGGCCAACGTTGCGGGGACATAGACGCGCACGACCTGAGGGTAGCCGCCCCGGCCCGGGTCCCCGTCAGCGCGAGGCGCTCGGCTCGTCGTCGTCGGCGTTCGGGTCCTTCTCCACCGAGATCACGAAGTCGTCGCCGTGCCGGGTGACCCCGGCGATCACCGCGCTGTCGACGGCCTCGGCGGCGTATTCACGCCGCACGATCTTCGGGTCGTGACGCAGATCCTTGATCAGTGCCACCGCCAGACCGACCATGACGAGCACGAAGGGCAGCGCCGCGATGATCGTGATCGTCTGCAGGCCGGTCAGCGCGTCCTCACCGCCGACGAGCAGCATCACCGCGGCGACGGCGCCGGTGGCCACACCCCAGAACACAACGGTGCTGCGGCTCGGTCTGATCGTGCCCCGTTGCGACAGCGAGCCCATCACGATCGACGCCGCGTCCGCGCCGGAGACGAAGAAGATCGCGACCAGGACCATGACCACCACGCTGGCGATCGTGGTGATCGGATACTGCTCCAGCAGCGTGAACAGCTGCGCCTCCACCCCGCCCTCGCCGGCCAGGTCGGTGCCGTTCTGTTGCTCGTTGATCGCCGCGCCGCCGAACACCGCGAACCAGACCAGCGACACCAGGCTCGGCACCAGCAGCACCCCGGCGACGAACTGACGGATGGTGCGGCCGCGCGAGATCCGCGCGATGAACATCCCGACGAACGGCGTCCACGACACCCACCAGGCCCAGTAGAAGATCGTCCAGGACTGCAGCCACGCGTTGACGTCGGGGCCTTCGGCGCCGGTGCGCGCCGACATCATGTTCAGGTCGGCGAAATAGCTGCCCAGTGTGGTCGGCAGCAGGTTCAGGATGAACACCGTCGGGCCGACCACGAACACGAACATCGCCAGGGCGACCGCCAGGACCATGTTGATGTTGGACAGCCACTGGATGCCGCGCGCCACCCCGGACACCGCCGACAGCACGAAACACAGTGTCAGCACGGTGATGATGACGACGAGGATCGTGTTGCCCGTCTCGCCGATGCCGCCGACGATCTGCAGCCCGCTGCGGATCTGCAACGCGCCCAGGCCCAGCGAGGCCGCCGACCCGAACAGCGTGGCGAAGATCGCCAGCATGTCGATGACCTTGCCCCACGGACCGTTGACGCGGGGGCCGAACAGCGGCTCGAACGCCGCGCTGATCAACTGCAGGCGTCCCTTGCGGTACACGCCGTAGGCAATGGCCAGCCCGACCACCGCGTAGATCGCCCACGGGTGCAGGCTCCAGTGGAACAGCGTGGTGGCCATCGCGGTCTGCACGGCGTCGGGGTTGCCCTCGGGCCCGGTGCCGGGCGGCGGAGTGGTGAAGTGCGCCAACGGTTCGGCGACGCCGAAGAACATCAGCCCGATGCCCATGCCGGCGCTGAACATCATCGCCACCCAGGAGATCCCGTTGAACTCCGGCGGTTCGTCGTCACGGCCCAGCGGGATGGTGCCGTAGCGGCCGAGCGCCAGGTACAGCACGAACACGACGAAGCCGGTGCTGGTGAGCACGAACAGCCATCCGGTGTTGTCCATCACCCAGGTCAGCGCCGCGCTCGACGCACTGGCCAGCGTCTCGGTGCTCAGGAAGCCCCATGTCAGGAAGCTGACCGCGATCACCGCGGTGACGCCGAAGACCACCCAGTCGATGCTGCGCCGCCGGGTGATCCGGTCTTCCTGAACAGGCACCTCCAGCACCGGGTGCGTGATGGGCCCGGTGTCGCTGTCGGCGGAGGGGACGACGGTCGCTTGGTGCTCGGAGAAGTCAGCCATCGCAACCCATTCGACCCCCGCGGCGTGGTCCCGTCAATTCCAACGGCGCCACGATCGGGTCACCGTGCGGCTTCCACCAGCTCGTCGAGGCTCTCGCGGAGCAGGCTGGGCAGCATGTCGACGTCGCTCATCGCGTCCCGGTCGGCGTTGATGCCGAAGTACAGCATCCCGTTGTAGGAGGTGACGCCGATGGCCAGCGTCTGGTTGTGCAGCAGCGGCGGTACCGCGTAGGTCTCCAGCAGTTTGGTCCCGGCGACGTACATCTGCTTCTGGGCGCCGGGGGCGTTGGTGATCAGCAGGTTGAACAGCCGCGCCGAGAAGCTGGTCGCGACCCGGATCCCCATGGCGTGCAGTGTGGGTGGCGCGAAACCCGACAGCGTGATGATGGTGCGGGCGTCGACCAGGCTGGGCGCGGTCGGATGCGTTTCGGTGGCGTGCGCGATCTGGGTCAGACGGACCACCGGATTCGCTTCTCCCACAGGGAGATCCACCAGAAACGGAGCCACCTCGCCGATCGCCTGGCCGGGGCCGTTGGAGTCGATGTCGCCGTCCGGGTACACCGGCATCGGCGCCATCGCGCGCACGGTGGTCGTCGCGCGCACCGGTTCGCCGCGCGAGAGCAGCCAGTTGCGCAGTGCGCCTGCGATCATCGCGAGCACCACGTCGTTGACGTCGCACTCGTAACGGGCACGCACGGCGCGGAACTCGTCGAGACTGCCCGAGGCCACCGAGAAGCGCCGGTTCCGGGACACGGTGGTGTTCAGCGGGCTGCTCGGAGCGGCGCCGCGGGCGACGGTGCGGGCGATCTCGGCGCCGCGGCGCCCGAGTTCGACCATCCGGCTGGCGTTGGTGACCGCTTCGACGACCGTCGAGCGCACCGCGGCGGCCTGGGCGGTGGGCCGCATGATCCATTCGCCGAGCGCGCCGAGCATCAGCTGCCGGTCGCTGGGCTCGCGGCCGGGGATCCAGATGTCCTCACCGAACTCGGGGGCTTTCTGGGTCCGGTCGGCGATCACGTGGCCGATCTCCAGCGCGGCCATGCCGTTGACGAGCGCCTGATGGGATTTCGTGTAGATCGCGATGCGGTTCTTGGCCAACCCCTCGACCAGGTACATCTCCCACAGCGGCCGGGACTTGTCCAGCGGTCGCGACCCGAGCCGGGCCACCAGTTCGTGCAGCTGGGCGTCGCTGCCCGGCGACGGCAGCGCGGAGCGCCGGATGTGGTAGGTGATGTCGAAGTCGCGGTCGTCGATCCACACGGGCCGGGCCAGGTTGAAAGCCACCTCCCGCACCTTCTGCCGATAGCGCGGGATCTGCGGCAGCCGCTGCTCGACGGTCTCCAGCAGCGTCTCGTAGCTCAGCCCGTTGCGGGGCTTGCGCAGGATCTGCAGTGTGCCGACGTACATCGGGGTGGACGAGTTCTCCAGCCGGTAGAACGACGCGTCCGCCGCCGACAACCTCGTCACCATGTGCGGCGTCGCCCCCTCTGCTCACCTCGTCACCGGTCGGACCCTGCCACGGTATCGGCATTTTCGGGGGTCGCGCACAACAGCTGCTCTGAGGTGCCTGTCAGCCGTGCGAGCATGGAGCCGTCTGCAACTCTCCGGCAGATCCACCTCGATCCCTGGAGAGTCCGCATGCCCGCATCCCGCACCTCACCCGATCGCACCTCACCCGATCGCACCTCGCCCGATCGCACGGCGGCCGAGCTCGCGGCGCCTGATCCCGCCGCGCCGGCACCGGGGTGGACGACCTCGCCGGTCGTCGACTACGAGCCTCTCCCCCAGCCGCTGGCAACCAGACCGCCGCGGCCGTGTCCGGTCCCGTCCCCGGAATCGCTGCACCGCAGCGGGTTACGACCACTGCGCGCGCACCGACCGCCCGCGGCACCGCAGGAGCAGCCACCGCCGCGGTCGGCGGTGACGTTCGCCGAGACCGCGCTGCGTCAGGTCGTCGAGGTGATCGACCGGCGCAGACCGGTGGCCCAGCTGCGTCCGCTGATGACGCCGCTGCTGATCGACTGCGTGATCGCCCGGGCCGCGGCGCCGCGCACGGGCAGCGCCACGCTGCGCCGCGTGCGGGTCCGGTCAGCCGGCACCGACGCCGAGGTGACGGCCGCGGAGGTGTTCGCGTCGTTCACCCGCAGCGGCCGGGTGCACGCCATCGCGGGACGCATCGTGCGTCACCGCGACGGCTGGCGGCTGGTCGCGCTGCAGATCGGCTGATCAGCGACGCTTGGCGTGCTTACCGGTCTTCTGCTGGCGGGCGGCTTCGCGACGCTCCTTGCGGCTGCCGCCGGTCGACGGCGCACCACCGGAGCGCTTGACCTCGACGCCGCCGTCCTCGGACGGACCGGAGTAGGTCAGCGGCTGGGCCTTCTCGTCGAGCCCCTTCGCCCGGACACCGGCTGCCGGCGGCACAGGACGTTCCTTGGTGGCCACCCCACCTTGCTGCGCGGCGGCGGCCGCGAACTCGGCCAGCCCGCTGGGCGTGGGTTGCGCGGCGACCGTGGCCGGGGCCGGGGCCGGTTCGACCTGGACGTTGAACAGGAAGCCGACCGACTCCTCCTTCATGCCCTCGAGCATCGCGACGAACATGTCGTAGCCCTCGCGCGCGTACTCGACCTCGGGCCGCTGCTGGGCCAGGCCGCGCAGGCCGATGCCCTCGCGCAGGTAGTCCATCTCGTAGAGGTGCTCGCGCCACTTTCGGTCGAGCACGTTGAGCAGCACGTTGCGTTCCAGCTGACGCATCGCGCCCTCGCCGGCGATCTCCTCGATCTCCCGTTCCCGTTCGGCGTAGGCCCGCTCGGCGTCGGTGATCAACGCCTCCAGCAGCTCGTCGCGGGTCAGCTCGCCGGGCTCGCCGACGGCGTCGGAGTCGATCAGGTCGTGGTGGTCGATGCTGACCGGGTAGAGCTGCTTGAGCCCTTCCCACAGCTTCTCCAGGTCCCAGTCCTCGGAGTAGCCCTCGGAGGTGGCGCCGTCGACGTAGGCGGTGATGACGTCGACCAGCATCTTGTGGGCCTGCTCGGCGAGGTTCTCGCCCTCAAGGATGCGGCGGCGCTCGGCGTAGATCACCTTGCGCTGCTGGTTCATCACCTCGTCGTACTTGAGAACTTCCTTGCGGATGTCGAAGTTCTGCTGCTCGACCTGGGTCTGGGCGCTCTTGATCGCGCGCGAGACCATCTTGGCCTCGATCGGCACGTCGTCGGGCAGGTTGAGCCTGGTCAGCAGCGTCTCCAGCGTGGCGCCGTTGAAGCGGCGCATCAGCTCGTCGGCCAGCGACAGGTAGAAGCGGGACTCGCCCGGGTCGCCCTGGCGGCCGGAGCGACCGCGCAGCTGGTTGTCGATGCGGCGGGACTCGTGACGCTCGGTGCCCAGCACGTACAGACCGCCGGCGGCGATCACGTCCTTGGCTTCGGCTGCCACCTGCTCCTTGATGGCGGGCAGCTCTTCGTGCCAGGCCGTCTCGTACTCGTCAGGGGTCTCGACCGGGTCGAGGCCGCGCTGGCGCAGTTTCCGGTCCAGCAGGTAGTCGACGTTGCCGCCGAGCACGATGTCGGTACCACGGCCGGCCATGTTGGTGGCCACGGTGATCGCGCCGAGCCGTCCGGCCTCGGCGATGATGCCGGCCTCCTGCTCGTGGAACTTCGCGTTCAGCACGTTGTGCGGGATGCGGCGCTTCTCGAACTGCCGGGACAGGAACTCCGAGCGCTCCACGCTGGTGGTGCCGATCAGGACCGGCTGGCCCTTCTCGTAACGCTCGGCGACGTCGTCGACGACGGCGATGAACTTGGCTTCTTCAGTTTTGTAGATGAGGTCGGACTGGTCGGCGCGGATCATCGGCCGGTTGGTCGGGATCGGCACCACGCCGAGCTTGTAGATCTCGTGCAGCTCGGCGGCCTCGGTCTCGGCGGTGCCGGTCATTCCGGCCAGCTTGTCGTAGAGGCGGAAGTAGTTCTGCAGGGTGATCGTCGCGACGGTCTGGTTCTCGGCCTTGATCTCGACGTGTTCCTTGGCCTCGATCGCCTGGTGCAGACCCTCGTTGTAGCGGCGGCCGATCAGCACGCGGCCGGTGAAGTCGTCGACGATCAGCACTTCGCCGTTGCGGACGATGTAGTGCTTGTCGCGCTCGAACAGCTCCTTGGCCTTGATGGCGTTGTTCAGGTAGCTGATCAGCGGCGAGTTCGCGGCCTCGTAGAGGTTCTCGATGCCCAGCTGGTCCTCGACGAACTCGACGCCGATCTCGTTGATGCCGACGACACGCTTCTTGATGTCCACCTCGTAGTGGACGTCCTTCTCCATCAGCGGCGCCAGCCGGGCGAACTCGGTGTACCAGTTCGATCCGCCGTCGGCCGGCCCGGAGATGATCAGCGGGGTGCGGGCCTCGTCGATCAGGATGGAGTCGACCTCGTCGACGATGGCGAAGTTGTGGCCGCGCTGGACGCAGTCCTCGAGGCGCAGCGCCATGTTGTCGCGCAGGTAGTCGAACCCGAACTCGTTGTTGGTGCCGTAGGTGATGTCGGCGTTGTAGGCGGTGCGGCGCTGGTCCGGGGTCATCTGGGACAGGATCACGCCGACGTCCAGGCCCAGGAAGCGGTGCACGCGGCCCATCTGCTCGGCGTCGCGTTTGGCCAGGTAGTCGTTGACGGTGACGATGTGCATGCCCTTGCCGGACAACGCGTTGAGGTAGGCGGGCAGCACCGCGGTCAGGGTCTTGCCCTCACCGGTCTTCATCTCGGCGACGTTGCCGAAGTGCAGGGCGGCGCCGCCCATCACCTGGACGTCGAAGTGTTTCTGGTTCAGTACGCGCCACGCGGCCTCGCGGGCGACGGCGAACGCCTCGGGCATCAGGTCGTCGAGGTCCTCGTCACCGGCGGCCAGCCGAGCCCGGAACTCGTCGGTCTTTGCCCGCAGTTCGGCGTCGGAGAGTTTCTCCATGTCGTCGGACAGGGTGTTGACATAGTCAGCCACCCCCTTGAGGCGCTTGACCATGCGGCCCTCGCCGATACGGAGCAACTTCGACAGCACGCTGAATACCCTTTTTCCTCGCCGGATGCGTTTCGCAAATAGACGGACACCATCGTAGGTGACGCAACGAAAATGCTGGTCGCGCGTGCCCGTGCCGTGACCTTTACACACGAAATCCCCCGGGACCGAAGTCCCGGGGGATCCGCATGGGTCAGGCGGGTGGGGCGAGTTTGATCAACCCGTAGTCGAAGGCGTGGCGCCGGTACACCACGCAGGGCCGGTCGCTTTCCTTGTCGTGGAACAGGAAGAAGTCGTGGCCCACCAGTTCCATTTCGTAGAGGGCGTCGTCGACGGTCATCGGGGTACCGGGGTGCTCTTTGACGCGCACGATGCGGCCCGGTTCGTGCTCGTCGACGTTCCCGGTCAGCCCGGCCTCGGGTTCCGCGGCGTCTTGGGCGGGCGGGGCGAACGCGCTCTCCAGGTGGTCTAGCGAGCAGGCCTCGCGCAGGGATCTGGGGGTCTTGTCGCCGTAGTGGACCTTGCGGCGGTCCTTGCTCTTGCGCAGCCGGGCCTCGAGTTTGCTCACGGCGGCTTCCATCGCGGCGTAGAAACTGTCGGCGCAGGCCTCTCCGCGCACGACGGGACCACGGCCCTTGGCGGTGATCTCCACATGCTGACAGTTCTTGCGCTGGCGGCGGTTCTTCTCGTGATCGAGTTCGACGTCGAACAGGTAGATGGTGCGGTCGAATCTTTCCAATCGAGACAACTTCTCGGCGACATAGGTACGGAAGTGGTCCGGCACCTCGACGTTGCGCCCGGTCACCACCACCTCGGCGTTCGAAGTCTCGTCAGACGACCTCACCGCATCGTCGGGATCGATTGAAATCGTGCTGTCGGCATCCACGGAATGACTTGTCATACTTGGCAACTCGATTCTCTCTCGCGATTCGCACGCCCCCTGCGTGCCCTACTGAACAGATATCGCACCGACAGGGCATTTCGGACGCGCCACTCGCCGGTGCCAGGTGTCGACTACTCACCTCCTACCGCTGACGCGATACCGGCGTCTCACTGCTGAGCGCCGCCGTGAAGTGTTCACGGTTGGTTGGTGCCGACGGTAGTCGCTGTTCACCGGACGTGCCACTAATTCGTTCTTTGTGTTGTCAGTTCTTCATGCCCGATTGACCCCCGGGTAACAGGCCGCGCGTGGTCACGCGTTCGCCACTGCGAGCACAGCAACAACGTGGGCACCAGCGGTTTGCAGGACCCGGACGGATTCGGCGGCGGTGGCGCCGGTGGTGACGACGTCGTCGACCACCAGGACGGGTCCGCGGACAGCTCCGGTCAGCCGCACCCGGCCGGCGACGTTGCGCTGCCTGCCGGCCGGCGAGAGCCCGACGGAGTCGCGGGTGAACGCCGTGAAGCGCAGCACCGGGGCGACGCTGACGCCAGGCAGACCGGCCGCTGCGGTGCGCGCGATCCGGGTCACCGGGTCGCCGCCGCGGCGCCGGGCCGACGAACGCCGGGTCGGCGCGGGCACCAGGGTCAACGGCACCTCGAGCACCCCCCACGTCAGCAGATGTTCGGTCGCGTCGCGCAGGGCCGCCGCGAGCGGGCGCTGCAGATCGGCGCGGCCCCGTTCCTTGAGCCCGACGATGGCCCTGCGGCGCGCTGCGGCATAGCGCCCCAGCGACAGCACCGGCACACCGGGATCGACGCGCGGGGTCACCAGGTGGGGTTCGTCGGGCTTGACGGTCAGTTCGCGCGCGCAAGCCTCACACCACGCGGTGGCGACGGCGTCGCACCCGCCGCACTGCAGCGGAAGGACCAGATCGAGCACGCGGTCAGTGTCGCCCCGGCATCCGACACGTTCCGCGAGCGTGACGCCACGGTCGCGTTGCGCCGGCGATCGCGACCGTGGCTTCACGCTCGCGGCGCCGGCGACCCGGTTAACCCTTGACGATCGCATCCCCCTGCACCCGAATGGGCACCGAAGGCAGCGGCTTCTCGGCCGGGCCGTTGACCACCGCGCCGTCCAGGTTGAAGCGGCTGCCGTGGCAGGGGCAGTTGATCGTCCCGTCGGCGATCTTGTCGAGCAGGCATCCGTTGTGCGTGCACACCGCGGAGAAGCCCTTGTACTGCCCCGCCACCGGTTGAGTCACCACCACGTCGCCGACGATGACTCCCGACCCGACGGGCACGTCGGCGGTCGAGGTGAGCGCATCGGCCGTCCCCGACGAACTCGACGAACCCGGGGATTCCGAGGAGCCGGACCCGGACTTCGAACACGCGGCCACCGCCACGGCGGCCAGGCCGATCCCCGCCCCGGCGAGCACTGCTTTGCGCGGAATCTCCACCGACATACCGAACCTCTCCGTCGAGCCGATCGCCGGCGGGCTGTGCCGGCGACACGTGTGGGTCAGCCGGGCAGCACCGGCACCGCGCCCGTTGCCATCAGCGGCCGCACTTCGCTCCAGCCTGGGTCTTCTGCCACCGAGCCCGACAGCAGCAGCACCCCGCGTCCGTCGGCGACGTACACCGCCGACGGGCTCGCGGCCACCGTGGTGACCGGCATCAGCAGGTTGCGGCTGGGCCCGTCGGAGTTCACGCCGTCGAGGTTGACGTAGGACACCGGATGCTGCGGGTCGGTGCGGGTGACGACGATGTCGTCGCCGGTGCGCCAGGACAGGGACAACGCGGTGTCGCCCAGCCCGTATCCCAGCCGTCGCGGGTAGGTCAGCGCGTAACCGCCGCCGGGGGTCTGCTCGACGCCGGCCAGCACGACGCGGCCCTCGATGATCATCGCCGCGCGGGTGCCGTCGCGCGACAACTGCAGTTCGGCGATGCCGCCGGGGAAGCGGGTCAGCACTGCGGTGGCGTCCACGGGGATGCGCGCGGGCTGGCCCGACGCGTCCTGGATGACGCGCACGACGTTGTTGCCGTCGACCACGACCCAGATGGCGTCGTCGAGCGACCAGCTGGGCCGGCTCAGGCTGCGGGCGTCCAGCGCCTGGCTGGCGTTGCCGCCCAACGGGCCCACCCACAGCGAGGACGCCATGTCGGGTGCGCCGGGGCGCAGCGTGACGATCGAGGCGACTTCCTGGCCGGTCCGCGACAGCGCCGCGGCGGTCTGTCCCGGCATCTGCCCGAACGGCCCTGCGACGCGTGGCGCGCGCTCACCGTCGAGGCGCACCAGCGAACCCCCGACCAGCGCGTGCAGTCCGGCCGCGGCGCCGTCGGCCGCGCCGGGGTCGGTCGCCGCGACGTCGGCGGTATCCCAGCCGTCGGCGAAGCGGTCGTCGAGGGCGGCGCCGTCGGCGTTGATCACGTACGGGCCGTTGATGCCCGAGCGTGACAGCGTCCAGATCAGTTGTGCGGCAAGCAGTTGCCTGCTGTGCGGGTCGGTCGTCGACAGGTTCTCCAGGTCGATGCGGGCCCCGCCGTAGCCTCGGCCGATGCCGGTCTTGCCGCCGTCGGCGCGGGTCACCGGCCCGCGCAGCCGCATCGGCGGGCCCAGCAGGTTGCGCACCGTCCGGTCCATCTCCGGTCGCGGGCCTGCGATCAGCTTGCTCACCAATTCTGTTGCGAGCTGGTCGGGTTCGGACACCACGAGGTAACGCGGGTCGGGGACCACGGTCTTGCCGGTGGGATCGGCGAAATAGAGGGTGTGCCGCTTGTAGGTGGCCTGGAACTGCTGCCAGTCCAGGAACACCCCGTTGGGCAGTCGGTCGATGCGCCACCCGCCGGCGGTCTTGACCAGTTCGATCGGGCCGGGGTCGGGCAGTGCGCCCGCGCCGGTCTCGAAAACGCCCATGTCCGACAGCGACCCGAGGATGTCGGCCCGCATGGTGACCTCGACCCGGTCCGGCGTTCGGGTCTCGACGAACACGACATTGTCGATCAGCAGCGCGCTGCCGGCGTCGTCCCAGGTGCTGGAGGCGGATTCGGTGAGGAACTGACGCGCCGCCAGGTGCCGATTCGCCGGATCGGCAGTGGCCTTGAGGAATTCGCGCAGCAGCACGTCCGGGTCCATGCCGGGGGTGGGTTTGGGCAGGCTCGGCGGTGCCGGCCGGTCCACGGTGCCGATGGCCTGAGGCGATGAGGAACTGGGCACCCCGGCACAACCGACGAGAAGAACCATGAGCGCGCAGAGCCACAGCGCGGCAACGCGTCTCACACGCCTTCCCCTGCCGGTTCGCGCACCCGACGGGCGGGTCCGGCCGACATGTCGGCCGGCTTCACCGGCAGCGGGCTGCTGGTGACCTTGTGGCCGCGCACCAGCGGGAGGGTGAGGCGGAAGCAGGCGCCCTTGCCGGGCTCGCCCCACGCCTCGAGCCGGCCCTGGTGCAGGCGGGCGTCCTCGATGCTGATCGCCAGCCCCAGACCGGTGCCGCCGGACCGACGGACCCGCGACGGGTCCGCGCGCCAGAACCGGCTGAACACCAGCTTCTCCTCACCGGGGCGCAGGCCGACCCCGTAGTCGCGGACGGTCACCGCGACGGTGTCGACGTCGGCGGCCATCCGGATGTGGACCGGCTTGCGTTCGGCGTGGTCGATGGCGTTGGCGATCAGGTTGCGCAGGATCCGCTCGACGCGGCGCGGGTCGACTTCGGCGATCACTTCCTCGGTGGGCAGCTCGACGCTCATCTCGACGCCGGCCTGTTCGGCGAGGTGTCCGACGTTGTCCAGGGCGCTCTGCACGATGGAACGCAGGTCGACGGCCTCGACGGCCAGTTCGGCGACGCCGGCGTCGTGCCGCGAGATCTCCAGCAGGTCGTTGAGCAAGGACTCGAACCGGTCGAGTTCGTTGACCATCAGCTCGGTGGAGCGCCGCAGGGCCGGGTCCAGGTCCTCGGCGTGGTCGTGGATCAGGTCGGCGGCCATCCGGACGGTCGTCAGCGGCGTGCGCAGTTCGTGGCTGACGTCGGAGGTGAACCGGCGCTGCAGGTTTCCGAACTCTTCGAGTTGGGTGATCTGGCGGTGCAGGCTTTCGGCCATGTCGTTGAACGACACCGCGAGTCGGGCCATGTCGTCCTCGCCGCGCACCGGCATCCGTTCGGTGAGGTGGCCCTCGGCGAAACGTTCGGCGATGCGGGACGCGGACCGCACCGGCAGCACGATCTGGCGGGCGACCAGCAGTGCGATCGCGGCGAGCAGGCCGAGCAGCACGACGCCTGCGGTGGCCATGGTGCCGCGGACCAGCGCGATCGTGGAGTCCTCGCTGTTGAGCGGGAAGATCAGGTACAGCTCGAGGTTGGTCACCGACGACGAGGACGACGCGGTGGGGCTGCCGATGATCAGCGCCGGGCCGCTGAAGTTGTCGGTGTGCACCGTGGCGTACTGGTAGCTGACCTGTCCGGCCTTGACGAAGTCACGCAGGGTGTCGGGGATCTGGTCCACGGGTCCTGCGGAGGTCGCCGCGCGGGGGCCGTCGCCGGGGACCACGAGCACCGCGTCGAACGTCCCGGCCAATCCGGTGCCGGCGTCGGCTTTGCGGTCGATCAGTGTGTTGCGGGCCAACTGCAGGCTGCTGTCCAGGGAGCGCGTCTCCTCGCCGCCGACGATGCCGCTG
This sequence comes from Mycolicibacterium vaccae NBRC 14118 = CIP 105934, assembly GCF_001552715.1. Classification (GTDB taxonomy): domain Bacteria; phylum Actinomycetota; class Actinomycetes; order Mycobacteriales; family Mycobacteriaceae; genus Mycobacterium; species Mycobacterium vaccae. The sequence goes on along the minus strand of NZ_BCRS01000093.1, from coordinate 3,180 downwards.
ACGGTGGTGCGGGCGCGTTCGATCTCCTCGGTGGCCGCGCCGACCTTCACTTCGAGGATGCGGTCGGTGATCTGGCTGGTCAGGACGAAGCCGAGGACCAGGATGACGGCCAGCGACAACCCGAGGGTCAGCGTGACCACACGCAGCTGCAGGGACCGGCGCCAGATCGTGCTCAGCGCGCGGCCGAGCACACTCAGTCCGCGGACCAGTGGCGCCGATCGGCGATGGATGCGGCGGCGCGAGCCGAAGATCACAATGCCCGCCCGGGTCGTCTCGCGATGACGGCGGGCCGTCCGATCACGACGACGGCGGGCCGTCCGATCACGACGACGGCGAGCCGTCTGATCACGACGACGGCGAGCCGTCTGATCACGGAGGTCCGGCCTTGTATCCCACTCCTCGAACGGTCAGCACCACCTGCGGGTTCTCCGGGTCCTTCTCGACCTTGGCCCGCAGTCGCTGGACATGCACGTTCACCAAACGGGTGTCGGCGGGGTGGCGGTAACCCCACACCTGTTCGAGCAGCACATCACGAGTAAACACCTGGCGCGGTTTGCGCGCCAACGCCACCAGCAGGTCGAACTCCAGCGGCGTCAGCGAGATCTGCTCACCCTGCCGGGTGACCTTGTGCGCCGGGACGTCGATGTCGACGTCGGCGATGGAGAGCATCTCGGCGGGCTCGTCCTCGTTGCGCCGCAGCCGGGCACGCACCCGGGCGACCAGCTCCTTGGGCTTGAACGGCTTCATCACGTAGTCGTCGGCGCCGGATTCCAGGCCGAGCACCACGTCGACGGTGTCGGTCTTGGCGGTCAGCATCACGATCGGCACGCCGGAGTCCGCGCGCAGCACGCGGCACACGTCGATGCCGTTCATGCCGGGCAGCATCAGGTCCAGCAGCACCAGATCGGGGCGCAGTTCGCGCACGGCGGTCAGCGCCTGGGTGCCGTCACCGATGACGGCGGTGTCGAATCCCTCGCCGCGCAGCACGATGGTGAGCATCTCGGCGAGCGAAGGGTCGTCGTCGACTACCAGGATCCTTTGCCTCATGGTGTCCATGGTGTCACCAGATTGCGATAAACCGCTGCTACCACGCGGGGTGTTTTGCGTGTCCTACCGCGCGGCGGGACGCGTCAACGAACGGCGTCGAGGATCTCGCGCTGCTCGGCGAGGGACTGCATCACCTCGTAGCCGATCTGGCGGACGCTGGCGACCACCGGGCTACTGCACAGCCGGGCCGCGGGCGCGTCGCGCACCACCCAGCCCAGCGACGCACTGCGGGCCAGGGCCCGCCGGGCGGACCTGGCGTCCCGGTCGTCCAGCGCGGCCATCGCGAGCACGAGTTCCTTGCGCGAGTACTGCGCGCCGACGGAGTCCATCAGCACCGGGTTGGTCCACCAGTGCTCGAACGGGATGCGCGAGCCGCTGAAGATCTGGTCACCGTCTCTGGTGCGGATCGGCGCCGGCGGGTACATCGCCAGTTTCGGGACGTACTCCTCGGCGCCGTGGTGGCGGCTGCGGATTCGCATCAGGGTCAGCCCGGCGATCGAGCACGCGGTCTTGGGGTTGGGCACACCGGCGGTGTCGACCCAGGTGAGGGTGTCGCGCAGGCCCTGCAGCGCGTCCGACCCGTCGCTGCGGTAGAGCAGCGCGCGCAGGTGTCCGGCCAGCGGCTTCACCTCGGTGTGCCGTCCCTGGTCGAATCGCTGGCTCGCCGATTTGAGGCAGGTAATCAGGTGATCGACGGTCGATTCCGCCGCCACCGCGGATTCCCTGCGAATACTGCTCTGAACTGGCAACGGTCCCCCTGAATCAAACTGCCGCGGTTGCGACTTCCCCGCGACGGAGCTTATCCGCTCGGGCGGCAGTTCGCGCTGTTACCAGGTTTCAGTCCGAGGTGAGGCGGCCGGCGAGCTCGGCGGCGTCGACCTCCGGAGGCACCACCTGCCAGGGGCCGCCCCAGTTGGCCGCGGCCAGTTCGCCGTACACCGCGCCGGTGCGGCGCTGCAATCCGTCGTCGCGCTCGTAGGCGTCGCGGGCCCGGTCGGCGTCCTCGGCGGCCCGATTGACTGCCCGCTGCGCCGCCAGCTCGGTCGGCACGTCCAGGAGTATCTGCCAGTCGGGGGCCGGCAGGCGCAGCCGCCGGTATTCCAGGTCGCGCACCCAGGTCACGACGTCGCCGTCGGCGCCCTGATGCAGCCGCGCCGCGCTGTAGGCCGCGTTGGACGCGACGTAGCGGTCCAGCAGGACCACGTCGTAGGCCGACCGGAGGTGGTCGATCTCGTCGCGCGCGCCTGCCCGGTCCATCGCGAACAGCAGGGCCATTCCGTACACCGACTCGGCGAGGTCGCCGTGGCTGCCGTGCAGGGCTTCGGCGGCGACGTCGGCGGGCACCGAGACGCCGTACCGGGGGAACGCCAGAGTGGCCACGGACCGGCCGCCGGATTCGAACGCGGTGCGCAAACCGTCGGTCAGCGTGCGTTTGCCGGCGCCGTCGACTCCCTCGATCACGATGAGCACCCGGCGAGCCTAATCCAGGACCGCACAAAGACGGACCGGCAAACATTGACCGGGACTTCTTCGCCCTTCATAGTTGGTCGATGCGGGGTGGTCAGGGGATGAGCAAAGGTATCGAGGTTTTCGCTGCGGCGGGGGTCGGCGCGGCGGTGTTCCTCGGGTTCGGTTGCGGGGTTGCCGCGGCCGACGAGTCGGTCGGGACGGGCGGCGGTGACGCGTCCCAGACCGAGACCGGGCCGCCTCGCGACGACGAGGGCCCCAGCGACGTCGGGGCGGTGACCGACGGGCCGGACGACTCCGACGTCGACGATGACGAACCGGTCGACGAAGACGAACCCGTCGACGAAGACGAACCCGTCGAAGAAGACCTCCAGGACGAACCCGTCCTCGACGACGACGACCGGGACCGCGCCGCTGCGCCCGCCCCGGAAAACGAGGAACTCCCCGACGACGTCGTCGTGATCGACGACGAACAGACCCCCGACGACGTCGACGCCACACCCACCGTCGTCGAGTCCCCGGTCGTCGAGTCCCCGGTCGTCGAGACCCCGGCGAGCGGCCCCGCCCCGGCTGAGGAGACGGACGTCCCGACGGCGCCGGCCGCCGCCACCACGCAACGCGACCTGGACGTCCCCGAGCCCCCCGCCGTCCCGCCCGCCCCCGCTG
>NZ_BCRS01000092.1 GCF_001552715.1 Mycolicibacterium vaccae NBRC 14118 = CIP 105934 | reverse complement strand
GACCGCGCTGGGTGTGGCCCGCGCTGGCCGCGCTGCTGGCCGCCACCGCGGCGCTCTACCTCTGCGGGCTCGGCTCCTCGGGCTGGGCCAACCAGTACTACGCCGCCGCCGCGCAGGCGGGCACCCAGGACTGGAAGGCGTGGCTGTTCGGGTCTTTCGACCCTGGCAACGCGATCACCGTCGACAAGCCGCCCGCCGCGCTGTGGGTGATGGCGTTGTCCGGCAGGCTGTTCGGCTTCAGCCCGTTCACGATGCTGTTGCCGCAGGCGCTGATGGGGGTCGCGTCGGTCGCGGTGCTGTTCGCGGCGGTGCGCCGCGTCGGCGGACCGGGCGCGGGCCTGATCGCCGGCGCTGCGCTGGCCGTCACCCCGGTGGCGGCGTCGATGTTCCGGTACAACAACCCCGACGCGCTGCTGGTGCTGCTGCTCGTGGTGGCCGCCTACCTGATGGTCCGGGCTACCAGCGACGGTCGGACCCGGTGGGTGGTCCTGGCCGGGGTGGTGCTCGGTGTCGCGTTCCTGACCAAGATGCTGCAGGCGTTCCTGGTCGTGCCCGGGCTGGCGCTGGCCTTCCTGGTGGCCGCGCCGGTCGGGCTCGGGCAGCGGGTGCGCCGGCTGGTGGCCGGCGCGTGCGCCATGGTGGCGACGGCGGGGTCGTTCCTGGCTCTGGTCAGCCTGTGGCCGGCGGACTCGCGCCCCTACATCGGGGGCTCCACCGACAACAGTCTGCTGCAGCTCGCCCTGGGCTACAACGGGATTCAGCGTGTAATGGGAGGCGAGGGAGCGGGCCCGGGCGGGCCGGGCGGCCCGCCCGGAGGTCCGGGCAGGCCCGGCGACGGGGCCAGTCTGTTCTTCGGCGGTGACCCCGGCATCGGCAGGCTCTTCGGTGCCTCGATGGGCGGCGAGGCGTCGTGGTTGTTGCCCGCGGCGCTGATCGGGCTGGTCGCGGCCTTGTGGTTGACCCGGCGCACCGCCCGCACCGCCGCCCTGCGCGCCAGCCTGCTGATGTGGGGCGGCTGGGTGCTGGTCACCGGGACCGTCTTCAGCTTCATGGACGGCATCATCCACCCGTACTACACGGTGGCGCTGGCTCCGGGTATCGCCGCGCTCGTCGGCCTCTCGGCAGTCGAACTATGGCGCCGCAGAGCGGATCTCGCGCCCCGGCTGGTGCTGGCGGCGATGTCGGCGACAACCGGGGGATGGGCGTTCATCCTGCTCGCGCGGACGCCGGACTGGCAGCCGTGGTTGCGATGGGTGGTGGCCGCCGGGTCGATCGTGGTCGCGATCGTGATCGCGGTCGGGGCGCACCGGCTGGGCCGGGCCACCGCGGCGGTGGTCGCCGCCGCGATCCTGCTCGCCGCGATGGCCCCGCTGACGTACGCGATCGAGACCGCGGCCCATCCCGGCGACGGCCCGCTTGCGATGTCGGGCCCGGACCGGCCCGAGGGTGCCTTCGGCGGCCCGGGTGGTCCCGGGGGGCCGGGCGGGCCCGGCGCCAGGGTCTCGGACAACACCGAACTCCAGCAGTGGGTGAGCGCGGCCGACGACCGGTGGGCTGCCGCCACCGTCGGATCGATGACCGCCGGCGATCTCCAACTGCAGACCGGCGCCTCGGTGATGGCGATCGGTGGCTTCACCGGCAGCGACGATTCGCCGACCTTGGAGCAGTTCCAGCAGTACGTCAACGACGGCCAGGTCAGGTTCTTCATCGCCGGCGGGCACCGCGGACCTGGAGGAGACACCGGATCGGCAGCACAGATCACCGCGTGGGTGGAGCAGAACTTCCCCCCGGCCGACGTCGGTGGGGCCACGGTCTACGACCTGCGGCCCTGATTCGGCCGAGTCTGAGGTTGTGCTCGACGAATGGGCTGGATTTCGCGCAGAACTTCAGTCTCGGCGCGACGGGGTGGCGCCGCGGCGCCACCGTTGACACCCGGGACGGCCCTGCGGCACAATTCCCGGTTATGCGCGTAATTCTGGTCAGATCTACCAACTTTATGAGGTATCCGTGACCACGACCGATGAGCTCACCGTCACCGCGGGACGCTACGAGCTGAGCCACCTGCGGGCCCTGGAGGCCGAGGCGATCCACATCATCCGGGAGGTCGCCGCGGAGTTCGAGAAGCCGGTGCTGCTGTTCTCCGGCGGCAAGGACTCCATCGTGATGCTGCACCTGGCCGTCAAGGCGTTCAGGCCGGGACGGCTGCCGTTCCCGGTGATGCACGTCGACACCGGCCATAACTTCGACGAGGTGCTGCAGGCCCGCGACGACCTGGTCGCCGAGACCGGGGTGCGCCTGGTGGTGGCCAAGGTGCAGGACGACATCGACGCCGGCCGGGTGGTGGAGACGATCCCGTCGCGCAACCCGATGCAGACGTTCACCCTGCTGCGCGCGATCCGGGAGAACAAGTTCGACGCGGCCTTCGGCGGTGCCCGCCGCGACGAGGAGAAGGCGCGCGCCAAGGAGCGGGTGTTCAGCTTCCGCGACGAGTTCGGTCAGTGGGATCCGAAGAACCAGCGCCCGGAGCTGTGGAATCTCTACAACGGTCGGCATCGCAAAGGCGAGCACATCCGCGCGTTCCCGCTGTCGAACTGGACCGAGTTCGACATCTGGTCCTACATCGGCGCCGAGAAGATCAAGCTGCCCGCGATCTACTACGCGCACCGGCGCCAGGTGTTCGAGCGCGACGGCATGCTGCTCGCGGTGCACAAGTTCCTGCAGCCGCGCAAGGACGAGAAGATCATCGAGAAGACCGTGCGTTTCCGCACCGTCGGCGACGTGACGTGCACCGGCTGCGTCGAGTCCACCGCGGCCACGGTGTCGGAGGTGATCGCCGAAACCGCGATCTCGCGACTGACCGAACGTGGCGCCACCCGCGCCGACGACCGCATCTCGGAGGCCGGGATGGAAGACCGCAAGCGCGAGGGGTATTTCTGATGAGCGCTCGCGCGAAGAAAGGTCAACACTGATGAGCGGGTCCACCACGCTTCTGCGCATCGCGACCGCGGGCTCGGTCGACGACGGCAAGTCCACCCTGATCGGCCGGTTGCTGTTCGACTCCAAGGCCGTCATGGAGGATCAGCTCGCCGCGGTCGAACGCACCTCCAAGGAGCGCGGCAACGACTACACCGACCTGGCCCTGGTGACCGACGGCCTGCGCGCGGAGCGTGAGCAGGGCATCACGATCGACGTCGCCTACCGCTACTTCGCCACGGCCAAGCGGAAATTCATCATCGCCGACACGCCGGGACACCTGCAGTACACCCGCAACATGGTGACCGGCACGTCGACCGCGCAGCTGGCCATCGTGCTCGTCGACGCCCGCCACGGGCTGCTCGAGCAGTCGCGCAGGCATGCGTTCCTCGCCTCGCTGCTGGGCATCCGGCACATCGTGCTCGCGGTCAACAAGATGGATCTGATCGGCTGGGACAGAGAGCAGTTCGAGAAGATCCGCGACGACTTCCACGACTTCGCCGCGCGCCTGGACGTCCATGACGTCATGACGATCCCGCTGTCGGCGCTCAACGGCGACAACGTCGTCACCAAGTCCGACGTCACGCCCTGGTACGAGGGCCCGTCCCTGCTCACTCATCTCGAAGAGGTCTACATCGCAGGCGACCGCAACCTGGTCGACGTGCGGTTCCCCGTCCAGTACGTGATCCGCCCGCAGACCCGCGAGCACCACGACCACCGCAGCTACGCAGGCACCATCGCCAGCGGCGTGATGCGCGTCGGTGACGAGGTGGTGGTGCTGCCGGCCGGAAAGCCCAGCACGATCGCGGCGATCGAGGGCACCTCCGGTCCGGTCGAGGAGGCCTTCCCGCCGATGGCGGTGTCGGTGAGTCTGGCCGACGACATCGACGTCTCGCGCGGCGACATGATCGCCCGGCCCAACAACCAGCCCCGCGTCACTCAGGATTTCGACGCCACCGTGTGCTGGATGGCCGACGAGGTCGCGCTAGAACCCGGCCGGGATTACCTGATCAAGCACACCACCCGCACCACGCGGGTGAAGGTGATGGGTCTGGACTACCGCCTCGACGTGAACACCCTGCACCGCGACAAGACCGCCACAGCTCTGAAACTCAATGAGCTGGGCCGGATCTCGCTGCGCTCGCAGGTGCCGTTGCTGCTCGACGAGTACAGCCGCAACGCGGCCACCGGCTCGTTCATCCTGATCGACCCGAACACCAACGGCACTGTGGCCGCGGGCATGGTGCTGCGGGACGGGACCGCGCGGGCCGCGAGCCCGAACACCGTGCGCCACGAGTCGCTGTGCCGGCCCGAGGACCGCCTGACCAAGGGCCGGACCATCTGGTTCACCGGCCTGTCGGGGTCGGGCAAGTCGTCGGTGGCCATGCTGGTCGAGCAGAAGCTGCTCGAAAAGGGGGTGCCGGCCTATGTTCTCGACGGCGACAACCTCCGTCACGGCCTGAACTCCGATCTGGGGTTCTCGATGGCCGACCGGGCCGAGAACCTGCGCAGGCTTGCCCACGTCGCCGCCATCCTCGCCGATTCCGGCCAGGTGGTGCTGGTGCCGGCGATCAGCCCGCTGGCCGAGCACCGGGAGGTGGCGCGCAAGGTGGCCACCGATGCCGGCGTCGAGTTCTTCGAGATCTTCTGCGACACCCCGCTGGAGGACTGCGAGCGACGGGATCCGAAGGGGCTCTACGCCAAGGCCCGCGCCGGCGAGATCACCCACTTCACCGGGATCGACAGCCCGTACCAGCGGCCGAAGAATCCCGACCTGCGGCTCACTCCGGACCGCACCCCTGACGAGCACGCCGCCGCGGTGATCGAGCTGCTCGAAGGCCGCGCGCAGTGACCGACGACCACGCGCTCGCCGCGCGGCTGGCGACCGAAGCCGGGAACCTGCTGCTCGACGTCCGTGGTGACCTGGCCGGGGCTTCGGCACAGGAGCGTAAAACTCAGGGAGACAAGCAGTCCCATGAGTTCCTGTTGGCGGCGCTGACCGCGGAGCGCCCGCAGGACGCGGTGCTGTCCGAGGAGGGGCCGGCCGAGGACGCCGATCCGGCGCGGTTGTCCGCCGCGCGGGTGTGGATCGTCGATCCGCTCGACGGGACGCGGGAGTTCTCCGAACTCGGCCGCACCGACTGGGCCGTGCACGTGGCACTCTGGGAATCCGGCGAACTCGTCGCGGGCGCGGTGGCGCTGCCCGCGCAGGGAGTCACGCTGGCCACCCCGACGGTGCCCCTGCCGCCGCCGTCGCCCGGCCCGGCACGGGTGGTGGTGTCGCGCACCAGGCCGCCTGCAGTCGCGCTGGAGGTCAAGGAGGCGCTGAACGGCACGCTGGTCGAGATGGGTTCGGCCGGAGCCAAAGTCGCCTCGGTGGTGCAGGGCCTGGCCGATGTGTATGTGCACGCCGGCGGTCAGTATGAATGGGATTCGGCCGCCCCGGTAGCGGTGGCGCGGGCCGCAGGGCTGCACACCTCGCGCATCGACGGATCCCCGCTGCGCTACAACCAGCGCGATCCCAGGTTGCCCGATCTGATCGTGTGCCGGCCCGAGTTCGCCGAGGCAGTGCTCGCGGTCACCGCCCGCTGACCCCCTTCGCCGCCGAAACCGCAGTCCACGCGGCCTGCGGGCGGATTCTTCCGCGCACGATGCAATCTCGCCGTACGGAGGACGCCCCTCGGTAGAGTGCGGCCCAGAGGTAGCTCGTCGAGGGGATGTCATGGCCCGGACCGTCCACGCCACCATCGCCGCGCTGGCGCTCGCACTGGCCGGATGCGGTGCTGACACTGCCGACACCGGCGGATCGTCGGCGCCGCCCGCGACGCAGGCCGACGACCAGCGCCAGATCCGCGAACTGGTCGAAGCCCAGGCTGAAGCGTTCTCGGGCGGCGACTGGGAAACGTTGGCGGAGTTGACATGCGCGAAGTTCCGCGATCGCGCCGCCGATCCGGCCGCCCACCTGATCCCGCCGATCGACACCTTCGGTTCCCGCGAAGAGGTGACGTCGCTGACCGTGCCGCAGATGTCCGAACTGCTGGCCGAGCAGTTCGGTGGCGCAGTCCCGGCCGAAACCCTCGACCGCGCGGCACGGGCGCTGGTCGCCTACGACGAGCCGGCCTACCGGGTAGCCATGCTGGACCTGATGACCGAAGCGACCACTCTTTCCGTCGAAGGTGTGGACAACATCGTGGTCGACGGGGACAGCGCCACCGCCGACGTCACCGTCACCCGCGCGATGGGGGACAGCGCACCGCAGACGAGCACGGACACCACCCCGTTCGTCCGCGAGGACGGGCGCTGGCTGGACTGCACCGACATGGGCGCTGCCTGATCCCGACACCGCGGGTCCGATCCGAAGTAAGCTGCGACGATGTCGGACCTTCCCACCCTGCGCTCGTTGGCCGGACTACCTCGGGCCCCTGCCGGTCTGTCGGATTCGGCCCTCGTCCTCATCGACTGTCAGAACACCTACACCCGTGGCGTGATGGAGCTCGACGGTGTGCGGGCCGCGCTGGACGAGGCGGCGGCCCTGCTGGACCGCGCCCGCACGGCGGGCGTCCCCGTCATCCACATCCAGCACGACGACGGAGGCGGACTGTACGACATCTCGGGGGAGAGCGGCGCGATCGTCGAGCAGGTGGCCCCGCGCGGCGACGAACCCGTGGTGGTGAAGAACTATCCGAACTCGTTCGTACAGACCGACCTCGACGAGCGACTCAAGGCGGCGAACGTGTCCAACCTCGTGCTGGCCGGCTTCATGACACATATGTGTGTGAACTCGACCGCCCGCGGCGCGTTCAACCTGGGCTACGCGCCGACGGTGGTCGCCGCGGCGACGGCGACGCGCGCGCTGCCGGTGGTGGGCGGCGAGACCGTCTCTGCCGCGGCGTTGCAGTCCGCCAGTCTGGCCGCGCTGTCAGACCTGTTCGCGGTCGTCGTGCCGGACACCGCCGCCGTACCCGACTGAGTCAGCGCGGCGCGTGAAGTGCCGGTGCCATGATCTCCTCGACGGCTCCTGACAGGTACCGGGCGTACTGCGTCGTGATGTGGTACTTGCCGGAGTAGACGAGCTGGTCGGCGATCACCGGCGGGCAGACCTCGGTGCAGAACCACGGATCGATATCGACGTAGGTCTGGCCGGTCTGTGCTGCCGCATCCGACCAGCCCTCCTGCGTCGGAAGCGCCTCGGCCGCGGGCACCGCGCACCGGTTGAGATCGGTGGGATTGTTCGCCACACACTCGGACGGGCTCTCCGGCGGGCGCGGAATGTTGCCCAGCAGGAAGGTTTTTGCGCCCTCAGGCAGGTTTCCGATGGTCTTCACCAGGGCGTCACGCCAGATCTGCGGGGTCGTCTCGCGGCCCGGTCCCTGATTGCCGCCGTCGAAAAAGCCTGCCATCACGACGATCTCGGCCTTCTCCTGGCCGATGATCTCCATCCGCCAGTCCTGCCAGTCGTCGCACTCGGTGTAGGCGCGCTCGAGTTGCCACTGGTAGTAGGTGAGCGACGCCGGGCCGCAGTTGCTCTTGGCCAACACGATCACCCGCCAACCGTTGCGCTTGCCGATGAGATCGAGGGCTCCGTGCCACATCGACGCGGCGGAGTCGCCGATCAACGCCATGGTTCGCTCACCGTCGGTGTCACCCAGGGTGCACGGCCCGATGTCGTCGAGCCGCGTCTGTGTCAGCGACGGTTCGCATCCCTCGAGCGACCACTGGTCGGAGTAGTCGCCGCTGGCGGCCAGCAGTTCCTCGTTGGTGATGCCGGCAGGGAGGTCACGCAATTCGGTCGCGGCTTGCACCGCGCTCAACACCTCCGTTTGCGGTACCGCCGCCGGGACGGGTGCCGATTCCGGTTTCGGAGCGGGGGCCGACTGGTCGGCCACGACCGCCTGGCATCCGGTCAACATCAGTGCGGCGCACATCGCCGCACCCGCGACCGTTCTGGCGGTGAAACGCATCGCCATTGGCAAGATCCTCTCCAAGAACACTCAAAACAATTGCTGGACAATAGGAACCGGCAGAGCCCATCGGTAACGCTCGAAGGCTGCAACCGCGAATACGACGGCGATGCTCACCGGGACGATGGCCAGACTCAACCATGGACGCGTCGCGAGTACGCGTGACCGACGGATCGGGTCCTCGAAGCCGTGGTACATGAGTGCCGCACCCGCGAAGGTCGCACCGATGAGGAGACTCTGCACGGGCAGGGAGAAATCGTCGCCGATGCGGGCGGCGGCGACGACGAAGATCGGCCAGTGCACAAGGTAGAGCGAATAGGAGATGTCGCCGAGGTACACGAAGGCCCGGTTGCCCAGTAGTGCGGCCGGGACCGTGCGCTGTGCGCTCATCCCCGCGACGAGGATCGCGGCGGCACCGAGCACCGGGACTACCGCGACCCAACCTGGGAACCGGCTGGTGTCGTCAAGGCAGAGGACCGACCAGGTGATCGCCGCGACACCGCAGCAGCTCAGCGCGGTGGCCGGGACCGGCCGCGCCGACGTCTTGGCGGCCAGCCACGGTTGGGCCACCGCGATCAGGCAGCCGATCGCCAACTCCCACGCCCGGGTGAGCGGCGAGTAGAAGGCCGCCACCCCGTTGACGGAAGTCACCACGATCGAGGCCAGGTAGCTGGCCGCCACGATCGCGATCAGCAACCCACACAGCACCCGCCGCTGCGTGGCCCGGCGCGACCGTGCCGCGACGGCGAGCGTGAGGATCACGAGCAGTGGCCATGCCAGGTAGAACTGCTCCTCTACCGCCAGTGACCAATAGTGCTGCAGCGGAGACGGATCGCCACCGAGCCGGGCGTAATCGATGCCTGTCGCGATGAAGTGGAAGTTGGCGAGGAACAGCGACGAGGCCGTCGCGTCCGGCAGCACCCGGGCGCCCCGCAGAAAATTGGTGAGTTCGAACGTCGCGATCACGGTGAGGACGATGACCAGGGTGGCTGCCGGGACGATCCGACGGGCCCGTCGGGCGTAGAAGTCGACAAACCATGCACCGCGCGACTGTGTGGACGTCCTCAGGAGCATCCGGGTGATCACGTAACCGCTGATCACGAAGAAGACGTCGACCCCGACGAAACCCCCCGAGAATCCCGGCATGCCGACGTGATCGAGGATGACGATCAGAACGGCGATCGCGCGCAGCCCTTGAATGTCGGGGCGGCGGTGACCTTCGCGGGGTGTAGGGATTGGCTGCTCACCGTGAGCGGCACCGACCGCAAGCGCCACCAGCCCTGCCTTTGCTCTACCTGTGCGCCGCCTGTGCGGCTCCCGCCGGGCAAAGTAGCATGAAGGTTAGGCTAACCTCAATCGCGGATCGCGCGGCTCCTCCGTCGCCGCTTGATCGTCGTCCGGCTGTGCCCGATGGCCGGACTCCTCATCGCGGCTCCTCCGTCGCCGCTTGATCGTCGTCCGGCTAGCCTGACCTCATGCGGATGTCGGCGAAGGCGGAGTACGCCGTGCGCGCGATGGTCCAGCTCGCCACCGTCGACGACGGAGTGCCGGTCAAAACCGACGACCTCGCCAAGGCGCAGGGCATTCCGCCGCAGTTCCTCGTCGACATCCTCTCCGACCTGCGCACCGACCGGTTGGTGCGCAGCTACCGGGGCCGCGACGGTGGCTATGAGCTGGCCCGGCCCGCGGTCGACATCAGCATCGCCGACGTGCTGCGGTGCATCGACGGTCCGCTGGCCAGCGTGCGCGACATCGGCCTCGGCGATCTGCCGTACTCCGGACCGACGGCGGCACTGACCGACGTGTGGCGCGCGCTACGGGCCAGCATGCGCTCGGTGCTCGAGCAGACCAGCCTGGCCGCCGTCGCCTCCGGGGACCTCCCCGAGCACGTCCGCTGCCTGGCCGACGACTACCGCGACCAGGAAGAAGCGCGCGGTCATTCGGTCGGCTAGCCCGACCTGCCCGATCCGTACGGGCGGGTGAGGATCTCCAGGTAGTGGCCGGCCGGATCCCGGAAGTACACGCCTCGGCCGCCGTCGTTGTGGTTGATCTCGCCCGGCCTCGTGCCCCTCGGATCGGCCCAGTGCTGCAAACCGCGGTCATGGATGCGCCCATAGATGACGTCGAACTCGTCCTCGGAGGCCAGGAACGCGTAGTGCTGTGGGTGGATCTCCTCGCCATCGCCGACGTCGGCGTAATCCAGGCTGGTGTCCCCGACGCCGACCACGAGAAACGGGCCGAACGGCCGCGCGCCGGGCAGGTCGAACAACTCGGTCAGGAACGTCGCCGACTCGGTCTTGTCCCGCGCGGCGACGATCGTGTGGTTGAGGGTGATCGCCATCCCGTCCAGGATAGGACGGGCCGCGCCGGCGGGTCGCGGGTTCGTCGAAGCGTTGTCGCGCAGGGTGAACCGAGCTAACGACCGTCGCTGATGACGACGTCGCCGCTGTCGGTCCGCGCGGTGACCAGCGACGCCGCGGCCTCGCGGTCCCTGGTCTGGGGGACCCGCACCACGGTCGCCCCGTTGTCGGTCCCGGTGGACGCGTCGACGAAGTACGGGCCCGGCGGCGGCAGCGTGACCACGACGTCGCCGCGCTGGGTTTCGGCGTCGATCGTATCGGGCGTCTCGGCGAACTCGACGCTGACGTCGCCGCTGGTGGTCCGCGCGCGGAACGACTGCGACACCGAGATCGGATCGCGGGTCGTGACGTCGCCGTCCTCGGTGGTGATGTCGATGCGGCGGGCCGCGCCGTTGAGCACCACGGTGCCGTCGACGGTGTGGGCGATGAACTGGTCCAGGTCGGTCTGGGCGAACACCACGCCCACATCCTGGCGAGTGGTCACGGTCAGCCGACGCGCCAGTTCTGGTGGCAGTACCAGCGTGATCTCCCCGGCCCGGCCCCACCGCAGGAACTCCGAGGGCTCCGCGTCGATCGTCACCCGCGCGGTGGTGCCGTCGGCGTCGACCGACAACGGGTCCGCCCCGGCGCGGACCGAGTTGACCATGCGCATGTCCACCCTGGGTTCACCGGACTCGCGGTCGGAGGTCAGGCGGATGGCCACCGGCACCGAACCGGTGTCGATCTCGACCGCGGTCAGCGTGGCGGGCAACGGCATCGAATCCTTGACCACCCGGAACGAGCTGACGCCCCAGGCGGCTGTCGCCGACAGTGCGACGACGGCGATCAGCAGGACCGCTGCGGCCACGATCAGCAGCGTCCTGATCGCGGTGCGTCCGCCCGGTGACAGCTGTGGCGGGGGTGAGGCGGGAGAGTCCGGCGTGGCGAGTGTGGCGGTCACGAGAGTCCTTCCTTGGCTTCAGGATTCGAGGTAGCGCAACACGGCGAGCACCCGGCGGTTCTCGTCGGGCGCGAGCGCGAGCTTGGTGAAGATCGACGCGATGTGCTTCTCGGCCGAGCCGACCGACATGTGCAGCGCGGCCGCGATCGCCGCGTTGGTCCTGCCTTCGGCCATCAGTTGGAGCACCTCACGCTCACGCGGGCTCAGCGCGTCGAGCGCGTTGCGGCGGCGCGACCGGACCAGGATCTGGGACACCACCTCGGGGTCGAGCACCGTGCCGCCGGATCCGACGACCTCGACGGCGTCGAGGAACGCCGGGACGTCGGCCACGCGGTCTTTGAGCAGATACCCGAAGCCGCGGGTGTCCGAGGCGATCAGGTCCGCGGCGTAGCGCTCCTCGACATAGTGCGACAGCACCAGTACCGGGGACTCCGGGTTCTGGCTGCGCAGCAGCGCGGCCGCGCGGATGCCTTCGTCGGTGAACGTCGGCGGCATCCGGACATCCAGGATGGCCAGGTCGGGCCGTGTCTCGTTCACCAGGCGCAGCAGGTTGGTCGCGTCGGGCACCCCGGCCACGACCTCGTGGCCGGCGTCGGTGAGGATCCGCTCGATGCCGGCGCGCAGCAACGCGGAATCCTCGGCGATCACTATCCGCATGGCAGCACCGCGGTGATGATCGTGGGTCCGGTGGGCTGGCTGGTCACCGAGAACGTGCCCTGCGCCGCGCGCACCCGCTCGTCGAGTCCGCGCAGGCCCGTGGCTTCGGTACTGCCGCCATCCGCCACGATCCTGGCTCCGCCGCGCCCGTCGTCGAACACGCTGACGTGCAACAGATTCGCCGTTTCGTCGAGACGCACGGTGACCGCCGCGTGGGAGGCCCCGGCATGCCGGATCACGTTCGTCAGCGCCTCGGCGACGACGAAGTAGGCGCACGCCTCCACCTCCTCGGGCAACCGCCGCGGCAGATGCACGCTCAACGTGGTGGACACGCCGGAGTTGTTGGCCCGCTGCACCACTGCCGACAGCGCGGCGTCCAGGCCGCGGTCGGACAGGATGGTCGGGGCGATTCCGCGGACCACGTTGCGCAGTTCGACGAGCGCGGCCTTGGCGTCGGTGTGGGCCTCGGCGATCAGAGCCTTGGCCGTGGGCAGATCCGAGTCGAGTTTCGTCTGAGCCAGCCCGATCGTCATCGCCAGCGACACCAGACGCGGCTGGACGCTGTCGTGCAGATCGCGCTCGATGCGGTGCCGTTCGGTCTGCGCCGACGTCACCGCGCCCTGCCGGGCGTCGGCGAGCGCGCTGACCCTGTGTTGCAGTTCGGCGGTCGACGACGGCGGCAGCAGCCAGCGGTCGATCGTCGCGTCCAGTGTCGGCGCGAAGATGACCAGCGCGGCCGCGGCGGCCAGCGCCACGACGGCCAGCAGCCAGGCGACCGGGGTGGGCAGGAACGACAACCCGGCCTCGGGGTCGCTGTGTCCG
Source organism: Mycolicibacterium vaccae NBRC 14118 = CIP 105934 (assembly GCF_001552715.1). Taxonomy (GTDB): domain Bacteria; phylum Actinomycetota; class Actinomycetes; order Mycobacteriales; family Mycobacteriaceae; genus Mycobacterium; species Mycobacterium vaccae. Next base: position 12,320 of record NZ_BCRS01000092.1, on the reverse strand, counting down.
ATGCCGATCGCGACCGCCGGTGCCAGGAACGCGAACACCACCAGGCCCAGCGCGACGGCGGTGACCAGTGCGTCGTAGATCATCCGCAGGTAGTGGTGGGCCACCGCCTTCCAGAGGCGGGCACTGCTGATGTCGAGCCACAGCTGGTGGGCCCAGCGCTGCACGCCGGAATACGGCGACAGCCGACGCGGTGGCACCGGGATGCCCATGCCGAACACGGCTTCGCTGCGCACCCGTTCGACGTGGTCGACGCCGCGCATCAGATAGACGAACACGATGGCGGCCAGCAGGAAGCCGATGACGCTGGGGATCGAGGTGATACCGACGACCAGGATTGCCAACGGAATCCAGAACCACACCACGGCGATCGCGCCGCCGGTGAGCAGCGACGCGCTCGCGACGACGCTGCGCACACGTGGCGGCGGCAGGCCGGGAGCGGGCCGGTCCTGGTCCACCGGAACCCCTTCGGTGACAGCATCGGTGTCGGTGACTGCGGTCATGCCCTCAAACCTATGGATCGCGGCGCCGCGGCGACACAGCGTTTTCCGTCGGGTCCGGCGGGGGATAACCCCCCCAACTCCGGCGAGCGTGCGTGTCTGCGGGCGAAACACCGATCGGGTCCTCGATTTCCCGCACGCTCGCGGTGACCATACTGTCCCGGTGAACACGCAGCGGCCGTCCCTCCTCGGCTATCTCGGACCGAACTGGTTCGCGTCGGTCATGGGCACCGGCATCGTCGCGACGGCAGGTGCCTCGCTCCCGGTACACGTGCCCGGCCTGCGGGGGTTCGCCCTGGTGGTGTGGGTGATTTCGGCGGTGTTGTTGATTCTGCTGATCCTGGCGATGCTCGGGCACTGGGTGCGTAACCCGGTGGTGGCCCGCAGCCATGTCCGCAACCCGCAGATGGCTCACTTCTACGGGGCGGCACCGATGGCGCTGCTGACGGTGGCGTCCGGGGCTCTGCTGGTCGGCACCGACCTGATCGGCGTCGATGCGGCTGTCGGGCTGGCGTGGGTGCTGTGGACCGCCGGCACTCTCAGTGGCCTGTTCACCGCGATGAGCATCCCGTATCTGATGTTCACGCAGTACCGCGTGGAACCGGACGCCGCGTTCGGCGGCTGGCTGATGCCGGTCGTGCCGCCGATGGTGGCAGCGGCGACCGGGGGCCTGCTCATTCCGCACATGTCAGAAGGTGGCAGCGGGCGCGCCACCATGCTCTACGGCTGCTACGCGATGTTCGGGCTGTCTCTGATCGCCTCGCTGATCATCATCACCATGGTGTGGAGCAGGCTCGCGCACTTCGGCACCTCCGGCACCGCGCGGGTGCCCACGCTGTGGATCGTCCTTGGCCCGCTCGGTCAATCCATCACCGTCGCAGGGCTTCTAGGGTCCGATGCCGCGTTGGCTGTCGATGCACCTCTGGCCGACGGGATGCGTATCTTCGCGGTGCTCTACGGCGTGCCGGTGTGGGGTTTCGCGGTGTTGTGGATCGCGTTGGCGACGGCGCTGACCGTGCGGACGATCCGTCGCGGCATGCCGTTCGCGCTGACCTGGTGGAGCCTGACGTTCCCGGTCGGCACCTTCGTCACGGGTACCAGCCAGTTGGCGTTCCACACCGGGCTCCCCGCGTTCGCCGGTGCTGCCGCCGTCGCCTACGTGGGGCTGCTGTCCACGTGGCTGCTGGTGGCGGTGCGCACGGTCCGTGGGGGATTGCAGGGCGGCCTGTTCGCGCCGCCAGCCGCGGATCCGATCCGTGCCCGCAAGGATCCGCCCGTCGGTTGATGCCGGTGCGGGCGTTTGGCGGACGGAAATCGCCGACGCTCAATGGGCCGGTTGGGCGCGTGTAGTGGCGAGGCCACTTCGGGCCGGCTCCGTCACGGGTTCCGACTCCGACCTGCGGCGAAGGCATGGCTTGTGCACCTGTAGCTGGCTAATTCGTTTACCAACAAATTTCGCTATCTGGATAGTTTGCTACATATGTCAGTGTCCAGGCTCTTGATCCGTTACGTCGACGTCGACGTGATCGTTCCTGCGTGAATCACCTAGGCCTTTCAGGATGATTGCGCGGATTCTGCGTGAAATCCTGGCACAGGCTGACAATAGTGCTTTACTGACGACTGTGAAGATTAGTAGCTGGGCAGCAACTGCCCTCGCCACCCCCGCTATCGCTACCGGAGTGTGCATGCTGTGTGCTGCCACAGCCCAGGCCGCGCCGGACGACACCAGTTCGAGTACCACTTCGACCGTGAGCGCCGGACCCACCAGTGAACGCGACGATGCGGCGTCGGCCGACTCGTCGACTCGCCAGGGTTCGGAGACCGACGGCAACGATGCCGACGAGGCCGAGGCCGATGATTCCGACGCCGACGCGGCAGACGACGCCGATGCTGACGCCGAGGACGCCGATGCCGACGAGGCTGACGACGTCGACGAGGCCGATGATGCCGACGATCCCGACACCGGCGCAGAGGTCGGCCCATCCGAAGCGACAGGTGATCGCTCCGCGCCCAATCAGGTGCCGACGAGCGTCCGCTACAGCATCGCCGACACCGCCGAGTCGTTGCCGGACCAGGACGTCGACGAGACGCCCGTGGTGCTGCCCACCGCGGCGGATGACGACGCGACGGAGACCGTCGACCTCGCGCAGGAACAGATCACCCAGGCCCGCGACGACCTGCGGGACGCCACCTGGGGCAGCGGCAACCTCCTGGCCGGCTTGGCCGCCATGCTTCCGCAGATGTGGATGTACAACGCCGATGCCTCGCTGGAGCGCTGGCAGATGAACCATGCACGCCTGCAAGAGCAGTTCGCCGCCACGGCCGGAAACCCGTTCGCGCACTGGATCGCAGCGCAGCGCATCGAGGCCAGCATCATGCGCACCATCCGTGTCCAGGATCAGCTTGAGGCCGCCGAGAAGTGGCTTCCCGTGGTGGGGTGGTTCGGTCCCCGCGATTCCATGGCCGCGATCGGCGAGCTGATCGCACAGGCTGCCGAGAATGGTCTCGTCTACCAGATCGTCGAGTTGGACATGGAGTCGGTCTACGGGGTCCGGCGGGTCAATCCGATCATGATGCTGTCGATCAACGGTGGAGCGCCGGTCCGGGTCCTGCTGGACACCGGATCCTACGGCCTGGTGATCGACCCACAGGCGATCGGGCTCAAGGATATCGGCGCACCGATCGACTACGGCTCCGGCTGTTATGCAAGCTGCTTGGTCGAGTACGACTACGAGGTCTACAACATTCCGATCGCGGTGGACGACGACGTCGTCTCCGCGCGTACGCCAGTCCTCGTCGTGACACTCGACACCTGGGCCGCGGTGGCCGAGACCAACAGCGACTACGTCGGGATTCTCGGCATCGGTCCGAAGGCCGGGCCGGGCGACAGCAATCCGTTGACGGCGCTGCCGGGACTGCTGGGTCGGGGCATGCTCATCGAAGAGCGACGAAACCGCGCGATTCTGGGCCCCAACCCGTATGCCGCCCGGGTGACGCTCGACGGCGCACCCAGCAGTGACTTGATGGTGAAAGTCGGCGACAACGCTCCTCAGGTGATCGAGACATGGATCGACTCGGGCGGGGTCTTTGGCAATATCCCGGCGTCCTTGGTCAACGGGGCCGACAACGTGGCTCCCGGCACTCTGATCTCGGTGTACACCGAGGACGGCGCGACGCTGCTCTTCTCGTACCGGACGACGAAGAACAACACCCCGTTCGTCGTCGAGGACAGCGACCGGGTGCTCATGGGATTCCCGCCGTTCGCTGCCGGTCCGATCTACGTCGATTTCCGCGGCGAGGGAAAGACGATATTCAACTACGCGTAACGCGTATCGACCACACCATCGAAAATGACACGCGCGCCGCCACTTCCAGTGGCGGCGCGCTTTGTCGGCCGCGTGCCAGAATCACGGCGTGGATATCGGGATGACGATGCCGGTGATGGAGCCCGACCTCGACCGTGCGACGTTGCGGTCATGGGCGCAGCTCGTCGACGGCGGCCCGTTCTCGTCGCTGTGCTGGGGCGAGCGGATCGCGTTCGACAACCCCGAAAGTCTCACCCTGCTCGGCGCGTTGGCGGCCTGGACCGACCGGGTCCGATTGGTCACGACGGTGGTCATCCCGCAACTGCACGACCCGGTGATGCTGGCCAAGCAGCTTGCCACCGGCGACATGCTGTGCGACGGACGGCTGACCGTCGGTGTCGGCGTGGGCGGTCGCCACGAGGACTACCGGGCCGTCGGCGCTGATCCCGCCACCCAGACGATGCGCGAGATGGCCGAGCGGGTCGAGGTGATGAAACGCGTGTGGGCGGGGGAGAAGGTCACCGAGTCGACCCTGCCGGTCGGCCCGCCGCCGGTGCAGCCCGGTGGTCCGGTCCTGCACGTCGGCACGTTGGGGCCCAAGACGGTGCGCAGCGCCGTGGGCTGGGCCGACGGGCTGGCCGGCATGACGCTGGATCTGGATCTCGGTAAGCAGGGCGAGCTGTTCGACGTGGCGAGGCAGGCCTGGCACGACGCCGGACGAACGAAACCGCATCTGGCGACGTCGTTCTGGTTCGCCATCGGCGACGGCGAGGCGCCCCGCGCGCAGGTGCACCGCCACCTGCTCCGGTACATGAATTGGATTCCCGCGGAGTTCGTCGACGCGATGGCGCCTACTGCCGGATTCGCCGGCACCGTCGACGAGTTGCGTGCGGTGCTGGCCAAATTCGCCGACCTCGGCGCCGACGAGGTTCATCTGATCCCGACCAGTTCGGACATCGACCAGGTCCGCCAGGTGGCCGAGGCAATCGCCGACTTCACCTGAGCAGTCCTGGCAAGCTCAGGGCATGAACGCCCCCGGGTTACCGCCGATCGTGACGCGAGACGAGTGGGAGCAGGCCCGTGCCGACCTGCTCGTGCGCGAGAAGGAACTCACGCGGTTCAAGGACACCGTCAGCGCCGAGCGCCGCCGCCTGCCGATGGTGCTCGTGGACACGCCCTACGTGTTCGACACCGAGGCGGGCCCGTTCACGCTGCTGGAGCTGTTCGACGGCCGGCGACAGCTGATCGTGCAGCACTTCATGTTCGGATCCGACTGGGACGCAGGGTGTCCGGGTTGCTCGATGATGGCCGACCACATCGGCCCGCTGTCTCATCTGCATGCCAAGGACACCTCCCTGGTCCTGGTGTCTCGGGCCCCGGTCGGCAAGCTGGTCGCGTACAAGGACCGGATGGGCTGGGACCTGCCGTGGGTGTCCTCCGGGCGCACGACGTTCAACGAGGACTTCCGGACCACTGTCGACGGCGAAGAACGGCACTCCATCAGCGTTTTCCTGCGCGACGGTGACCGGGTGTTCCACACCTGGCAGACCTTCGACCGCGGCGAGGAACCGTTCATGGTGGTCTTCGATCTGCTCGACCTCACGCCCTACGGGCGCCAGGAGGACTGGGAGGACTCACCGCCGGGCTGGCCGCAGCAGCCCCCGTACGAGTGGATCCGGCGCCACGACGACTACTGACGCTATTTGAGCCACTTCCACGGCTTGTCCCAGTGCCCCGGCGGGGCTTCCTCTGTGCTAACTGGCGTCTGTTCGGTCTGTGATCCTCGGTAGGTCCCTGTGTCGCGCTCCTCGATCGGCCGGGAGCACCCGCAGGCGACGCGCACGAACCATGGGTTGGCGTCCGAGATAACTGGATTCCAACTGTCAGTATATGTAGCAACTATCGCTCAGCGGCAGTCGAAACGTGAAAGCGGCCGGTAATGCCGGATAATCGCCTACACAGGACTCGCGACTAGCCAATTTGCGAAGATCACGCAAACTAACGCTGTCGTCACGTACGCCGCTGTACTTTTGCTCTGTCCGGTCTCAGGCGCGGGAGATTCCGTCGGCGCGCACCGGCGTTTGGGGGATCGATGGGCATTGTCCTGAGCAGTGATCATGGCCGCTACGTCGGTCGGGTGGGCGCGTTGGCCGTGGCGCTCGGCGTGGGGCTGGGCGTGGCCGCCACCCAGGGCGCGGCGGTGGCTGCTGCCGATGTGGGTTCCGAAACAGCGGATTCACCGTCGGAGTCCCGCGCAGCTGACGCCGGTTCACCGGGGCCTGCCGCACCGGCAGGCACTGTCGACGAATCCGACGATGCGCCTGCCGAGGACGACGCGCCTGCCGAGGACGACGCGCCTGCCGACGACGACGCGCCTGCCGACGACGAAGACCCGGTCGAAAACGACGAGCCGGCCGAGGACGCCGAACTCGAAGAGTCGGCCGACGAACCGGGCGACGACGACCCGTCGTCCGGCGGCGCCGACACCGGATCGCGCACCGATGACAGTGTCCCGGAGTCCGACGCCCCCCACCACGATCCCGCGCCGACGACGTCGGCGTCCGACCGTGACACCGCCGACGCCGAGGCCGCTCCGGTGACCACCGAAACGGCCGAAATGCCCTCGGCGGCAACAGCTGTGGTGACCGCCGCGGCCGAGCGCAGCGCCGGTGATGCAACAGAGGCGCCGGTCGCGGTGACGAAGTCCCTCGTGGTGCCGACAGCCGTGCCCACTGCGCCACCCGCGCCGTCACCGACGCTGCTGACGTTGTTGGTCGGATTCTTGCGCGACATGCAGCGGACCTTCTTCAACCGCGCCCCGGATGCCCGCAACCAGCTGGTCACGATCACACTTGCCACGCCGGAGAACGTCAGCGATCCGGTGGCGCTGCTGGCGCGCGACCGTGACGGCGACGCCATGGCCTTCAGCTTGCTCGGCAATCGTGGGCCCAAGCACGGAACCATCGTATTCGACCAGGCCACCGGCACTTTCGTGTACAACCCCGATGACGACTTCGCCCGCACCGGTGGCACCGACACCTTCTTCTACAAGGTCAGTGACGCGTCGAGCAGCTGGCATCTGCCGGGGCTGGTCAGCCTCCTGACCAAGCCGGACTTCGGGCACTCCGACTACGCCCGGGTCACCATCGCTCTGGCGCCGACAGTCAGGTCGGGCATCGACCTGGGCAACATCGACAACAGCGTGCGGGTCCAGGACGATCCCTTCGGCTGGCTGCTCGGGAAGTGGCTGAAAGAATACGAGATTCCCGCCGACCGTGCCATGGGCGGCGTTGCCGACGACTTGGTCGACAAGGTGTCACAACAGCTCAGGGATCTGATCGCCGGGCTCGATCACGCAGGATCGCAGCCGGGTACCGACGCGCAGCGTATCGGCGACTTCTTCGCGAGTTACATGGACACCGCGACCATCGCGGCCGTCGGTGTGCAGCCACTGCTGGCGGAGTTGGACCGCGTGGAGAACGTGGCCGATGCGGCTGCGTTGGCCAAGATCCTGGGTACTCTGCTCGACGTCAACACCGGTTTCGATGTGTCGGTCTACGGCGATCCGAAGAACTCTTCACGCAACATCCTGCACTTCGAGCAGGCGGGGCTGGCATTGCCCGACAGGTCCTACTACCTCGACCCACGGTATGCGGAGACTCTGGCTGCCTACCCCGAGCACATCGCCAGGATGTTCGCGCTGGTGTACGGCGGATCCGCTGCCGACTACGCCCACACCGCCGCGCGTATCGTCGCGCTTGAATCAAAACTTGCTGCAGCACAATGGGACAACGTCAAGAGCCGTGACCCCGAGTTGACTTACAACATGCGCAGCCTTGCCGCGCTGGCGGCCGAATCGCCGGGATTCGACTGGGCGGGTTGGCTCGACGCGTACGGGGTGAAGCCGGAACACACCGCGGAAATGCTGATCTATCAACCCGACTATCTGACGGCGTTCGCGCAGGCTTTTGCCGCTGAGCCGCTGCAGGACTGGAAGGACTGGACACGCTGGCAAACCATCCACGCACGGGCAGCCTTGCTCACCGACGACATCGTGGACGAGGACTTCGCCTTCTTCCGGCAACGGATCAATGGGACGGTGCAGATCAGTGACCGTGGGCAGCGGGCGCTGAGGGCAGTAGAAGGAGCTCTCGGCAACGCCGTGGGGAAGCTCTATGTGGAGAAGCACTTCTCGCAGGAGGCCAAGCGGCAGATCGAGGAGATGGTTGACAATCTCCTCGCGGCGTATCGGCAGAGTATCGCCGAACTCGACTGGATGACACCGGAGACCCGGGCCAGGGCGTTGGAGAAGCTGGACAAGATCACCGTCAAGGTCGGATATCCCGAGAGCTGGATCGACTACTCAAATCTGGTCATCGAACGTGGCGACCTGTACGGAAACTATGTGCGCGGGCAGGCAGCCGATCTTCAGCGCTATCTCGACCGACTCGGAAAGCCCGTCGACCGTTCGGCATGGGGCATGACGCCGCAGACGGTCAACGCCTACTACTCGCCGATGATGAACGAGATCGTCTTCCCGGCAGCGTTTCTGCAGGCGCCGTTCTTCGATACCGAGGCGGACATCGCCGCCAGCTACGGAGCGATCGGCGCCACGATCGGCCACGAGATCGGTCACGCATTCGACGACAACGGTTCACGCTATGACGGTGACGGCAACCTCGTCGACTGGTGGACCGCGGTGGACCGGGCCGCGTTCGAGGCGAAAACCGCAGTGCTCGTCGAGCAGTTCGACGGCTACGTGCCCCGGCAGCTGCCTGGAGGTTCGCACGTGAACGGCACGCTGACCCTCGGAGAGAACATCGCCGATCTCGGTGGGCTGGCGATCGCCCTCAAGGCGTATACGACATCGCTCGACGGCAAGCCCGACCCCGTCATCGACGGCTACACCGGCACCCAGCGCGTCTTGCTCGGATACGTGCAGTCATGGCAGCTGAAGGCCCGCGACGCCGAGGTGCTGCGGCGGCTGGCGACCGACGTCCACGCGCCCCCGGAGTTCCGGGTGAACGGGATTCTGCGCAACCTCGACGCGTTCTACGACGCGTTCGGTGTCGACGAGTCCAGCCCGCTGTGGGTCGCCCCCGAAGACCGGGTCCGGATCTGGTACTAGAGGGCGACGACCTCGTAGTCACCGAGCTGCCCGATCAGCACGTGCAACTGGTCCTGGGAGGACCCCAGCGTGTGATCGATCGCGGTGAGCCGCGCTGCGTAGTGGCTGACCGGGTATTCGGCCGTCACCCCGATGCCGCCGTGCAGCTGGATCGACTCCTGAGCGATATGGCGGCCCGACCGGCCGATCTGCAGCTTGGCCCGTGCCGCCTTCGCCGGGTCGAGGTCGCCGTCGGCGACGGACATGTTGGCGTAGAACGTCATGCTGCGGGCCAGCTCCAGCGACACGTACATGTCGGCGGCGCGCTGGGTGAGCGTCTGAAACTTGCTCAGCGTGACGCCGAATTGCTTGCGCTGCGTGAGGTATTCACTCGTCAAGCGCAGCGCTTCCTCCATCGCGCCGAGCGCCTCGGCGCACAGGCCCGCCGAGATCCGCACCAGCGCTCGGGAGATCGCCTCGGAGGCGTCCACAGCTTCGCCCAGCGGTTCGGCGGCGGCCCCGTCGAAGTCGATCTGGGCGCCGCGCTGGCCGTCGAAGGTGCGGTACGGCGTGCGTCGAACCGCGGCCGCGTCGACCAGGAACAACCCGGTGCCGCCATCAGGCAGGGCGGCGCTGACCACCAGCGTGTCGGCGCCGTCACCGGCCAGCACCGGATTCTTGGTGCCGCGAAGCGTCCACGAACCACCTTCGGAGACAGCGGTTGTGGCCACCTTCGCGGTCGGCAGACGCATGCCGGGCTCGAGGTGGGCGAAGGCGAGCAGCCGCTCGCCGGCGGCCACCTCGTCGAGAAGGGCGCGCTGCTGCTCGGTTCCGGCGTCGGCGATGAGCGCACCCGGGCCCAGCGCGGCGTGCAGCACCGGTTCCGGCGCCAGCCGGCGGCCGATCTCGGTCAGTACGACAAGCACCTCGAGCTGCCCGCCGGCGTCCTCGTCGAAACCGAGGCCGAGAACGCCGACCTCGGCGAGCTGCTTCCACACGTCGCGGCTCCAGCCGAGTTCGGAATCGACCGCCTTGAGGCGAGTCTCCGGGTCGTAGCTGCGCGCAAGCATGTCGCGGGTGGTGTCGCGGAGCAGCACCTGCTCTTCACTGAATTGAAAATCCATGTCTTAGCTCACAATCCGAGGATGGTCGACGCGATGATGGTGCGCTGGACCTCATTGCTGCCGCCGTAGATCGAGGTCTTGCGGTAGTTCAGGTAGCGCGGCGCGGCGTCCTGTGCCCAATCCGGCGAGACGATGCCGTCGGTGCCGAACGGCAGCGCGTCGGCACCGGCGACCTCCACCAACAGTTCGGTGGCGGCCTGCTGCAATTCGCTGGCGCGCAGTTTGAGCACCGACGAGGCGGGGTTGGGCTTGCCGTCCTGGGAGCTGGACGCGACTCGCATCTGGGTCAATTCCAGTGCCAGCACGTCGTTCTCGGTTTCGGCCAGCCGGGCCGCGAACAACGGGTCGTCGATGAGACCGTTGGCCTTGGCGCGTTCTTTGACCTCCGAGAGTCGCAGTTTCGTGCGGCCGATCTGGGTGATCCCGGTGCGCTCGTTGCCCAGCAGGAACTTCGCGTACGACCAGCCCTGGTTCTCTTCACCCACGAGCTGATCGGCAGGAACCCGGACGTCTTCGAAGAACACCTCGTTGACCTCGTAGCTGCCGTCGATGAGCTTGATCGGTCGCAGCGTGATGCCGGGAGTGTTCATGTCGATGAGCAGGAAGGAGATGCCGGCCTGCTTCTTCGGCGCGTTCGGATCGGTGCGCACCAGGCAGAAGATCCAGTCGGCGTACTGACCCAGGGTCGTCCACGTCTTCTGGCCGTTGACGACGTAGCTGTCCCCGTCACGCAGCGCGGTGGTCCGCAGCGACGCCAGGTCGGAGCCGGCCTCGGGCTCGGAGAAGCCCTGACACCACCAGATGTCGACGGCGGCCGTCGGCGGCAGGAAGCGCTCCTTGAGCTCCTGGCTGCCGAACTCCGCGATCACCGGGCCGACCATCTTGGCGTTGAACGTCAGCGGTTCCGGCACGCTCGCCAGCTGCATCTCGTCGAGCCAGATCTGGTGCTGGATCGGCGTCCAGTCCTTACCGCCCCACTCCACGGGCCAGTTGGGCACCATCAGCCCGTGGTCATTGAGGATCTTGTTGGCCGTGACGACGTCGTCACGGTTGGCCTCGGTGGCGGTGCGCGTGCGCTCGCGGATCTCCGCAGGGATCTTCGTGCGGTAGAAGGTGCGTAGCTCGTCGCGGAAGGCGGCTTCCTCGGGTGTGAGCGCCAGCTGCATGTGCGGACTCCTGGTTCATCGGTGGACCACCCGCCAGACTAACCACTTGGTTGGGACGCAAACACAGGGGCGCGGGAAACGCCAGGAAGCGGGACCGTCACATGACCGGGCGCAGCACCACGATCCCGGGGACGGTGCGCAGGTAGTTCGCGAGCGGAGTGTCGACGACCGCGTCGTCGGTGCTCAGCGACGATGCGTTGCGGAAGACGGGCCCGTCGGGTGTCTGCACAAAGATCCCGACGTGGGTCACGTCGAGTCCGCCGTCCTCGGCGTAGGCGCCCACGTAGTCACCGGTGCGCAAGCCGCCGATGACATCCGCCGAGACGCTCCCGCTGGGGATGTGGGTGACGGCGCGCGTCACGACCGGCAGGCCCGGCAGGTAGACCCCTCCGGAGTCCTTGCTGTTGAGGTTCTTGGAGGTGCGCACAGCGTCGTCGGTCAGGGACGCGGTCACGTCGGTCGCGATCGCCGGCGCTTCCGCCGCCCAGTCGGTGAAGAAGTGCCTGCGGTTCTCGAAGGACACCTCGCCGTCCTTGTACCGGACGCCGGTCAGGGCCGTGAGGAAGTCGTCGCGGTCGTGTGCGCGTTTGAACGCCTCGACGTAGTCGGCGTAGGTGAAGCAGTCGACTCCTTCCAGGTCGACGACGAGTTGTTCGGGCTCGGTGGCTGAACCGATGAGGGTGTTCGCCGCGTAGGGGGTTCCGAGGAAGTTTGCGGAGATCTGGGCGGGGTCGGCGGTGTCCGCCGCCAGCATCGACTCCAGGATCTGGGCGCTGCCCGGCGACATGCTGACTTGCGGTGCGCTGTGTGCGACGGCTGGTGACGCGGTCGCGCACAGGACGGTGCACAGCAGCACCACGCGGACCAGCCTCGGCAGGCGACCGGCGCGTTCGGCCGACTTCGACATGTCAGCTCCTCCCCGGGGACACTGCGGCCACTGTACGGGCCGGGCATCGGTCAGACTGGTGCTGCGACGACCCGACGATTCGAGGGAGACGTGATGGGCTGGGGTGAACGCCTGTTTAAGAACCGACCTGCGGTGATTCTGGCCGCGTCGGGTGCCGTCGCGCTCGTCGGCGGCGCGGTGTTCGCGGTCGCGCCGGCCCGCGAGGCCGAGCGTG
>NZ_BCRS01000091.1 GCF_001552715.1 Mycolicibacterium vaccae NBRC 14118 = CIP 105934 | reverse complement strand
CGGCCGTGACCATCGCGATCAACATCCGACTGATTGCCTTCATGGATCTCCCCTTGTTGTCGACGGCTTACGCCGTCGACTGTCGTGCCTGGCTGGATTCGGGCGAGCTTCCGGACTCGGATGGGCGATGACCCCGAGGAACCTCCTCGATTCGCTTTCTCACGTGGCCTTAAGTCGCACCTAACGTAGGTCATATCGAACGGATGCGCGTGCCGCGCTACAGCTCGAAGCCGAAACTCACAGCCACCATCCAGCCTATTTGCGAAAACAATTACGCTGGCGGCTCCAGAAATCTTTGATAAGGCTGCTACCAGCATGAACACTCAGTCCACGATCATCGATTACTGCACAAATTTCGCCAGTTTTACCCAGCGAAAGAATTGACGGCAGGGTAAACCCTGTGAATTTCTTTCGAAAGCAATAAATCGTGTTGCCGTTCCCCGGCTCGCACGCCATTACCGGCGCCCGTAATGGACGTTTGATCGTGCGATCGGCAGCGGCGTTCACGGCCATCGGCTGGTTTAGATGTGGTGGTGGACGGCGATCGATCGCTACACGGTCGTCCGCTGCGCGCCGCGGGTTCGGCCGACATTGTGTCGGTACGGTGCCACTCACCGGAACCCTGGTCGTCGCGCGGCAGGCGATGAGGTGCAATCACAGGATGACAGTCGACTACCACGAGACCTTGCGTGAGATCAGCACGCCGTCCGGCGTGCTGCGCTATCACGAGGCCGGTGACGGGCCTGCGCTGTTGCTGCTGCACGGTTCCGGCCCGGGAGTGACCGGATGGCGCAACTATCGGGGCAACCTGGAAGTGTTCGCACAGCGCTATCGCTGCCTGGTGCTGGAGTTCCCCGGTTTCGGCGTCAGCGACGACTTCGGCGGGCATCCGATGCTCGACGCCCAGGGGGCGGTCGTCACCTTCGCCGACGCGCTGGGATTGGACCGGGTGGATGTGATCGGCAATTCAATGGGCGGCGGGGTCGGCATCAACTTCGCGATCAACCACCCCGACCGCATCGGCAAGCTGGTGACCATCGGGGGAATCGGCACCAACATCTTCACCCCCGGACCGAGCGAGGGCATCCGGTTGCTGCAGGAGTTCACCGAGGACCCCACCCGGCAACGCCTGATCGACTGGCTGCGCTCGATGGTCTACGACCCCGCCCTGGTCACCGACGAGCTGATCGAGGAACGCTGGACGCTGGCCACCGATCCCGACACACTCGCCGCGGCACGGCGGATGTACGGCAAGGCTGCCTTCGCAGCGATGATGGCGATGATGCGCAAGGCCGACGTCCCGATGCCGTGGGCCACGATGCACAAGGTGTCCGCGCCCACGCTGCTCACCTGGGGGCGCGACGACCGGGTCAGCCCGCTCGACATGGCGCTGGTGCCGATGCGCACGATCCCGAACGCCGAGTTCCATGTGTTCCCGAACTGCGGGCACTGGGTGATGATCGAGGCGAAAGCCGCGTTCGAGCGGACGGTCCTGGCGTTCCTCGCCGGGGACAGCGCTTAGGTCTGCGCGCGCCGGCCTGATCGGTCGGCGCGCTCGCGCTACGGCGCGTCGATGAGGTTGAACCCCTTGTATCCGGCGGCAGCGACCTCGGCGCAGATGTCGAGATAGACACCGAAGCCGCCGATGAAGAGCATGAACACTCGCGGCTTACCCGGCACGTTGGCACCCATGTACCAGGAATTGGCCCGCGGGAAGAGGGTGCCGTCGGCCCGCCGGTTGCATTCGGCGATCCAGTTGTCCACCGCCTCGGTACCGGCCTCGATCGCGGCGAGGTCGTGCTCGTTCAGGTAGGCGATCGCGTCGGCGATCCAGTTGATGTGCGCCTCGGCGTGCAGCACCATGTTCGCCAGTACCGCCGGTGCGCCGGGACCCGACACCAGGAACAGGTTGGGAAAGCCGTCGACGCCGAGACCCAGGTAGGTGCGCGGACCACCTGACCAGTCGTCGACCAGTCGCTGCCCGTCACGCCCGACGATGTCGATCTTCGCCAGGGTTCCGGTCAGCGCGTCGAACCCGGTGGCCAGCACGATCGCATCCAGCGCGAAATGCTCACCGGTGGTGTTGACACCGGTGGCGTCGACGGAGGTGATCGGGGTGTCCCGGACACTGACCAACCTCACGTCGGGCCGGTTGAACGTCTGGAAGTAGTTGGTATCGGTGCAGATCCGCTTGGTGCCGATCGGATGGTCAGAGGGGATCAGCAGGTCCGCCACCCGGGGGTCTTCGATGACTGCCCGGATCTTCTCCTCGTAGAACTTCCGGGCCTCGTCGTTGGCTTCGAGGTTGATCATCTGATCGGAGAACGTCTTCGAGAACAGCACACCGCCGAGCTGCCAACGCTTCTCGAACGCCGCACGGCGCTCTTCGGGGGTGGCCTCCATTGTCAGCTTCGGGTGCGCCACGTGGGGCGAGCCGCCCCCGCTACGCCAGGACATCCTCCGACGCTCGGCGTAGGTGGCTTTCGCGTGGGCGACCTCGTCGGCCGACAGGTCCCGATTACCCGCAGGCACACTGTAATTCGGTGTCCGTTGGAACACCACGAGGCTGTCGGCCTGTTCGGCGATGATCGGGATCGACTGAATTCCCGACGAACCGGTGCCGATGACACCGACCCGCCTACCGGTGAAGTCGACGCCGTCGTGCGGCCAGTCGGCGGTGTGATAGATCTCGCCGCCGAAGGTGTCGAGCCCCGAGATGTCGGGCGTCAACGGCGACGACAGTGGGCCGGTGGCCATCACCACGAACCGCGCGCTGACGCTCTCGCCGCCGTCGGTGCGCACCGTCCACCGCAGCGTCCCCTCGTCCAGCACCGCGGAGATCACCCTGGTGTCGAAGGTGATGCCGGAGCGCAGGTCGAGCCGGTCGGCGACCCAGTTGATGTACTTCAGGATCTCGCCCTGGGTGGCGTACTTCTCCGTCCACGTCCACTCCTGCTGGAGTTCGTCGGAGAACGAGTAGCTGTAGTCGAGGCTCTCGACGTCACATCGCGCGCCCGGGTACCGGTTGAAGTACCACGTCCCGCCGACCTCGGGGGCCGCCTCGAACACCCGCACCGACCATCCCTGCGCCCGGAACTTGTGCAGGGCGTACAGGCCGGCAAATCCCGCGCCGACCACGACGACATCGACAGAACTCTCAGCCGCGCTACTCACGTGCTGAACGTTAGGACCCCGGCACCGCGCCGCCGCGGACGTCTCCCGGTCAACGGTCACCGGGATTTCGTCCCGTCCACTGGTAACGCCGTCACACCGCCGACGGGTCTGAACCAGGATGGTCGCTCATGAGCTCTGCGTCCCGCGCCGTCCCGCTGACCGTCACCGCCGTCATCGAGGAATGCCCCGACGCCAAGTCACTGGTTCTCGCTGTTCCCGACCAGCACAGGGAGCGGTTCGGCTACCGGCCCGGCCAGTTCCTCACACTGCGGATCCCGAGCGAGCGGACCGGTTCGGTGGCGCGCTGTTACTCACTGGCCAGCTCACCGCACACCGACGACGCCCCGAAAGTCACCGTCAAGCGCACCGACGGCGGCTATGGATCGAATTGGCTGTGCGACAACATCTCTGTCGGCGACATCATCGAATCCCTGCCCCCGTCAGGCATTTTCACCCCGAAGGAACTCGACGGGGACTTCCTGCTGTGGGCCGCGGGCAGCGGCATCACACCGGTCATGTCGATCTTGAAGTCGGTCCTCGCCGCAGGCACCGGCCGGGTGGTGCTGTGCTACGCCAACCGGGACGAGAGCTCGGTGATCTTCGCCGCCGAGCTGCGTGACCTCGCAGCGCGCCACGCACCACGACTCACGGTGCTGCACTGGCTGGAGTCCGTACAGGGGTTGCCGACCCGCACACAGCTCAGTAGTTTCGCCGGGCTGTTCGCCGGCTACCGGTCCTTCATCTGCGGACCGGCCCCGTTCATGGCGGTGGTCAAGGACACGCTCACCGAGGCCGGTATCCCCCGCGACCACATCCATCTGGAGATCTTCCAGTCCCTGGAAGGCGATCCGTTCACCGACGTTCCGGTCGCCACCGTCGCAGACGACGGCCGCGCTGCCGACGCCGAGGTCTCCATCGACGGAGAGGTCCACCGACTGCGCTGGCCCGTGGGCGGCAACCTGGTGGACACGATGCTCGCGGCGGGCATCGAGGTGCCGTACTCGTGCCGCGAGGGCAACTGCGGATCCTGCGCCGCCACCCTCGTCGGCGGCGAGGTGGACCTCGGCGAAGCGACGATCCTGGAGGCCGACGACATCGCCGACGGCCTGTTTCTGGCATGCCAGGCCCGCCCGCTGTCGGACACGGTGCACGTCGAGTTCTGACCCGGTGAATCACGTCCGCTGACCGGGAAACCGCCACCGGGCGGGGGCCTGACGCGGCACCATCGAACCATGACGCAACGGGTGATCGACCGCATCGCGGATCTGGCCGACCAGATCCGGGAGCAGGCCGTGGAGGCCGAGAAGATCGGCAAGCTCACCGATGACACGGTGAAGACGATGAAGCAGGCCGGGTCGATCCGGCTGCTGCAACCCAAGTCGCACGGCGGTCTGGAGGTTCATCCGCGGGAGTTCGCCGAGACGGTGATGGCCACTGCCGCGCTGGATCCGTCCGCCGGCTGGATCAACGGCGTCGTCGGCGTCCACCCCTACCAGCTGGCCTACGCCGATCCCCGTGTCGGCCAGGAGATCTGGGCCGACTCAGAAGGTGGAGTCGACACCTGGGTGGCGTCGCCCTACGCCCCGCAGGGTGTCGCGGTGCCCACCGACGGCGGCTACATCTTCACCGGGCGGTGGCAGTTCAGCTCCGGCACCGATCACTGCGACTGGATCATCCTGGGCGCGATGGTCGGTGACACCAACGGTAAACCGCTGATGCCGCCCCAGATGCTCCACATGATCCTGCCCCGCAAGGACTATCAGATCGTCGAGGACTCCTGGGATGTGGTCGGCCTGCGCGGCACCGGCTCCAAGGACGTCATCGTCGACGGCGCCTTCGTGCCCTCCTACCGGACCATGGACGGCATGAAGGTCATGGACGGCAGCGCCCAGCGGGAGGCCGGGATGACCGAGCCGCTGTACCTGATGCCGTGGTCGACGATGTTCCCGCTGGGTATCTCCTCGGCCACCATCGGCATCGCCGAGGGGGCGCTGGCCGCCGCTCTGGACTATCAACGCCAGCGCGTGAACTCCAGTGGGGTGGCGATCAAGGACGATCCGTACGTCATGTACGCGATCGGCGAGGCGGCCGCGGACATCAACGCCGCCCGCCAGGAGCTGCTGGCCAACGCCTGCCGCATCTACGACATGGTGGCTGCCGGCACCGAGGTGTCGTTCGAGGACCGGGCGGCCGGCCGGCGTACCCAGGTGCGTGCGGTGTGGCGCGCGGTGTCCGCCGTCGACGAGATCTTCGCACGCTGCGGCGGCAACGCGGCGCGCATGGACAAACCGCTGCAACGCTATTGGCGTGATGTCCACGTCGGTCAGGCACACGCCATCCATGTGCCGGGGACCGTCTACCACGCCTCAGCGCTGAGCTCACTCGGGGTGGATCCGCAGGGCCCGCTTCGGGCGATGATCTAGGAGTTGCCATGACGCTGATCAAGAGCCTCGGCTATGTCACCGTGCAGGCCACCGATATGGTGCGGTGGCGCCAGTTCGCTTTCGACGTACTGGGTTTCGCCCAGGGCAGCGGACCCGATCCGGATGCGCTGTACCTGCGGATGGATGAACGGGCCGCCCGCGTCATCGTGACCCCCGGCGACACGGACAAGATCGTGACCGTCGGGTGGGAGGTGCGCGATCATGCCGCCCTCGAGGCCGTCAAACGTGCGCTCGAAGGCGCCGGCACCCCGTTCGAGGAGCTGTCGCCGGCCGAGGCCGACCTGCGCAGGGTCGAAGAGGTCATCGCGTTCCGGGACCCGGCCGGCACCTCACTGGAGGTCTTCCACGGGGCGGTGCTCGATCACAGCCCCGTCGTCACGCCGTTCGGGGCGAAGTTCGTGACCGGCGATCAGGGGCTCGGGCACGTCGTGCTGCCCGCGATGGACGTCCACGGGGTCTTCGAGTTCTACACCGGGGTACTGGGATTCGTGTCCCGTGGCGCATTCCGGGTTCCGGCCCCACCCGAGTTCGGTCCGATTCGCGTGCGCTTCCTCGGCGTCAACCAACGTCATCACAGTCTGGCGCTGTGCCCGTCCGCCACGCTGCGCGACCCCGGTCTGATCCACCTGATGGTCGAGGTCGACACGCTCGACGCCGTCGGGCAGGCACTCGACCGGATCGCCAAGGACGGCTTCCAGCTGTCGTCCACCCTGGGTCGGCACACCAACGACAAGATGGTGTCGTTCTACGTGCGGGCCCCGGGCGACTGGGACATCGAGTTCGGCACCGACGGCATGCGGGTCGACGAAACCTGGTACACCGCGGAGGAGATCACCGCCGACAGCTACTGGGGCCACCAGTGGGTCGACGACCTGCCCGCAGCCATGCGCCCGTGAGCACCGGCTCGCCGGACGTCTGACCCCTACCTGCAGGACAACACCGCGGACCAGACGCCCCGCGGTCGCTGCGTGGTGCCGCCGCGAGCGGCCGCACGCTGAAATCTCCCGTCCCCCGGGCAGCACCACGCCGTCCGGGGTCGGAGTGTGCCGCAGGCAATGTTTGCCTCATTCATGTGACAGCACACACACCGATGTGGTACCTCTATATGACCAATAGGCATATGCCTATTAGAAATATGACCTCGGAGGTTCCCGATGACCGTGACCGTCGACCACCCCGTGTCCGCTGCCGCCAAGGCCGCCCCCGAAACCCCCAGCGCCGTCATCGACCGGGTGTCGCTGGTGCTCGACGCGTTCGACGGACCCGGCCGGCTCACGCTCGCGCAGATCGTGCGGCGGACGGGTCTGCCCAGGTCGTCGGCGCATCGCATGCTGGAACGTCTGGTCCAGCTGCGCTGGCTCCGGCGCAACGGCCGCGACTACGAGCTGGGCATGCGGCTGGTCGAACTCGGTTCGTTGGCCGTCCATCAGGACCGCCTGCACAAGGCGGCGATCCCGATGCTGCACGAACTCCACGCCGCGACCGGGCTGGTCGTGCACCTCGCGGTGCTCGACGGTGCCGACGTCGTCTACATGGAGAAGGTCGGCAACCGGATGACCGCGGCCCTTCCCACCCGCGTGGGGGGCCGTCGGCCCGCTCACTGCTCCGCGGTCGGCAAGGCGATACTCGCCTACGCCGGCGACAGGGACCAAGACGTTCATGAAGCGGACCTTCTCCCGCGACTGACCAAGTACTCCATCTCCACGCATGCCCAGCTGCGTACCGAACTGGCCAAGGTGCGCTCGCACGGCATCGCGTTCGACCGCGAGGAGTCGGTACCGGGCTTCGGGTGCGTCGCCGCGCCGATCGGCGATCCCGGCCAGGCGGCCGCGGCGGTGTCGGTGTGCGGTCCGATGAGCCACATGAAGTTCGACCAGCGCCTCGTGGCTCCCGTGCGGATGGCGGCGATGCGCATATGGCGGGCAGTCGAAGGCGGGCCCACCCGCGTGGCCCCCACCCTGCAGCAGGCGCGCCCGCTGCGCGGCGGCCCGGTCGCGCGCCCCGGCCACCCCACCATGCAGCCCGCATGAGCCTCGACCCGCAGATCGCCGCGATCATCGAGGCGCTCGACTCCGGCTTCCCCCCTGTCCACACGATGACCGGCGAGCAGGCCCGCGCCGTCATCCGCTCCCGTTTCGTCGCGCCTGCCGAGCCCGAGCCCGTGGCCTCCGTCGAGGACCGCACGGTACCGGGCCCGGCCGGGCCGGTGCCCGTACGCGTCTACCGACCGCACGCCAGAGCCGACGGACCTCTTCCCACAATGGTTTTCGCGCACGGCGGCGGGTGGGTGTTCTGCGATCTGGACAGCCACGACGGGCTGTGCCGGGCCTTCACCAACGGGATGTCGGCAGTGGTGGTGTCGGTGCACTACCGCCGCGCCTCGGAGGAGGGCCGGTGGCCGGCGGCCGCCGAGGACGTCTACGCCGTCACCGCCTGGGTCGCCGCACACATCGACGAGTTCGGCGGCGACGGGTCGGCGGTGCTGGTCGGCGGCGACAGTGCGGGGGGCAATCTGGCCGCCGTCACCGCGCTGATGGCCAGGGACCGCGGCGGGCCCGCCCTGGCTGCCCAGGTCTTGCTCTACCCCGTCATCGCGGCCGATTTCGACACGGCGTCCTACCGACAGTTCGGCGAGGGGTTCTACAATCCCCGGCCCGCCCTGCAGTGGTACTGGGACCAGTACGTGCCGTCCGTCGAGGACCGGCGTGACCCGTACGCCTCACCGCTGAGCGCCGAGGACTTGTCCGGACTGCCGCCTGCCATCGCGGTGGTCGCGGGGCACGACCCGCTGCGCGACGAAGGGCTGGCCTACGTGGAAGCGCTGGAGACAGCGGGCGTGCGGACCGTGTGCCGGTATTTCGAAGGCGGCGTGCACGGCTTCATGACGATGCCGTCATTCGACATCTGTCAGCGCGCCCGCACTCAGGTCTGCGCGGACGTCGCCGATCTGGTCGCGGGCATCGGAGCGACCGCGCCGTAGCGCTGGTCGGGATCCAGCACGCAGTGCGTGCGCCCGAACACGGTGACCATGCACCTGTTGTTGTGATTACACCGGCTGCGTACCCCGGAGTCGGCGATCATGCTGTTCACCAGATCCGGCTCGCGCAGCAGCGCCCGACCCATGGCGACGAATCCGAACCCTTCGCGCATTCCGGTCTCGATGTGTTCGCGGTTGGTGATGCCGCCGAGCAGTATCAGCTTCGTGTTCTTCATGACGGGCACGAATTGCCGTGCCGCGGAAAGCATGTAGAGATCCTCGTACGGATAGCTGCCCATCACGGACTTGCCCATCAGCCGCACGCCCGGACGCAGCAACGGGGGCATCACCGCGGCGAACTCGCGAACCGGCACGTCACCGCGGAACAGGTACATGGGCCGGTACACCGACGACCCCTGGGTCAGCTCGAGCGCGTCCAGTGCGCCGTCGGCGTCCAGCAGCTGCGCAGTGCGCAGGGCCTCGTCGATCCAGATGCTGCCGGGCAGGCCGTCGTCCATGTCGAGTTTGGCGATCACCGCGATGCGGTCACCGACGACCTCCCGCACCCGGCGCGCGATCTCGCGCACCAGCCACGAGCGATTGTCGATGTCGCCGCCATACTCGTCCTTACGGCGGTTGATCAGCGGGCTGAGGAACGAGCTGGGCAGGTAGAGATGTCCGAAATGCAGTTCGACGGCGTCGAATCCGGCATCGACGGCGATCTGCGCCGCCTGCCCGAACTGGTCGATCACCACTGCGATCTCGTCGCGGCGGATCTCGCGGCAGTACGCGAATGACGTCGGATTCACGAACCGGCTGGGTGCCACCGCGGTGACCCCGGTCAGCTTCTTGGGCGCCACCACGCCGGCATGACCGAGCTGTGCCGAGACCGCCGCCCCCGCATCGTGCACGGCGTCGGTCAGCCTGCGCAGCCCGGGAAGCGCGGCCCGGTTCATCACAATCTGCCCGGGCGCGCTGGCGCCGTGCTCGGAGACGCAGCAGTACGCGACGGTGGTCATCCCGACGCCGCCCTCGGCGAAGCGGCGGTGGAACTCGATCAGGTCGTCGGTCACCGTACCGTCGGGTGAACGCCCCTCCGAGGTGGCGGCTTTGACGATTCTGTTGCGTAACCGCACCGGTCCGAGGCCGGCGGGCGCGAACGCATCCGGAATGAGGTCGCTCATCACGCTACCGTCGGGCACATGGACGGGACCGTCAACGGCGGTATCCCGATGGCCGGGATCGAAGCCGCAGACCCGCAGGGCCATCCCTAGTCTCGCTCCCATGCCCGAGGTCTTCGTCATCGACCGGGTGGTCACCCGCCCCGGATGCGCCCGCGAGTTCGTCGACACCTACCTGGACGGCTACGCCCCCGGCGCGCGACAGCGAGGCATGACGCTGCGCGACGTGTTGGTGTCCCCGCCGATCTGGTTCGACGACGAGCCCAACACCGTCACGATCACCTGGACGCTGCCCAGCGCGCAGGCGTGGTGGGAGATGACGTGGCAGGGCCGGCCGGACCCGTCCCTGGGCGCATGGTGGGACGGGGTGGCCCACCTGATCGTCGAGCGGGAACGCAACGCCGCCGCGGGGTACGCCGACGTCGAGCGGCTCTGCGATGTATAACGTCACCCGGCTCATCGACGTCGCCGAGACCGAGCGGCACCGCGTGCAGGAGGCACTGCAGGAACTGGCCGAGCAGTGCGGTGCGTCGCGGCATCTGGTCGCGCCGACCCTGCCGGGCAGCCGGAACGGCGGTGATCTTCTGCTGCACCTGCGATTCGACGACGCCCGGAACTGGTCGGCGGTGGCCGACCGGTTCGACGAGGCGCTGCACGATCCGGCCGTCACCCGGGTCAACGGGGTGGGCTATCACGGTCTGCCGCAGACCATCTCCGACCGTGCCCCCGGCACCGTCTATCGGACACTGTTGTTGCGCGTCGCACCCGGCACCGGCGCAGACACCCTGTCTCGTTTCGAGGCGGACCTGAAGTCGCTGCCCGGGTTCGTCTCGACGATCAGTGCGTGGCAGCTGAGCCGGCCCGACCACACCATCGGGGTGTCGGAGTGGACGCACGTGTTCGAGCAGGAGTTCACCGATGCCGACGGCATCATGGGCGCCTACCTGATGCATCCGATCCACTGGGCGGTCGTCGACCAGTGGTTCGACCCGGAGTGCCCGAATGCCATTGTCCGCGAACGCGTCTGCCACAGCTTCTGCCTCGACAGCACCTGGGTGCTGCGCTGAGGCGGTCTGCTACAGGCCGGCCGGCAGGATGTTCGGGTTCGCGGTGGCCGGCGGCTCCAGGGGCGGCAACTCCGTGGCACCGTCCAGAGTGTGCACCGGCAACCGCTGTGACCACGGGTAGTGCAGGCTGAACGCGACCAGACCCGTACGCACAGACGCCGGCAGGTGGCACATCGCCAGCACCGTCTCGGCCAGATACTCCACGGGCTCGGTGGGAAAGGTGTCCGGAATCAGGCTCGCGGCGCCCGGGGTCCGGACCGCGCTCGACGGACCGACCACGTTGACGGCGATGTTCGAGTCGAGCAGCTCGGCGGCCACTCCCTGGGTGAACCGGTGCAGGGCGGCCTTCATCGACGCGTAGATGACGTCACCGGAGGACTTGTTGTATTCGCGGTAGGGCCGTGCGGGGGCCAGCCCGGTCACCGATCCGATGTTGACGATCCAGCCCGCGCCCTGGCGTCGCATGTGCGGGACGGCCTTCTGGGTCAACACGAAAGGCGTGCGCACATAGTGTTCGACGGTGCGCTCGAAGGTGTCCATCGGCATGTCTGCGACGACCGAGTAGTCGGCGTAGCCGGCGTTGTTGACCAGGATGTCGATCCGGCCGGTCTGTGCCACGACCTGGTCGACCAGGCCGGCGCGGGCGTCGGCGTCCTCCAGATCGCAGGCGATGCCGAACGCCTGCCCCCCGGCTGCCTCGATCAGGGCGATCGTCTCTCCGATGGTGCCGGGCAACTCCACCTGCTCCCCCGCCCGGGTGG
Source organism: Mycolicibacterium vaccae NBRC 14118 = CIP 105934 (assembly GCF_001552715.1). Lineage (GTDB taxonomy): Bacteria > Actinomycetota > Actinomycetes > Mycobacteriales > Mycobacteriaceae > Mycobacterium > Mycobacterium vaccae. Next base: position 13,498 of record NZ_BCRS01000091.1, on the reverse strand, counting down.
ACGGCGACGGCCGGTAGGACCTCGCGGTGACAGCCACCGTGGCACCTTCGGCGGCCAGCCGCTGTGCGATGGCCCGGCCGATCCCCCGGCTGCTACCGGTGACCAGAGCCGTTCTGCCGCTCAACAATTCACTCACCGGAGTTCGAGATCCTCTTCGTTCGGGGTGCGATGGCTCTGCCACACGTCGATGAGCCGGAACGGGAACGCCGTGACGATGCGCCCGCCGCCGGAGCGGTAGTAGGTATGCGCGGTCGGGGTGTGACACCACACGGTCTGCGCCATCGTGTCGTCGATCTGGCGGACGTAGTCGGTGAACGCCTGCGGTGTGACCTCCAGGGTGGCGGCCTTGCGCTGCGCCATCAGCTGCAGGCACTCCATCACGTAGTGCACCATCACCTCGACACCGAAGTTGTGACCGGCACCGTGACCCGGGCTGTAGTTCGGCGCCGAGGAGATGAACATGTTGGGAAAGCCCGGCACGAGTCCGCCGCGGTAGGCGGCCGGACTGTCTCCCCAGACGTCCTTCAGTGGCAGACCGTCGCGGCCGCGGATGTCCACGGTGGACAGGAAGTCGAGGTGATAGCCGGTGGCGTAGATGATCACGTCCAGGTCGATCTGTCTGCCGTCGGCCGTGACGATGCCGCGTTCGTTGACGCGGGCCGGTTCGGCGGCTTCGACGTCGACGTGGTCGCGGGTCAGGGCCGCGTAGTAGCCGCCGGGGTCGCGGATGATGCGCTTGCCGTACGGCGCGAAGTCGGGCGTGACCTTCTTCGCCAGTTCGGAGTCCTTGCCGAATGTCCGATCGATGTAGTCCAGGCACAGCCGGAGCAGGACGTCGTTGGCCGGCGAGATCGACAGGTGCTCGGCGGCCCATTCCGGATCGCGCACGATGACCGGATAGTTGTTGTCGGCGGTGCCCCAGAACGACTTCAGCCGAACCCAGTTGGCGTAGAACGGGACGTGGGCGTTGAGCCAGCGCCGGTGTTCGGGGACATCGTCGGTGAGGCGTTTGCGTGGCGCCACCCAGTGCGGTTGACGCTGGAAGACGGTGAGGTGGTCGACTTCGTCCACGCACGCGTCGACGATCTGGACGGCGGTGCAGCCCGCGCCGATGATCGCGACCTTCTTGCCGGTCAGTGACAGATCGGGATCCCACTGCGCCGAGTGGATGCTGACGCCGCCGAACGACTCCCGGCCCGCGAGGTCGGGCCACCGCGGCCGGTTCAGGTATCCGGCGGCCGGGATCACCACGTTGGCGTGGTGCACTCCGCGGGTGCCGTCGGCGGCCCTGGTGCGGATCTCCCACATCGAGCGCTGCTCGTCCCAGGTCAGCGCCTCGACCTCGGTGCTGAACCGGATGTGGTCGCGCAGGGAGTTCTTGTCGGCCACCGACTGCAGGTATCGCTGGTACTCCGCGCCCTGCGGGTAGTAGCTCGTCCAGTCGCCGTTGATGTCGCGCGACAGCGAGTAGTACGCCGACGGGGTGTCGACGCCGATGCCGGGGTAGACGGTGGTGTACCAGGTGCCGCCGACCTCGTCGTTGCGGTCGATGATCTCGTAGTCGATCCCCGCCGCAGCGCATTCCAGCGCCGCTGCCAGACCGGCGATGCCGGCGCCGACGATCACCACCTTGAACCCGTCGGGCAACGTCGCGGTGCGGGGCAGCACCGGCTGCGAGGGGTGGAACCCGCCCTGCTCCAGCAGCAGCCCGAGGTATTCGTCCCCCACCTCGGCGCCCAGCGCCAGTGGCGCGATGCGCCCGAACAGTGCGGGGTCGTCGAACCGCAGTCCGTGGTCGGGACGGGGAGCGGCCACCGCCGCGGCCACCTCGTCGACGAGCTCGTCCAGGGTGTCCGGGTCGGTGGCGCCGATGATCTCGGGCGGGTCCGGCACGAACGAGATGCGCGGTGCGTACCGCTCGACGACGCCGGGGTCACCCCGCAGCTGGGCCAGCACCGCGACCAGGATCCCGGCGTCGGCGCGGCGCAGGTTGGCCCTCATCTCGTCCGGGTCGAGCGTCCCGTCCGCAGCTGCCACGGTCACACCGGTCGTCATGATCCTCCTCGGGTCCGGCGTCGAGTATGTGACCGCGGCGTCGGGCCGGCAGGGCCCTTGTCCACCGAGCGGGACGCGATCCGCCGTTCGTCGCGGCGCGGCACGTACTGTCCGGGTATGGACGACCTGCAGGCCGTACTCGCCTCGGCGCGCAGCCACGCCCTCGGCGACATTCCTCGGCGGCCGGCGCGCAAGCATCCCGACAAGCTCGCGGTCATCGACGGTGACGTGGAGTTGACGTTCGGCGAGTTCGAACATCACGTCGACCGTGCCGCTGCCGCGCTGTCCGACAACGGTTTCCGTCCTGGCGACCGGTTGGCGCTGCTGGCGCACAACTGCTGGCAGTACGCGGTTCTGGCGTTCGCCACCGCACGGGCCGGGGTGGTGCTCGTGCCGGTCAACTTCATGCTGACCGCTGAGGAGATCGCGTTCATCCTGGACCACAGCCGGGTGAGTGGTTTCATCGCCGAAGCGGACCTGGTGCCGACGGCGACCGAGGCCATGCGGCTCGGCGGCCAGGTCCGGACCACAGCCGCGCTCGTGCTGACCGGCCAGTCCCTTCCGGCGGGTTGGACCGACTTCGCACAGTGGACTCAGACCACGTCGAGTGCCCCGGCGCCCCACATCGACGACGATCAGCTCGTCCGTCTGATGTACACCAGCGGGACCGAGTCACATCCCAAGGGCGCCATGCATTCCAGCCGCAGCCTGATGGGCAACTACATCAGCTCGATCATCGCCGGGTCGATGGAAGGCACCGACGTCGAGATCCACTCGCTGCCGCTCTATCACTGCGCGCAGCTGGACAACTTCCTCATCACCGATGTCTATCTCGGCGCCACCAGCATCATCCTGCCCCGCCCCGATCCCGAGGCGGTGCTGCGCGGCATCGAAAAGCACGGGGTGACGAACTATTTCGCACCACCGACAGTGTGGATCTCGCTGTTGCGCTCCCCTGTGTTCGACCAGGTCGACCTGTCGAGTCTGCGCAAGGGCTATTACGGCGCGTCGGCGATGCCGGTCGAGATCCTGGCCGAGATGCGCGAAAGGTTGCCCAATCTGCGGCTGTGGAACTTCTACGGCCAGACGGAGATGGGGCCGCTGGCCTCGGCGCTCGGCCCAGACGAACAGGATGCCCACGCCGGGTCGGCGGGCCGCCCCGTGGTCAATGTCCAGACCGCCATCCTCGACGACGACAACACTGCGGTCGATGCCGGTGTGGTGGGCGAGATCGCGCACCGCAGCCCACATTTGATGCTCGGCTACCTCGACGACGACGCCAAGACCGCCGAGGCCTTCCGCGGCGGCTGGTTTCACTCCGGCGACCTCGGCTACTACGACGAGCACGGCCTCCTGCACGTAGTGGACCGCAAGAAGGACATGATCAAGACCGGCGGCGAGAACGTCGCCAGCCGTGAGGTCGAGGAAGTCATCTACCGGCACCCGGCCGTCGAAGAGGTCGCGGTGTTCGGCATCCCGCACCCGGTGTGGGTGGAAGCGGTCGTCGCTGCGGTCGTGCTCCGCGACGGTGTCGAGGTCACCGAGGACGCGCTGATGACTCACTGCCGCGCCCACCTCGCGGGTTTCAAGACACCGAAGCAGGTGTTCTTCGTCGACGCGCTGCCCAAGAACCCGAGCGGCAAGCTGCTCAAGCGCGTTCTGCGGGAACGCTTCAGCTAACCGGGCGGGGCGCCCGAGTATGCCACCGGGCGGGACGCCCGAATATGCCACTGTGCGGGATCGGGTACTCCCGTCGGATCGCGGCACCGTTACGGTCACGCAGTCGCGACGGTCCGCTGTGTCGTGGAAGCGCTTATCAGCGAGAGGATTTCAGCCGTGAGCCATGCACCGTTCCAGGGCCGGATCGCCCGTTTCGACCAGCCGGGCATGCCCTTCGAGATCGAGACGGTCACGCTGCCCGACATCGGTCCGGGCGAGATCCTGGTCCAGGTCACACGCGCCAACATCTGCGGGTCCGACGTCCACGCCTGGCACGGCTCGTTCGCCACCCGGGGACTGGGCGGGCAGCTGCCGACGGTGCTGGGCCACGAAATGGTCGGTGTCATTCACGCACTCGGCGACGGCGTGCGTGCCGACTCCAACGGTGCGCCGCTGACCCCGGGAACGCGGGTGGTCTTCCCGTACTTCTTCTGCTGTCACACGTGCCGCAACTGTCTGGCCGGGCGGCGCAACGCGTGCCTGAACCTGAAGATGGCCATGCTGGGCCGGGCCGACGAGCCGCCCTACTTTGTCGGCGGCTACGCCGACTACTTCGTGCTGCCGGCCGGAGCGGTGCTCTACACCGTGCCCGATTCGGTGTCCGACGAGATCGCCGCGGGTGCCAACTGCGCTCTGTCGCAGGTGATGTACGGGCTGGAGCGGGTGGACCAGCAACTCGGCGAGAACGTCGTGGTCCAGGGTGCGGGGGCGTTGGGCCTCTATGCCGTTGCGGTGGCCAAGGCCCGCGGAGCTGGCAAGGTCATCGCGATCGACGGCGTTCCGGAGCGGTTGGAGCTGGCCACCGCGTTCGGCGCCGACGCCGTCATCGACATCACCGAGACCACCGACAAGCAGCGGTCGAAGATCGTGCGGGAACTCACCGACGGACAGGGCGCCGACGTCGTGGTCGAGGTGGTCGGCCACCCGGCGGCCATCGACGAGGGCCTCAAACTGCTCGGCCAGTTCGGCCGATACGTCGAGATCGGCAACATCAGCATCGGCAAGACGTTCGAGTTCGACCCGTCGCGGTTCGTCTTCGCCAACAAGACGATGGTCGGGGTCTCGCTCTACGACCCGGCGGTGTTGTCCCGCGCGCTGGACTTCCTCGCCGAGCACCAGCACACGTTGCCCTTCGACCGGCTCGCGACAACCGCCTACTCCCTGGACGACATCAACACCGCCTTCGCCGCCGCGGCGGACAAGCGCGACGTCCGCGCCAGCATCGTGCCCTGACCCCACCGACGGAGAACCCTTGAGCATTCACGACTACCACCGCACCGAACTGTTCATCGACGGCGGATGGGTGTCCCCGCACGGCACCGAGGCCATCGAGGTGGTCGACCCGGCCACCGAGCAGGTGATCGGCACGGTACCCAGCGGGTCCGAAGCCGATGTGGACGCCGCCGTCGGCGCGGCCCGACGCGCATTCGACCCGCTGATCAGCGTCGCCGAGCGCCGCGATCGTCTCGATGCGGCGATCAGCGCGATGGAGAAGCGTCTTCCCGACATCGCCGAGACCATCACCAGCGAAATGGGTGCGCCGGTCCGAATCGCGCAGTCGGTTCAGACGCAGGTGCCGCTGGCGGTGGCGCGTGCGTTCTCTGATACGTTGGCGCACTTCGAGTTCGAGGAGCGCATCGGAAACTCGCTGGTCGTCCGCGAGCCGTACGGCGTGGTCGCGGCGATCACGCCGTGGAACTATCCGCTGTACCAGGTGGTGGCCAAGGTCATCCCTGCGATCGCCGCCGGGTGCACGGTCGTGCTGAAACCGAGCAACGAGGCCCCGCTGTCGGTGTTCGAGTTCGTCGAAGCGCTCGCCGACGCCGGGCTGCCACCCGGTGTGGTGAACCTGGTGTCGGGCCCCGGCAGGGTGATCGGCGAACGGATGGCCGCTCATCCCGACGTCGACTTCGTGTCGTTCACCGGATCGACCGGAGTTGGCAGCCGGGTGGGTGAACTGGCAGGCAGAACCGTCAAGAAGGTGGCGCTGGAGTTGGGCGGCAAGTCCGCCAACGTGATCCTCGAGGGCGCCGACCTGACCGCGGCGGTGAAGGTCGGCGTAGCCAACGCGTTCCTCAACGGCGGACAGACCTGCATGGCCTGGACCCGCATGCTCGTGCCCCAGTCGCGATACGGCGAAGCACTGGAGATCGCCGAGGCCGCGGTATCGAAGTACACCGTGGGCGATCCGTGGCATCCCGGCACCAGGATCGGGCCGTCGGCCTCGGAATGCCAGTACCACAGCGTGCTCGGCTTCATCGAGCGCGCGCAGCGCGACGGCGCCCGCCTGTTGACCGGCGGTGCCGAGAAGGTCTCTGACGCTGGCTACTTCGTCGCGCCGACGGTGTTCGCCGACGTCGACCCCGACTCCGAGCTGGGACAGGAGGAGGTCTTCGGTCCCGTGCTGGCCGTCATCCCGTTCCGCGACACCGACGACGCGCTGGCGATCGCCAACGGCACACCCTACGGCTTGTCCGGCGCGGTCTGGGCCGCCGATGACGACACCGCGATCGCGTTCGCACGGCAGGTGCAGACCGGTCAGCTCGACATCAACGGCGGGAAGTACAACCCGGCGGCACCGTTCGGCGGGTACAAGAAGTCGGGCATCGGCCGCGAACTCGGCAGGTTCGGCTTCGAGGAGTACCTGCAGGTGAAGTCCCTGCAACTGCCTTGACATCGAACGAACTCCACAGAAGCGAGAGAGCACCCATGGACACCCCCAGTCCACTGATCGTCGACACCGACGGCGCGGTCGCAACATGGACCATCAACCTCCCGGACGTCGGGAATGCGATCACCTCAACCGATTTCATCGCCGCCTTCGAATCCGCGGTCGACGCGGTCAACCGGGACCTCACCGTCCGGGCGGTGATTCTCACCGGAACGGGCAAGATCTTCTCGGCCGGCGGGAACGTCAAGGAGATGGCCGACCGTCAGGGCATGTTCGGTCTGGACGCAATCGCCCAGCGCTACGCCTACGTCGACGGCATCCAGCGCATCCCCCGCGCGCTGGCCCGGCTGGAGGTCCCCGTCATCGCCGCGGTCAACGGCCCGGCGATCGGGGCCGGCTGCGACCTGGCCACCATGTGCGACCTGCGGGTGGCGTCCGAACGTGCCTCGTTCGCCGAGAGTTTCGTACAGATCGGGCTGGTACCCGGCGACGGCGGAACCTGGTTCCTCCAGCGCGCGATCGGCTACGAGCGGGCCGCCGAGATGACACTGACCGGCGACCGCATCGACGCCGCCACCGCATTGGAATGGGGGCTGGTCAGCTGCGTGGTCCCGCACGAGCAGTTACTCACGGCCGCAGGAGATCTCGCCGCCCGTATCGCCAAGAACCCGCCGCACGCCCTGCGAATGGCCAAGCGGCTGCTGCAGGAGTCACGGACCGGCGCACTGGAGTCCACGCTGGGCATGGCTGCGGCCATGCAGCCGCTGGCGCATCACGACGCCGAGCACGAGGCGCGGATCAGCCGGTGGCGGACCACCTGATGACCGGCTCGCGCCTGGTTCCCCCGGCAGTGGCCGGCCACACCGGCACCGCGGCGCTGCGCGCCGATGTGCGCGCCTTCCTGGCCGAGCAGTCGTCGGCGGGCACGTTCACCCCGTCGGTCGACGCCTGGCTGTGCGGCTGGGACGAGACCTTCACCGCGGCACTGGCCGAGCGGGGCTTCCTCGGCATGACGATTCCCGAGGAGTACGGCGGCCGCGGTCGCTCACACATCGAGCGCTTCGTGGTGACCGAGGAGTTGCTCGCGGCGGGCGCACCGGTGGCCGCGCACTGGATCGCCGACCGCCAGATCGTGCCCGCGCTGCTCAAAAACGGCACCGATGCGCAGAAGCGGGAGTTCCTCCCCGAGATCGCCGCCGGCCGGTGCTTCTTCGGCATCGGGATGAGCGAACCGGATTCGGGCTCGGACCTGGCCAGCGTGCGCACCCGTGCCACCCGGGTGGACGGTGGATGGTCGCTGACCGGTACCAAGGTGTGGACCTCCGGGGCGCACCGCGCGCACGCCTTCATCGTGCTCGCCCGCACCGCCCCCGTCGACCCTGGACACCGGCACGCCGGTCTGAGCCAGTTCATCGTCAGGTTCGACGGCCCCGGCGTCGAGGTCCGGCCCATCGTGTCGATGAACGGCAGCCACCATTTCAACGAGGTGATCCTCAACGACGCCTTCGTCGCCGACGACATGGTGTTCGGCCAGATCGGCGACGGTTGGCGCCAGGTCACCTCCGAACTCGGGTTCGAGCGCAGCGGTCCCGAACGGGTGCTGTCCACGTTCCCGCTGCTGGCCGCCGCCGTCGGGGACATGGCACAGCAGCCGTCGGCCCACGACCCCACCGTGGGCGCCCTGGTCGCCAGAATCGCTGCGCTGCACCACATGTCGGCCGCGGTGGCCGGCGCGCTGGAACGTCACGAACCGGCCGACGTGCCCGCCGCGGTGGTCAAGCTTCTCGGCACCCTCACCGAGGGTGACATCGCGGACTTCGCCGACCTGCGCTGCGGCGACGAAACGGCCACCGGGCCGGCGCTGCGGACGCTGACCACCACTGCGGTGGATCAACGACCGGGCTTCACGCTCCGCGGCGGAACCACCGAAGTGCTGCGCGGCGTGATCGCGCGAGGATTGGGGCTGCGATGACCGTCGATCCCGAGTTGGTCGCGATGATGGACGCCGTCCTGGCCACCCACCGCGAGAAGAATCCGGCCACCGGCGCGCCCGGGCGCGACCCCGCACTGTGGGACACCCTGGAGCGCCTGGGTCTGGTGCGGCTGACCGGCGCCGCCGACGCCGGGGGCAGCGGCGCAGGGTGGCCGGAGGCCGCCGAGCTGCTCTCCGCGGCGGTGCGGCACGCCGTCCGGGTGCCGCTGGCCGAACACGATCTGCTGGCCTGCTGGCTGCTCGAGGCGACCGGGTGCCCGGTCGACAGCGCTGCGCGCACGGTGTGTGTGCTCGATGACTCCGGTAGCGCCGCTGCGGTGCCGTGGGCGTCCACCGCCGAGAAGGTGGTGGTGGCGTGGTCCGACAACGGCGAGTATCACCTCGCCGACACCGGGGTCGACGATCTCCGAATCACCCCCGGCACCAACACGATCGGCGAGCCCCGTGACACCGTGACCGCAGATCTCACCGCGCTCGCACCACGCGCGGTCGACGTGGACACCGCGCTGATGTCGCAGCTGCGGCGCAAGTCGGCCCTGGTGCGGTCGATCCAGGTCTGCGCCGCACTGGATGCCGGTGTCGGCCTGGTGATCGCGCACACCGCGTCCCGCGTCCAGTTCGGCCGTCCGCTGTCCCAGTTCCAGGCAATCCAGCACCTGGTCGCCGACGCCGCCGCCGAGGCGGCCCTGGCGCGGGCAGCCACCGAGGCCGCGCTGTCCGCCGCGCTCGCCGATGACTGGTCGGCACCGCGCCTGGACTTTCTGGTGGCCGTGGCGCGCTCCTGCGCCGGGCACGCGGCGTCCGTGGTGGTCCGCAACGTCCACCAGGCGTTCGGCGCGATCGGCACCACCATCGAACACCCGTTGCACCTCTACACCCGGGCAGCGCTGGCCTGGCGTTCGGAATTCGGGTCGGTGCGGTACTGGGACGAACAGGTGACGCACCGCGCGATCGCCGCCGGGCCGCACGGGCTGTGGCCACTGATCGCCGACTGAGGTGTTCCCGCTGACCGGGCGACGGTGTGTCGCCGCGCACACGGTGACGGTTCACTCGTCAGCATGACCAACGAGATCACGCTGCCCGAGATCCAGGAGTTCATCGCCAGTTTCTGGTACCACTACGACCAGGGCGAGTTCGACGCGCTGAGCGCCTGGGTGGCCGACGAGATGCAGTACCTGAGCCGCTCGGACTCCGGCAACTGCCCGTTCGAGGAGCTTCTCGCCGCCGAGGTGCACGGCGGCCCGGAGACGCTGGCCTGGCTGAGCAAGCACCGCGACGAGAATCCCTATCCGCTCCGGCATCACGCCACCAACCTCTTCCGTACCGGCACCGACGGCGAGGTCACCACGGCCCGCTTCTACCTGTACGTCAACCAGGTCACCAATAACGTGCCGTTCGACGTGTCCTCCGGGGTGGTCGACGTCGGCATCCGGCGCGCCGGTGACGGCCTGCAGCTGACGTCGATGAAGGTCATTCTCGACGCCGAGGACTCGATTCCGTTTGCAGAGCATCGGGCGAAGTCTGCGCATGAGTAGTGCACGGGACACCTTCGGTGGCGGCGTCGCCGTCATCACCGGGGCCGGTGCCGGTATCGGCGCCGGCCTGGCCCGGCACGCCCACCGCCTCGGGATGACGGTCGTGCTGGTCGACGTCGACGGGCCCGCGATCGCCGCACTGCGCGACGAATTGACCGACGACGGCGGTACCGCCTACGCCGAGACCTGCGACGTGCGGGACGCCGAGGCGATGGCCGCACTCTCCGAGCGCATCTACCGGGACGTCGGCCCGGTGCGGTTGCTGATCAACAACGCCGGCGTCGAACAGTTCGGCTACCTGTGGGACACCCCGGTGGCCAACTGGCACCGCGTGATGGACATCAACATCAGCGGTGTCTTTCACGGCGTCCGCGCGTTCCTGCCCCGGATGATCGCCGCCGGCCTGCCCGCCTGGGTGTGGAACCTCTCCTCGATCGGCGGAGTGGCCGCGGTCCCGCTGCAGGCGCCGTACATCGTCAGCAAGCACGCGGTGCTTGCATTGACCGAATGTCTGCGCCTTGACGTCGAATTGGCCGGCCACGGCGACGTAATCCGGGTGCAGGCCGTGCTGCCCGGAGCCGTGAAGTCGAACATCTTCGAGACCGCCGGTGGCGTCGATCCCGCCGCCACGGGTGCTGATGTGGAGGCGGCCGAGTCCCAGCGTGCGGCCATGCTCGACATCAAAGCCGCCGCAATGGATCCGGTCGAAGCCGCCGAGGTGGTGTTCGAGCAGGCCGCGGGGGGTGCGTTCTATCTGCTGACGCAGCCGGACTACGTCTCATCGGCAATGGCCGAACGGGCCGACGTGCTGAGAACGCAGACACCGCCGCAGCTGCGCACGAAACGCCGCTTCGACCCGGCCAGGCACTGAGGGGCGCGCCGCGATGCCTCACCGGCCCGCACTCGACCCCGACGCGGCAACCCGGGTCGCCGCTTTCGGCCCGCCGGTCCCGATCCGGGATCAGGGACTGCAGTCGGTACGCGATGCACTCGAATCAGCGCCTCTGCCCGCCGATATGCCGGCGATGGCCGATATCGACGACACCGAGGTGGCGGGCCCCGGCGGACCGGTTCCGGTCCGGATCTACCGACCGGAGGACTCCGACCGACCCGTACCGGTGATCGTCCACCTGCACGGCGGCGGACTGGTGATGGGTTCCAACCGCTCTTTCGAGCCGATGGCCAGGGCGCTCGCCGCGGCCAGCGGCGCCGCCGTCGTGGCCGTGGACTACCGGTTGGCGCCGGAGTATCCACCGCCGGCACAGTTCGAGGATGCGTGGGCGGTGACCCGATGGGTCGCCGCCGGCGCGGAACGACTCGGATTCGACGGCAACAGGATCGTGGTCTCGGGAGACAGCGCCGGCGGGGGCCTGGCCGCGGCGGTCACGCTGGCCGCCCGTGACGACGGCAGCTTCCGGTTGTTCGCCCAGGTGCTGATGTATCCGGGGCTGGACCGCGACATGGCGGCGCCGTCGGTACTGGCGAATATGAACGCGCCCATGCTGGTTCACGACGACATCGTCTATCTGCACGAGCTCGCCGATCTCGGCGCGGGCTCTGCGCACGACACCCGGCGGGTACCGGCCTACGCCACCGATCTTGCCGGGCTGCCGCAGGCGATCGTGGTCACCGCCGAACTCGATCCGATCACCGACTGGGGCGAACGCTATGCCGGCCGGTTGCGCGACGCCGGCGTACAGACCACGGTCACCCGCTATCCCGGCATCTACCACGGATTCCTCATGCGGTCGGAGGCCACCGGCCGGGGCCGGCTGGCGATGGCCGAGATCGGCGCGTTGCTGCGCGCCAAGTTCGCCCACCCTCTTCTTTTCGACACCTGAGCTGTTCGACATCTTCAACTGCCGACCAACCTCCCGATGGACGGACATATCCGGTCCGGACATCGTTGGCGGAAATCACAATTGACCGCAGTAACGGCGCATCCACGCCGGATCCCGAGAAAAGGAGTGCCCGTGATGCTCACCGACGAACGGCGCATGGAGCTGTCTGACATCCTGCGCCCCGTGGCGCCCCCGCGCGAGGTCGACAACGTCTACACCGACGATCAGCGGCAGCGCCTGCTGGATGTGGTGCGCAAGGACGCGCCCTGGAAATTGATCATCGCCCAGCACTTCTCGTCGCCCGAGGAGCTGATGGCGACGATGAGCGGGCAGTTCCCCGAGGGCTTCACCCCCACGCTCGATCTGTTCCTGACACCCACGTTCCGAGGACATCTCGCCAACTACGGCACCCTCCTCTACCCCGAGCTGCACGACTGCTTCTACAACGCGCAGTTCCTGGACGAAGCGAAATCGTACTGGGGTGCCGAGTACGCCAAGCCGCAGATGATGCTGTTCAACATCAACGGCCCGTGCTGCAACCGCGACCCCGGTCATCTGGATTCGCCGAGCTTCCGCGGTGTGCGGTACGAGAACGCACCGACCTGGCTGGTCAGTGTGATGGGCAAGTCGGGGTTGTTCACCGATTATCTGATCAAGATGGCCCAGGTGATCACCTGGTTCTCCCTCGATGAGGGCAGCGGGTTCACCTACTGGCCCGACGGTCCGCTGAAGGCCCCCAAGCGGGTCCTGCCACCCGTCTACAACCGTGGCGTGGTGGTGCAGAACGAGATGCTGGTGCATCGCGGTGAGGCCAACGGCCCACTGGATCAACAGGTTCCGCCGGGTCTGTCGTTCGACACGGTGTTCGCAGGCGACCCGGAATCCCGCGACCACTGGGTGCTGCGCAACGGTGACGACGTCATCGCCCGTCACCACACCGACGAGCTCCGGTTCCTGGTGCACTGGTCGGCGGAGGTGTACTCCGATTACGACGAGCTGAAGAAGAACATGGACCACTCCGATGACCTGACGATCGACAAGGCCATCGACATGATGGTCGACGATCTGACCAAGAAGGGCATCAAGATCGACATCCCGACTGCGCCGCTGCATGATCCGGCGTTCATCGGCGCATTGAACGCCGCCTACGACCTCGGCGGCCCGGCCATCTACCCGGAGGAAGCACCGCTGAGCGCGTTCGTCATGTCCTGACCGCGGGCCCTGGACGGGCAGCCCACGGTTCGCCACCGCGCGCGGCCACCGCGCAGAGCGACTCGCCGTCTGGGAGAACCGCTATCCCGCCTACGGGTCGTGGTTCTGTGTCCGTCAGGCCGCCCGGCCGTCCGGTGGTGCGGGTCCGCCGGGCTGGTCGGGATCGCCGGTCGGCCGAGGGGCGTCCGGCTCGGCGTCGCGGACCTGGCTGCCCGGAGCGGGATTCTCAGGTTCCGGCTCCTCGGGTGGTCGCAGGAGTCGTTCGGGGCGGTGGTAGTTGTTGAGCCTTGCCTGCTCCCGGTCCAGCTGCGGTGGTGGGTCCCATTCGACCTCGCAGCGCTGGTTCATCCGGGTGGTCCAGCCGCCGTTCTCGTCGACGGAGCGGTTGTGCGGCCCGCAGGCCAGACCGAGTTCGTCGACGTTGGTGTTACCGCCGTTGGCCCAATCAGCGACCACGTGATGGACCTGGGAA
>NZ_BCRS01000090.1 GCF_001552715.1 Mycolicibacterium vaccae NBRC 14118 = CIP 105934 | reverse complement strand
GCCGGAGCCGGGCCCGGTCGGGCCGCCGCCCCGTTAGCGCAGGCCGGTGCCGCGGGCCACGGCCGTGTCGACCATGGTCGCCAGCAGGGTCGGGTAGTCGACGCCGGTGGCCGCCCACATCCGCGGATACATCGAGATCGTGGTGAATCCCGGCATCGTGTTGATCTCGTTGATGACCGGGCCGTCGTCGGTCAGGAAGAAGTCGACCCGCGCCAGGCCTTGGCAGTCGATCGCCTGGAACGCCCGGATCGCCAGCGCCTGGATCTCCGCGGCGACACCGTCGTCGACCTTGGCGGGCACGTCGAGTTCGGCGGCGTCGTCGAGGTACTTCGTCTCGAAGTCGTAGAAGCCGTCATCCCGGCCGCGCACCCCGGCCACCCTGATCTCGCCGACGGTGCTGGCCTCCAGCCGGCCGTCGGGCAACTCCAGCACACCGCACTCCAGTTCACGGCCCGGCACCGCCGCTTCGACGATGACCTTCGGGTCGTGCCGGCGGGCCAGTTCGACCGCGCGGTCCAGTTCGTCCCACGAGGTGACGCGGCTGACGCCGATCGACGAGCCGCCGCGGGCCGGTTTGACGAACACCGGCAGGCCCAGCCGCTCCCGGTCGTCCAGCGACACGGTGGTCTCGCGCGGACGCAGCACCACGTGGTCGCCGACGGGCAGACCGGCGGCCGTGAGCAGCTTCTTGGTGAACTCCTTGTCCATGCCCGCCGCGCTGGCGAGCACGCCCGCCCCCACATAGGGCACCCCGGCCAACTCGAGCAGGCCCTGGATCGTGCCGTCCTCGCCGTACGGGCCGTGCAGCACGGGAAACACCACGTCGACCGAGGCCAGCAACTGCCCGGCGCCCTCCCCGAGGGAGACCAGCTGACCGCGCCGGCCCGGGTCGGCGGCCAGAGCGAGCTCGGTGCCCGACCCGGCGCTGACACCGGGCAGCGTGCCGTCGGTGATGGCCAGGGTCTCGGGCCGGCCGTCGGTGAGCACCCAGGAACCCTCGGGAGTGATCCCGACGGCGACCACCTCGAACCGCTGAGGGTCGAGGTTGCGCAGGATGCTGCCTGCGGAAACACACGAGATCGCGTGTTCGGAGCTGCGTCCGCCGTAGACGACGGCGACTCGGATGCGGGCAGTCACAACCTAGAGAGGCTACCGGCCCCGTGCTGTCACGCCGTCCCGAGTGCCCGCCGGACGTCGTCGACGATGTCGTCGGTGTCCTCGATGCCCAGCGAGATCCGGGCGAACCCGGCTGCGACCGGGTCCCCCCAGCGGGCGCGCCGGTCCACCGACGTGTGGATCCCGCCGAAACTCGTCGACGCCACCAGCAGCTCGCTTCTGCCGACCAGGTCGTGGACGGCGCGGGCGTCGGCCAGTTCGACCGCGACGATCCCGCCGAAGCGCCGCATCTGCGCCGCCGCGACGGCGTGCGACGGATCTTCGGGCAGTCCGGGATAGCGCACCGCACGCACCGCCGGGTGCGAGCGCAGCATCAGGGCCAGCGCCGCGGCGTTCTGGCACTGCCGCTCGAACCGCAGACCGGCGCTGCCCAGGCTGCGCAGCACCAGCCACGCCTCGAACGCCCCGAGAATGGGCCCGGCAAGGAGCCGTTCGCGGCCGATCCTGTCCATCAGTTCGGGGTGGCTGCCCGCGACGTAACCGGCCAGGACGTCGTGGTGACCGGCCAGCGCCTTGGTGGCGCTGGCGACCACCAGGTCGGCACCGAAGGACAGCGGCTGCTGGCCGAACGGAGTGGCGGTGGTGTTGTCCACCACCAGCAGGGTCTGGCGCGCCCGGCACGTCATCGCCAGCCGGTGCAGGTCCACCACGTCCAGACCGGGGTTCGACGGCGTCTCGGCCAGCACCACGTCCGCCCCGCGGGCGGCGTCGCACATCTGCGCACACGGCGCCTCGACGACGGTGACCCCACGGGGGGCGAGGTACTCCTGGGCGTACGCGCGCACCTGGTAGTAGCCATCGGCGGGCACCACGATCGTGTGGCCCGGTTCGGCGACGGTCCGCAGCACGGCGGTCAGCGCTGCCATGCCCGAGCCGAAAGTCAGTGCAGTCGAGGCTCCTTCGAGCTGAGCGAGCGCGGATTCCAGCTGCCGCCAGTTCGGGTTCGACTTACGCCCGTAGGTGTCCAGGGCTTCGTCCTCGTCGGCGGCGAGGTGATAGGCCGCCGCAGGCATCGGGGTCGGTGTTACCGGGCTTCCTGGAATCGATTCAGCACCAAGTGCTTTGATGCTCCGGGTGGAATCTCCGTAGGTGCCCGCCATATGCCCTCACTCAGGTTTGGTGGTGCGGCCCAGCAGCAGGGCCACCGCCTCGTCGACCGACAGACCCTTGTGGCAGACGCGGTGAACGGCCTCGGTCAACGGCATCTCGACGTCGTAGCTGGAGGCCAGCGCCAGCACCGACCGGCACGAGGTGACGCCCTCGGCGACGTGGCCGCCGGTCGCCTCGCGTGCAGCCTCGATGGTGCCGCCCTTGCCGAGGCGTTCCCCGAAGGACCGGTTCCGCGAGTACGGGGAGCTGCAGGTGGCCACGAGATCGCCGATCCCCGCCAGGCCGGCCAGCGTGGTGGGCTTGGCGCCCAACGCAATTCCGAGCCGCATGATCTCGGCCAGCCCGCGGGTGATGATCGCCGCGGCGGTGTTCTCCCCCAGCCCGACGCCGGCCGCCATCCCGCAGGCAAGCGCGATGACGTTCTTGCAGGCACCGCCGATCTCGGCGCCGATGACGTCGGAGTTGGTGTACGGGCGGAAGTAGCCGGTGGCCAGCGCACGCTGCAGCGCCACCGCACGACCGGAGTCGGTACACGCCACCACGGTGGCCGCGGGCTGCTCGGCGGCGATCTCGCTGGCCAGGTTCGGCCCGGTCACCACCGCGACCCGGGACGGATCCGCACCGGTCACCTGCGTGACGACCTGACTCATCCGCAACAGGGTGTCCAGTTCGATGCCCTTGGCCAGACTGACCAGTGACGCGTCGGGCTCGAGGTGGCTCCGCCATTGTTCGAGATTGGCCCGCAGAGTCTGCGACGGGACGGCCAGCAGCACCGTGCACGACCCGGCGAGTGCTTCGGCCGCGTCGCCGGTGGCCCGGATGGACTCGGGCAACGCGGTGTCCAGGTAACCAGGATTGCGATGGGTCCGGTTGATCTCCTCGGCCAGCTCCGGCCGGCGGGCCCACAACCTGACCTCGTTGCCGGCATCGGCCAACACTTTCGCGAGGGCTGTTCCCCACGCCCCGGCACCCATCACCGCCGCCTCTACCACGGCATAAGACTAACCGGGAATAATCTGCTGGCAGGATGGCGCTCGTGAGCGGCATGAACACCAACCGCGCCGACGTCGGCCTGGTGATCGCGGTCAAGCGGCTCACCGCTGCCAAGACACGGCTGGCGCCGGTGTTCTCGGCGGCCGCGCGAGAGGACGTCGTGCTGGCCATGCTCGTCGACACCATCACCGCGGCGATGGCCGTCCCGGCGCTGCGGTCGGTGCTCGTCGTGACCCCCGATCAGGACGCCGCCGACGCGGCCCGTCAGCTCGGCGCCCGGGTGCTCGACGACCCGACGCCGCAGGGCCATCGGGACCCACTGAACAACGCACTGTCGGCGGCCGAAGCCGCTGCGCGCCGGGAGAGCCCCAATGTCGTTGCACTGCAAGGTGATCTGCCCGCGCTTCAGACCGAAGAACTGGCCGGCGCCATCGCCGCGGCCCGCGCGCACCCGCGCAGTTTCGTCGCCGACCGGCACGGCACCGGCACCTCGGCGCTGTTCGCGTTCGGCGTCGCGCTGGACCCGCGGTTCGGGCCGGACTCTGCGCGGCGGCACCGCCGTTCCGGAGCGCAGGAACTGTCCGGATCCTGGCCCGGGCTGCGCTCGGACATCGACACCCCGGACGACCTGCTCACCGCACGCGACCTCGGCGTGGGCCCGGCCACCGCGCAGGCGATCGGGCGCATCATGAATCCGTGACCCATCTCGGTGGCAGGAGCACCCGGGTATAGGGAATCATCGACACACATGACCGAAGCCCAGACCCGGCAGGAGCAGGCGGAGCGATCCGAAGCGCCGGAGACGGTCGCCCCGCCCGCAGCGCCCGCGGATTCAGCACCCGTGGCGCCGCCGGCGGCGACGTCTCCGACGGTCGAGAACCCGCTGCCCGAAGACCGCTACCTCAACCGGGAACTGAGCTGGCTGGACTTCAACGCCCGGGTCCTCGCGCTGGCGGCCGATCCGTCGCTGCCGCTGCTGGAGCGCGCGAAGTTCCTGGCGATCTTCGCGTCCAATCTCGACGAGTTCTACATGGTGCGGGTGGCCGGACTGAAACGGCGCGACGAGATGGGGCTGTCGGTGCGCTCGGCCGACGGCCTGTCGCCGCGGGAACAGCTGCGCCGGATCAGCGAACGTACCCAGCAGATCGCCAGCAGGCACGCGCACGTGTTTCTCGACGCGGTGCGGCCCGCATTGGCCGAAGAGGGCATCATCATCGTCACCTGGGCCGAACTCGACGAGGCCGAGCGGGGCCGGCTCTCGACCTATTTCCACGAGCAGGTGTTCCCCGTTCTGACGCCGCTGGCCGTCGATCCCGCGCACCCGTTCCCGTTCGTCAGCGGGCTGAGTCTCAACCTCGCGATCACCGTCAAGCAGCCCGACGACGGCGGGCAGCACTTTGCCCGAATCAAGGTGCCGGACAACGTGGACCGCTTCGTCGAACTGTTCAGCCGTGAAGGCTCGCCGGACACGGTGCGCTTCCTTCCGATGGAGGAACTGATCGCGGCGTTCCTGCCGGTGCTGTTCCCGGGCCTGGAAATCGTCGAGCACCACGCATTCCGCATCACCCGCAACGCCGACTTCGAGGTGGAAGAGGACCGCGACGAGGATCTGCTGCAGGCGCTGGAGCGGGAACTGGCCCGCCGCCGCTTCGGATCCCCGGTGCGCCTCGAGGTGTCCGACGACATGACCGACAGCATGCTGGAGTTGCTGCTGCGCGAGCTCGACGTCGCGCCCGGCGATGTGGTCGAAGTGCCCGGGCTGCTGGATCTCTCGTCTCTGTGGCAGATCTACGGCGTGGATCGGCCCGCGCTCAAGGATCCGCCGTTCGTGCCCGCGACCCCGTCGGCGTTCGGTGAACGCGAGACCCCGAAGAGCATCTTCGCCGCGCTGCGCGACGGCGACGTTCTGGTGCACCATCCGTACGACTCGTTCTCGACCACCGTGCAGCGGTTCATCGAGCAGGCCGCGGCCGACCCCAACGTGCTCGCGATCAAACAGACCCTGTACCGCACCTCAGGTGATTCGCCGATCGTCAACGCGCTCATCGACGCCGCCGAGGCCGGCAAGCAGGTGGTGGCGCTGGTCGAGATCAAGGCCAGGTTCGACGAACAGGCCAACATCAAGTGGGCGCGTGCGCTCGAACAGGCGGGCGTGCACGTGGTGTACGGCCTGATCGGTCTGAAGACACACTGCAAAACGTGTCTGGTGGTGCGCCGGGAAGGGTCAACGATCCGGCGGTACTGCCACGTCGGTACGGGCAATTACAACCCGAAGACCGCGCGCCTGTATGAGGACATCGGTCTGCTGACCGCCGCGCCCGACATCGGCGCCGACCTGACGGATCTGTTCAACTCGCTGACCGGCTACTCGCGCAAGGAGTCCTACCGCAACCTGCTGGTCGCGCCGTTCGGGGTGCGCAAGGGCATCATCGAGCGCATCGAGCGCGAGATCGCCGCGACCCGCGACGGCGCCGACGGGCGGATCCGGTTGAAGGCCAATGCTTTGGTCGACGAGCAGGTCATCGACGCGCTGTACCGCGCCTCGCAGGCCGGTGTGCGCGTCGAGGTCGTGGTCCGGGGTATCTGTGCGCTGCGCCCGGGCGAGCTCGGCTTCTCCGAGAACATCACGGTGCGCTCGATCCTCGGCCGGTTCCTGGAACATTCACGGATCATTCATTTCCGCGCCATCGACGAATACTGGATCGGCAGCGCCGACATGATGCATCGTAATCTCGACCGGCGCGTGGAAGTGATGGCGCAGGTTAAGGATCCGCGCTTGACCGCACAACTGAACGAGATCTTCGAATCGGCGACCGACCCGAGCACACGCTGCTGGGAGCTGGGTCCCGACGGGCACTGGACGGCTTCGCCGCAGGAAGGGCACACCGTGCGCGACCATCAACGGTCGATGATGGAACTCCACAGGCACCACTAGGGTGCCCAGGGAGCACAAGCGGGATGCAGTCGTGGTGAAGAAGGCGCCGGTCCTGGCCGCGGGCGCGGTGCTGTGGCGGCCCCAGGAGTGCACGGGCGCATCGGAGATCGCGCTCGTGCACCGCCCGCGCTACGACGACTGGTCGCTTCCCAAAGGCAAGGTGGATCCCGGCGAGACCGAACCGGTCACTGCCGTGCGCGAGATCGAGGAGGAGACCGGTTACCGCGCGCGGCTCGGGCGCAGGCTCCCGACCGTCACCTATCCGGTCGACCACGGCACCAAGAAGGTGCGGTACTGGGCGGCGCGCTGTCTCGGCGGCGAGTTCCACCCGAACGACGAAGTCGACGAACTGCGTTGGCTCCCGCCCGAGGACGCGATGCCGCTGTTGAGCTACCCGCACGACCGCAAGGTCCTGCGTCACTTCCTCAAGCAGCCGGCCGACACCCAGACCGTGCTCGTGGTGCGGCACGGCACCGCGGGCGACAAGAAGCGCTACCGCGGTGACGACCGAAAACGTCCGCTGGACAAGCGCGGCCGCGCGCAGGCCGAATCCCTGGTGGGACAACTGCTGGCGTTCGGCGCCGACGAGTTGTTCGCCGCGGACCGGGTGCGGTGCCGGCAAACGCTGGACCCGCTGGCCGAGGAGCTCGGGGTGGTGATCCACGACGAGCCGGCACTGACCGAAGAGGCTTACGCCGAGGACCGCAAGACCGCCCGTCACCGCATCCTGGAGATCGCCGAGAAATCGGTGACACCGGTGATCTGTACCCAGGGCAAGGTGATTCCGGACCTGATCTCCTGGTGGTGCGAACGCGACGGGGTGCGGCCGGACAAGTCACGCAACCGCAAAGGCAGCACCTGGGTCATGTCGCTGTCGGACGGCCGGTTGATCGCCGCCGACCACATCAGCAGCCCGCTGCCCCCGAAGAAGTGACGCCGCAATTGAATACAACCTAGTCGTCACGACACACAAACACGCCGCGGATCAGATGATCCGCGGCGTATCCGTGTGGAACGTGACTTACTTGCGTCCGCCGCGCTTGGCCGGAGCCTTCTTGGCGGGCGCCTTCTTGGCGGCCGGAGCCTTCTTGGCCGGTGCAGCCTTGGTCGCGGCCTTCTTGGCCGGAGCCTTCTTGGCCGGTGCAGCCTTGGTCGCAGCCTTCTTGGCCGGAGCCTTCTTGGCCGGTGCAGCCTTCTTGGCGGCAGTGGCCTTCTTGGCCGGCGCGGCCTTCTTGGCGGCAGTGGCCTTCTTGGCCGGTGCAGCCTTGGTCGCAGCCTTCTTCGCCGGAGCCTTCTTGGCCGGCGCGGCCTTCTTCGCGGCAGCCTTCTTGGCCGGAGCCTTCTTGGCTGCCTTGCGGGCGGTGCTCGTCGCGGTCACACCGCGCTTGACCGCCGGACCCTCGGCCGGAAGCTTCTGTGCGCCAGAGACAACAGCCTTGAACTGAGCGCCGGGACGGAATGCCGGGACTGAGGTGGGCTTGACCTTCACGGTCTCGCCGGTGCGCGGATTGCGTGCCACGCGTGCTGCGCGACGACGCTGCTCGAAAACACCGAAGCCCGTGATGGTGACGCTCTCACCCTTGTGCACGGCGCGCACGATGGTGTCGACAACGTTCTCCACCGCCGCAGTCGCTTGCCGACGATCCGAGCCCAGCTTCTCAGTGAGTACGTCGATGAGCTCTGCTTTGTTCATGCAAAACCTCCGAAAACCAGTGGTCCTCTTTGGACCGACTAGTGGACACGGTAAACCCATCGCCTGCTGATTTCCAAGAGCCACGCGCAATTTCAGGCTCATTCAGCGAACATTTTTCAATCCGCTTGGCCCCCTTACCGTCCTGAGGGGCGCCGCGAAAAGAGGGTTTCAGACGCGGGATTTCGGCCTTTTCGGCCCTCGATCACGCCGGCAGAGTGCGCGGTTTCCACTCCGGCCGACGCTGCTCGAAATCCTCGATCTCGTCGACTTTTCGCAGCGTAAGGCCTATATCGTCGAGTCCTTCGAGCAGCCGCCAGGCGGTGTAATCGTCAATGTTGAACGGCACCATCATCGTTCCGGCGGTGATGGTCCGATCTTGAAGATTCACAGTGATTTCCGTGCCTGGATGCTCCTCGATCAGCTTCCACAACAATTCGACGTCATCCTGTGCCACTTCGGCTGCCAGCAGACCGGCCTTACCGGCGTTGCCCCGGAAAATATCGGCGAATCGGGACGAGATGACCACCCGGAATCCGAAGTCCATCAGCGCCCAGACCGCATGCTCGCGTGACGAGCCGGTGCCGAAATCGGGGCCGGCGACCAGAACCGAACCCTTGTCGAATGGCGGTGAATTCAGAATGAAGGACGGGTCATTACGCCAGGCGGCGAAAAGACCGTCCTCGAATCCCGTTCGCGTCACCCTTTTCAGGTAGACGGCGGGGATGATCTGGTCGGTGTCGACGTTCGAGCGGCGCAGCGGGACACCGATCCCGGTGTGGGTGCGAAATGCTTCCATGACGGTCTCCTGGTCTCAGTGGGCGGAATCGCCGGCGAGGTCGGCGGGGGATGACAAGGTGCCACGCACCGCGGTGGCGGCCGCGACCGCGGGCGACACCAGGTGCGTGCGGCCGCCCTTGCCCTGCCTGCCCTCGAAATTGCGGTTGGAGGTCGACGCGCACCGTTGCCCGGGCGCGAGCTGGTCGGGGTTCATCCCGAGGCACATCGAGCAGCCCGCCTGACGCCATTCCGCGCCTGCGGCAGTGAAGATCTCGCCCAGACCCTCGGATTCGGCCTGTGCGCGTACCCGCATGGAGCCCGGCACCACCAGCATCCGGACGTCGTCGGCCACCTTGCGGCCGCGCAGCACCTCGGCGACCACCCGAAGGTCCTCGATCCGGCCGTTCGTGCACGAACCGACGAAGACCGTGTCCACCGGAATCTCCCGCATCGGGGTACCCGGACGAAGGTCCATGTAAGCCAATGCCTTTTCGGCCGCCTGCCGCTCCCCTTCGTCGAACATCATCTCGGGGTCCGGGACCGAGCCGGCCAGCGGAACGCCCTGCCCGGGATTGGTCCCCCAGGTGACGAACGGGCTCAGCGTCGAGGCGTCCAGATAGATCTCGGTGTCGAACTGGGCGCCCTCGTCGGTGCGTAGTTGACGCCACGCCTGCACCGCGGCGTCCCAGTCGGCACCCTGCGGCGCATGGGGCCGGCCGCGCAGGAACTCGAATGTCGTGTCGTCCGGGGCGACCATGCCGGCCCGGGCGCCGGCTTCGATGCTCATGTTGCAGATCGTCATCCGGCCTTCCATCGACAGCGATTCGATGGCACTGCCGCGGTATTCGATCACGTAGCCCTGCCCGCCGCCGGTGCCGATCTTGGCGATCACGGCCAGGATGATGTCCTTGGCGCTGACCCCGGGCGGCAACTGCCCGTCGACGTTGACCGCCATCGTCTTGAACGGCCGCAGCGGAAGTGTCTGGGTGGCAAGCACATGCTCGACCTCAGAGGTGCCGATGCCCATGGCCAGTGCGCCGAACGCTCCGTGGGTGGAGGTGTGGCTGTCTCCACAGACGACCGTCATCCCGGGCTGGGTCAGGCCCAGCTGTGGACCGATGATGTGCACGATGCCCTGCTCGACGTCACCCATGGGGTGCAACCGGATACCGAATTCCGCGCAGTTGCGGCGCAGTGTCTCGACCTGGGTGCGCGACACCGGATCGGCGATGGGCTTGTCGATGTCGATCGTCGGCACGTTGTGGTCCTCGGTGGCGATCGTCAGATCGGGCCTGCGGACCGGACGCCCTGCCAGCCGGAGCCCGTCGAACGCCTGCGGACTGGTGACCTCGTGGACCAGGTGCAGGTCGATGTAGATGAGGTCGGGCTCCCGTGCGGCACCTTCGCCGGTACCGGGGACGACGACATGGTCGCTCCACACCTTCTCGGCAAGCGTGCGGGGCTGATTCGCGATGGCCATCTTGACTGTCTCACAATCTGGGAAGCTAATATCTCCTTGTGAGACAGAATAGCGGCATCGGCGTGTTGGACAAAGCGGTCACCGTGTTGCATGCGGTGGCCGAGTCCCCCTGCGGGCTCGCCGATCTCTGCGAGCGCACCGACCTGCCGCGGGCCACCGCCCACCGGCTGGCCGTCGGGCTGGAAATGCACCGCCTGCTCGCCCGCGACGGCGACGGGCAGTGGTGCCTGGGGCCGGCTCTGGTCGAACTGTCCGGCCACGTCAAGGATCCGCTGCTGGCCGCCGGCGCAGTGGTGCTGCCGCGGCTGCGCGAACTCACCAGCGAGAGCGTCCAGCTCTACCGCAGAGAGGGCACCACCCGGATCTGCATCGCGGCGCTGGAGCCGCCTGCGGGCCTGCGCGACACCGTGCCCGTCGGAACCCAGCTGCCGATGACCGCGGGCTCGGGCGCCAAGGTGCTGCTCGCGTTCGCCGACCCGACGACCCAGCAGGCGGTGCTGCCTGCAGCCACGTTCACCGACCGCACACTGGCCGAGGTCCGCAAACGCGGCTGGGCGCAGAGCGTCGCCGAACGCGAGCCCGGTGTGGCCAGCGTCTCGGCGCCGGTCCGCGACAGCCGCGGCGCAGTGATCGCCGCAGTGTCGGTCTCCGGCCCGATCGACCGGATGGGCCGACGGCCCGGGGCGCGCTGGGCGGCGGATCTGGTCGCGGCCGCGGATGCCCTGACGCGGCGGCTGTGAGAAGGATCTCAGCGCCGTAGGCGCACCCGAACTCCGAGCGCACAAAAAAACTCCGGTCCTCGTGAGGACCGGAGTTTTCTCGTTGTACCCCCGATGGGATTCGAACCCACGCTACCGCCGTGAGAGGGCGGCGTCCTAGGCCGCTAGACGACGGGGGCTAGAACTGGTGCCGGTTGGAAAGCATAGCTCAGGTGAGAATGCAGACCTAATCAGTGGCGTTGGCTGGGGTACCAGGACTCGAACCTAGAATGGCGGTACCAGAAACCGCTGTGTTGCCAATTACACCATACCCCAAAGCGAACTTGTCACCGCTGGTCACAAGCCGTTTTTCGACCTAGCGCGTTGCGGTTGTCCCGCTCGGCGCCTTAACTCCGGCCGACGAGCAGACTACCAAAGATTTCGGCGTGGTTTTTCACGCCTCCACCGTTACGGCCGCCGCGGCGTGTTCCCGGCCGGCCCGTAGCCGCGCCAGGCTGCGGTCGCGGCCCAGAAGCTCCAGCGACTCGTACAGCGGCGGGCTCACAGTCGAGCCTGTGACGGCCACCCGGACCGGACCGAAGGCCTTGCGCGGTTTGAGCTCCAGACGCTCGATCAGCGCCGCTTTGAGCGCCTCCTCGATAGCTGCCGCGTCCCACGACGCGAGGCCCTCAAGAGCCTCCAGGGCCGCGTCCAGCGCCGGTACCGCCTCGGCCTTCAGCTCTTTGGCCGCCGACCTCTCGTCGAGCGCGAACGACCCGTCGTCGAGGAACTTGAGCAGACCCCAGGCGTCGCCGAGCACGACGATGCGGGTCTGCACCAGCGCGGCCGCCTCGGCGAACCGCGCGTCGTCCAGACCCGTGCGGTGCCCGTGGGCGGCGAAGAAGTCCGCGAGCCGACGGGTGAAATCGGCCGGGTCGAGCATCCGGATGTGCTCGGCGTTGAGCGCGTCGGCCTTCTTCTGGTCGAACCGCGCCGGATTGGAGTTGACGTCGGCGACGTCGAACGCGGCCACCATCTCCTGGAGGCTGAAGATGTCGCGGTCATCGGCGATCGACCAACCCAGCAGGGCAAGGTAATTCAGTAGGCCCTCCGGGATGAAACCCCGGTCACGGTGCAGGAACAGGTTGGACTGCGGATCGCGCTTGGACAGCTTCTTGTTGCCCTCGCCGAGCACCGACGGCAGGTGCGCGAACCGCGGTGTCGCATCCGCCACACCGATGCGGGTCAGCGCGGCATAGAGCGCGAGCTGACGCGGCGTGGACGGCAGCAGATCCTCCCCGCGCAGCACGTGTGTGATCTTCATCAATGCGTCGTCCACCGGATTGACCAAGGTGTACAACGGTTCTCCGTTGCCGCGGGTGAGCGCGAAATCGGGCACCGAGCCGGCCGGGAACGTCGTCTCGCCGCGCACCAGGTCGGTCCAGGTCAGGTCGGTGTCGGGCATCCGCAGCCGCACGACAGGCCGCCGGCCCTCGGCGAGAAACGCCGCGCGCTGTTCGTCGGTCAGGTCACGGTCGTAGTTGTCGTAGCCGAGTTTCGGGTTCCGGCCGGCGGCGAGGTGGCGCGCCTCGACCTCCTCGGCCGTCGAGAATGCCTCGTAGGCCTCGCCTGTGGCGAGCAGACGCTCGATCACATCAAGGTAGATCTCGCGGCGCTGCGACTGGCGGTAGGGGCCGTACGGCCCGCCGACCTCGGGGCCCTCGTCCCAGTCCAGCCCCAGCCACCGCAGAGCGTCCAGCAGGGCCTCGTAGCTCTCCTCGCTGTCGCGCGCGGCGTCGGTGTCCTCGATGCGGAACACGAACGCGCCGCCGGTGTGACGGGCGTAGGCCCAGTTGAACAACGCGGTCCGGATCAGCCCGACGTGGGGCGTCCCGGTCGGCGACGGACAGAATCTGACACGAACAGACGTATCCGAGGTGGTCACGATCTTCCTTTTCTCACAACGGGATTGGTGAGGGTGCCGATCCCCTCGACGGTGATGCTCACGCTGTCGCCGTGCTCGAGGGGACCCACCCCCTCCGGGGTCCCGGTCAGGATCAGGTCGCCGGGCAACAGCGTCATCACCGCCGAGATCCACTCGATGATCGCGCCGATGTCGTGGATCATCATCGAGGTCCTGCTGCGCTGTTTGACCTCGCCGTTGACCTCGGTGCGGATCTCCAGATCGGACGGGTCCAGATCGGTGACGATCCACGGACCCACCGGGCAGAAGGTGTCATGACCCTTCGCCCGCATCCACTGGCCGTCCTTGCGCTGCTGATCCCGGGCCGACACGTCGTTGGCGATCGTGTAACCCAGGATGTTCTCGGCCGCGCGGGCGGCCGGAACGTCCTTGCAGGGCCGGCCGATCACCGCCGCCAGCTCGCCCTCGAAGTGCACCGGATCGGCGTCGGCGGGAAGCTGGATGGGCGTGTAGGGCCCGATGATCGCGGTGTTCGGCTTGAGGAAGATGATCGGGTCCTCGAACGTGCCGCCGCCCATCTCCTCGATGTGCGCGGCGTAGTTCTTTCCCATGCAGACGACCTTGCTCGCCAGGATCGGCGCGAGCAGGCGCACGTCGGCCAGCGGCCACTGCCGTCCGGTGAAGGTCGGAGTCCCGAACGGATGCTCGGCGATCTCACGGGCGACCGCGGCGGCGGGGTCCTCGGGCGGACCTTCGATCGCGACGAAGGCGACTCCATCGGGGCTGGCTATTCGTCCGAGACGCATACCGCCAGCCTAGTGCCCGCGCCGGACCCGCCCGACGGCGCGGCACCGACAGGTCGGCGTCTCATGATATGGGATTGAAGTTCAGTATTTTGGGACGACTGTGCAAGCATGGCGCCATGGCCATCGGTTCGATCAGCGCGCTGCGGCGCTGGTCGATGCTGGCCATCGGGCTGCTGGCCACCCTGTGCGCCAACGTGTTCATCAACGGTGTGGCGTTTCTGATCCCGACATTGCACGACGAGCGCGGGCTCGACCTGGCCGCCGCCGGCCTGATGTCCTCGCTACCCAGCCTCGGCATGGTGGTGACGCTGATCGCCTGGGGGTATGTCGTCGACCGCGTCGGCGAACGGGTGGTGCTGGCCCTGGGATCGGCGCTGACCGCCGCCGCGGCGCTGGCCGCGGCGACCGCGGACTCGCTTCCGGCGACAGGGGTTTTCCTGTTCCTCGGCGGCATGGCGGCCGCGAGCAGCAACACCGCCAGCGGCCGGCTGGTGGTCGGCTGGTTCGAGGCCGAGCAGCGCGGCCTGGTGATGGGCATCCGGCAGACCGCTCAACCGCTGGGCGTCGGCTTCGGCGCACTGGTGATCCCCCGCCTGGCCCAGAGCGAGGGCGCCTCGGCGGCACTGCTGTTCCCGGCCGTGGTGTGCGCGGCCGCAGCGGTGCTGTGCGCGGTCGCGGTGATCGACCCGCCGCGCCCACCGCGTGCCGAGGCCACCGACGCCGATCTGGCCAACCCCTACCGGGGCTCGTCGATGCTGTGGCGCATCCACCTCACCTCCGTCCTGCTCGTCGTCCCGCAGGTCGTGGTGTGGACGTTCACGCTGGTGTGGTTGATCTCCGCGCACGGCTGGTCACCGGAATCGGCGGGCCTGCTGGTGATGGCGGCCCAGATTCTGGGCGCCGCCGGCAGGATCGCCGCGGGCCGGTGGTCGGACACCTACGTCAGGCGCACCGGCGACGTCGTCGCCTCCCGGCTGCGGCCGATCCGCACGATCGCGACCGCCGCGGCGGCGGCGATGGCGCTGCTGGCACTGACCGACTGGCTCGACTCACCGGCAAGCATCGCGCTGATGGTCGTCGCGTCGGTGATCACGGTGTCGGACAACGGTTTGGCGTTCACGCTGATCGCGGAGTACGCCGGACCGTTCTGGAGCGGGCGCGCACTGGGCACTCAGAACACGAGTCAGCTGTTCGCTCAGGGCGTCGCTCCCCCGCTGTTCGGTGCGCTGATCGCGGTCACCGGGTATCCGGTGGCATTCGCGGTGTGTGCGCTGTTCCCGTTGCTGGCCATCCCTGCGGTGCCGCGCAACGTCACGCCGAAGTAGCGCGCCGCCCCACGATTCACCCAGACCCGGGCCGGCGCACCGGGCGGCGGTGGCGTGGAAGTGCGGTCAACGCCGAGGCCAGAAAACAGAGCGCCCCGACGAACGTCCCGAGGTTGGCCAGCCACTCGTCGGCGGTGACACCGTCCGTGCGCACGAACGCGGCGACCGCCGACACCGCGAAGGCGACACAACCGATCAGGTTGACCGCGCCCGCCACCCACTCGCGAGACCTCAGATCGGGCGCACCGCAGGCCACGGTCACCGCCGCCAGCGCCAGCGCCCCGCTGATCAGGAACATCAGCGACCCGGTCGCGTCGGGGACCCAGACATCGCGACGCTCGGTCTGCACCGCGTGCGCCCACACCGCGGCGCCGGTGCTGAGGTTGAACAGCACCGTGCCGACGAATTGCACTGCGGCCGATACCCATTCGACGCGCTTGGCGCGCTCGGTGAGGTCCAGCTGCATCCACGCGGCGACCGTGAAAAACCAGGAACCGACAAAGCACAGCAGGTTTGCCGGGCCCGCACCCGCCCACGCCGCGAATCCGGGCAGGGTCGCCGACGCGAAGAACGACGCACCGATTGCGAACAACCGGTACTGCCGGCCCGGCGAGGCGAATCCTGCGATGGCTACAGCTTGGCCAGGATCCGCTCGCCGACCTCGACGGTCGACAGTTTCTGGTCTCCGCGGGTGGCCAGATGCTCGGCGACCGCCGCGTCGACCTTTGCGGCGGCATCGATCTCGGCCATGTGCGCCAGCAGGAGCGACACCGACATGATGGCGGCCGTCGGATCGGCGATCCCCTGGCCGGCGATGTCGGGTGCGCTTCCGTGCACCGGTTCGAACATCGACGGGTGGGTCAGCGTGGCATCGATGTTGCCGCTGGCCGCCAGCCCGATACCCCCGCAGACCGCGGCGGCCAGGTCGGTGATGATGTCGCCGAACAGGTTGTCGGTGACGATCACGTCGAACCGGCCCGGATCGGTGACCATGTGGATGGTCGCGGCGTCGACGTGCTGGTAGGCCACCTCGACCTCGGGGAACTCGGCGGCCACCGCCTGAACGGTGCGCCACCACAGCGATCCGGCGTTGGTCAGCACGTTGTTCTTGTGCACCAGGGTCAGATGCTTGCGGCGCTGCTGCGCCCGCTTGAACGCGTCCTGCACCACCCGACGGACACCGAAGGCGGTGTTCACGCTGACCTCGGTGGCGATCTCGTGCGGCGTCCCGACGCGGATCGCGCCGCCGTTTCCGGTGTAGGGGCCCTCGGTGCCCTCCCGCACCACGACGAAATCGATCTCCGGGTCACCGGCGAGCGGGCTCTGCACGCCCGGGTAGAGACGGCCGGGCCGCAAGTTGATGTGGTGGTCGAGCTCGAACCGGATACGCAGCAGCAGCCCGCGTTCGAGCACACCGCTGGGCATCGACGGATCGCCGATGGCGCCGAGCAGGATGGCGTCGTGGCCCTTCAGCTCCTCCAGGACCGAGTCCGGCAGCACCTCGCCGGTGCGGTGGTACAGCCGAGCGCCGAGGTCGTACTCGGTCTTCTCGACCCCGGGCAGCACGGCGTCGAGCACTTTGAGTGCCTCACCGATGACCTCCGGTCCGATGCCGTCACCGGCGATCACTGCCAACTTCATCGACGGGCTCACGTCAGGTCCACCACTTCCAGCGTCACGGCGTTCACGTCCCTGCCGATGGCGGCAAGCACGTCCTCGGGCACTTCACGGTCCAGTCGCAGCATGATCGTCGCCCCGCTGCCGTCGGCGTCCTGACTCAGCTGCGCGGCCAGGATGTTCACCCCTGCCCCGCCGAGCAGCGTGCCGATCTTGCCGAGCGCGCCGGGCTGGTCGTCGTAGTTGATGATCAGGTTGACACCCTCGGCGCGCAGATCCAGGTTGCGGCCGTTGATCTGGACGATCTTCTCGACCAGCTGCGGCCCCGACAGCGCGCCGGCGACGTTGACGGTGGACCCGTCGGCGCCGACCGCCCGCACATCGACCACGCTGCGGTGGTTCGGGCTCTCCGACGCGGTGCTGATCGACGCATCGACCCCGCGCTCGGCGGCCAGCGCCGGCGCGTTGACGAACGTGACGGGATCCTCGATCACCGCCGAGAACAGGCCGCGCAGCGCGGAGAGCTTGAGCACCTCGACGTCTTCACTGGCGAGCTCACCCTGAACCTGCACCGACAGCGACACCGGCAACTCGCTGGACAGCACGCCGGCGAGCAGACCGAGCTTGCGGACCAGGTCCAGCCACGGCGCCACCTCCTCGCCGACCGTGCCGCCGCCGACGTTGACCGCATCGGGCACGAACTCACCGGCCAGCGCGAGCCGCACGCTCGCGGCGACGTCGGTGCCGGCCCGGTCCTGCGCCTCGGCCGTCGACGCACCGAGGTGCGGGGTCACCACGACCTGCGGCAGCTCGAACAGCGGGCTGTCGGTGCACGGTTCGGTGGAGAACACGTCCAGGCCCGCGCCACGGACGTGGCCGGCGGTGATCGCGTCGGCCAGCGCCTGCTCGTCGATCAGTCCGCCGCGGGCGGCGTTGACGATGATCACGCCCGGCTTGGTCTTGGCAAGCGCCTCCTTGCCGAACAGGCCCGCGGTCTCCTTGGTCTTGGGCAGGTGCACCGAGATGAAGTCGGCACGGCTCAGCAGCTCGTCGAGCGTGAGCAACTCGATGCCCAGCTGTGCCGCGCGCGCCTGGGACACATACGGGTCGTAGGCGATGATGTGGGCGCCGAACGCCGCCAGCCGCTGGGCCACCAGCTGACCGATGCGGCCCAGACCGACCACGCCGACGGTCTTGCCGAAGATCTCGGTGCCGGAGAACGCCGACCGCTTCCAGGTGTGCTGACGAAGCGTCGTATCGGCGGCCGGGATCTGGCGCGCAGTGGACAGCAACAACGCCACGGCGTGTTCGGCCGCGCTGTGGATGTTGGAGGTCGGCGCGTTGACCACCAGTACCCCGCGGGCGGTCGCGGCGTCGACGTCGACGTTGTCCAGACCCACGCCCGCGCGGGCCACGATCTTGAGTTTGGGGGCGGCGGCGAGAACCTCGGCGTCGACGGTCGTCGCCGAACGCACCAGCAGCGCATCGGCGTCGGGCACCGCGGCCAGCAGCTTCTCCCGGTCCGGGCCGTCGACCCAGCGGACCTCGACCTGGTCGCCCAGGGCCTCCACCGTCGATTGGGCCAGCTTGTCGGCGATCAGTACTACAGGAAGACTCACGAGGTCTCAGCCTAATGGGCTCTAATGTCCAGGTGGAATTGACCGTCGTCGGGAGTGGACCCAACGGACTGGCCGCGGCCGTGATCTGCGCGCGAGCAGGGCTTTCGGTGCGGGTCATCGAGGCGCAGACCGTCCCCGGCGGAGGTGCGCGCACGTTGGCCGACCCCGAGTTCGGCGGTGTGACGCACGACATCTGTTCGGCAGTGCACCCGTTGGCGTTGGCCTCGCCGTTCTTCGCCGAGTTCGACCTGCCCGCCCGCGGCGTCACGCTGGCGGTGCCCGAGGTGTCCTACGCCAACCCGCTGCCGGGACGCCCGGCGGCCGTCGGCTACCGCGATCTCCGGCGGACCTGTGACGAACTCGACGACGGCGCCTCGTGGCGACGGCTGCTCGGTCCGCTGGCGGCCGACTGCGACGGTGTGGTCGGCTTGCTGCTGGGCGACAAGAGGTCCGTCCCGCCCAGCCTCGCCGCCGCCGTGCGGGTCGCTCCCCGGCTGCTCGCCCAGGGTAGCCCGGCGTGGGGCACGCTCGCCGGCGAGGATGCTCGCGCCCTCTTCACTGGCGTTGCCGCACATACGATTTCGCGGATGCCTTCGCTGGTGTCGGCGGGCGCGGGCCTGATGCTGGCCACCCTCGCGCACGCGGTCGGCTGGCCCATCCCGGTCGGCGGTTCGCAGGCGATCCCCGACGCGCTGATCGCCGACCTGCGGACCCACGGCGGGGAACTGATCCTCGGCGAGGAGGTGACCAGCCCTCCGTCGGGCGTCGTCCTCTACGACACGGCGCCGACGGCCCTGTTGGACATCTACGGCGACCGACTGCCTTCCCGGTACGCAAAGACATTGCGGCGCTACCGTTATGGGCCCGGGGTGGCCAAGGTCGATTTTGTGCTGTCCGACGACATCCCGTGGCGAGACGCCCGCCTGCGCGATGCGCCGACGCTGCACATGGGCGGTGACCGCGCCACGATGGCGTTGGCGGAGAAGGAGATCGCGGCGGGCCGGCACCCACGCTGGCCGATGGTGCTGGCCTCACTTCCCCACCTGGCGGACCCGAAACGGGTGGACGCGCAGGGCCGTCGGCCGCTGTGGACCTACGCCCACGTGCCCGCGGGGTCGACGGTGGACATGGCCGAGGCGGTCACCGAGGTGTTCGAGCGGTTCGCGCCGGGCTTCCGCGATGTGGTCGTCGGGGTGCGCAGCGTGCCCGCAGCGCGACTGTCCGCGCACAACGCGAACCTGGTCGGCGGCGATATCGGCGTGGGCGGCAACAACATGGTCAGCGCGCTGACCGGACCCGCGCTGCGGTGGAATCCGTGGTCGACGCCGATCCCGAAGGCATATCTGTGTTCGTCGGCGACCCCGCCGGGCGGCGGCGTGCACGGGATGGCCGGCCTCTACGCCGCGCGGACGGTGCTGCGCCGCGAGTTCGGGATCAGGGCCCTGCCGTCACTCGCCCCGCTTCCCCGGTGATGCCGGATCGCTAGGAGACGCCCTTGGGCAGCGTCCGCATCGCCGTCCGGATGGCCAGGTAGATCAGCGTCGAGGTGACCAGGAAGATCGGCCAGCCCATGGCGATCCGCGCCACGGCCAGCATGCCCTCCTGGTCGGTGTCGTAGAGATGGAACTGCACCCCGAAACGCGTCGCGGACACCACCGCCATCATCAACGTGACGAGGTCGAACGCCAGGCGGACCCGGCGGGTGCGCCGCCAGGTGTCGTCACGGCCGGTCATCCAGGCCCAGACCACCCCGATCAGCGGGCGGCGGGCGAGCACCGATCCGGTGAACAGGACCGCCATCGCCAGGTACATCCAGATGCCGGGCAGGTAGAAGTCCTTGGCCTGACCGGTGACGAGGGCGAACCCCGCCCCCACCGCGATCCCGGCGAAACCGAACAGCGCGGGCCGGGTCGACTCGCGCCGCACCAGCTGCCAGGTCAGGATGACCGCACCGGCGGCCACGGCGGCGATCAGCGCGGGCGTCAGTCCGACGGCAGCGTTGAGCACGGCGAACATGGTCACCGGCAACGCCGTGTACACCAGGCCCTGCAGGCCTCCCGCACGGGCCAACAGGGCGGCGGCCGGAGTCGGAGTGCCCGTCATGATCACCGAGAGTACCGACCCCCGCGACGGTCTCCCCGGAATAGCAATCCCGGTCGTGATCAGCGAGAGATCACGACCGGGATTACTATTCCGCGACTAGGACGATACGGCTAGGCGGTCTCGGTGATGGGCCGGTCGACCCAGCTCATCAGGTCGCGCAGCTTCTTGCCGGTGACCTCGATCGGGTGCTCGGCGTTCTTCTTGCGCAGCGCCTCGAGCTCCTTGTTGCCGCCCTCGACGTTGGCGACCAGACGCTTGACGAAAGTACCGTCCTGGATGTCCTTGAGGATGGCGCGCATCCGGTCCTTGGTGTCGGCGTCGATGACGCGCGGGCCCGACAGGTAGCCACCGAATTCGGCGGTGTCGGACACCGAGTAGTTCATCCGCGCGATGCCACCCTCGTACATGAGGTCGACGATGAGCTTGAGCTCGTGCAGCACCTCGAAGTAGGCCATCTCCGGGGCGTAGCCCGCCTCGACCATGACCTCGAAGCCGGCCTTGACCAGTTCCTCGGTGCCACCGCACAGCACGGCCTGCTCGCCGAACAGGTCGGTCTCGGTCTCTTCCTTGAAGTCGGTCTTGATGACGCCGGCGCGGGCGCCACCGATCGCCGCGGCGTAGGACAGGCACAGCGCCTGACCCTCACCCTTGGGGTCCTGGTCGACGGCGATCAGGCACGGCACACCCTTGCCGTCGACGAACTGGCGGCGCACCAGGTGGCCCGGGCCCTTGGGGGCGACCATGCCGATGGTGACGTTGGCCGGGGGCTTGATCAGCCCGAAGTGGATGTTGAGACCGTGGCCGAACAGCAGCGCGTCACCGTCGTTGAGGTTGGGCTCGATGTCGTTCTTGAAGATCTCGGCCTGCGCGGTGTCGGGCGCCAGCAGCATGATCACGTCGGCCCACTTGGCGACCTCGGCGGGAGTGCCCACCTCGAGGCCCTGCTCAGTGACCTTCTCCCGCGACTTGGAGCCCTCCTTGAGGCCGACCTTCACCTCGACGCCGGAGTCGCGCAGGCTCAGCGAGTGCGCGTGCCCCTGGCTGCCGTAGCCGATGACGGCGACCTTGCGGCCCTGGATGATCGACAGGTCCGCGTCGGCGTCATAAAACATCTCAACTGCCATTTTCGTGAATCTTCTTTCTTCAGTGTGCTTTTAGGTTCTTACTTGGTGCTGATACCGCGTGGCCCGCGAGACAGCGAGACCACACCGGACTGGACGATCTCGCGGATCCCGTAGGGCTCGAGCACCCGCAGCAGCGCCTCGATCTTGCCAGGTGTCCCGGTGGCCTCCACGGTCAGCGACTCGTTGGAGACGTCGACGACCTTGGCCCGGAACAGGTTGACCGCCTCGATGACCTGTCCGCGGGTGGCCGCGTCGGTGCGGACCTTGATCAGTGCGAGCTCGCGGGCGACCGAGTTCTCCTCGTCCTGCTCGACGATCTTGATCACGTTGACCAGCTTGTTGAGCTGCTTGGTGATCTGTTCCAGCGGGGACTCCTCCACGTCGACCACGATGGTCATCCGGGAGAGGTTCTTGTGCTCGGTGGCCCCGACGGCCAGCGACTGGATGTTGTAGCCGCGGCGGGAGAACAGCGACGCCACCCGGGCCAGGACGCCCGGCTTGTCCTCGACGAGAACCGAGAGAGTGTGGGTGGTGCTCATCGAAGCGCTCCGTTCTTCGCGCAAGCGCTCATGCCCGCTCCCATGTTCTTCGCGCAAGCGCTCATGCCCGACCTCATGTTCTTCGCGCAAGCGCTCATCACGCGTGCCCCTCTTCGTTGTCGAACAGCGGCCGGATACCTTGCGCTGCCTGGATCTCGTCGTTGCTGGTGCCTGCCGCCACCATCGGCCACACCTGCGCGTCGGCGCCGACGACGAACTCGACCACCACCGGGCGGTCGTTGATCGCGCGGGCCTGGTTGATGACGTCGGCGACGTCCTCGGCACGTTCACACCGCAGTCCGACGCAACCCAGCGCCTCGGAGAGCTTGACGAAGTCCGGGATGCGGCGGGTGTGGGTGGCCAGATCGGTTTGGCTGTACCGCTCTTCGTAGAACAGCGTCTGCCATTGGCGCACCATGCCCAGGTTGCCGTTGTTGATCAGCGCGACCTTGATCGGCACACCCTCGATGGCGCAGGTGGCCAGCTCCTGATTGGTCATCTGGAAGCAGCCGTCGCCGTCGATGGCCCACACCTCGGCCTCCGGGCGGCCCATCTTGGCGCCCATCGCCGCGGGCACCGCGAAGCCCATGGTGCCGAGACCGCCGGAGTTGATCCAGGTCTTGGGGTTCTCGTAGGAGATGAACTGCGCCGCCCACATCTGGTGCTGGCCCACCCCGGCCACGTAGACCGCATCCGAGCCGGCCATCTTGCCCAGCGTCTCGATCACGAACTCCGGCGACAGGCTGCCGTCGCTCTGCGGGCCGTAGCTCAGCGGGTAGGTCGCCTGGATCCCGCGCAGGTACTCCCACCAGCTGTCGAGCCGCCGTTCGGTGCCGGCGGCGCCGTCGCGGCGCAGGACCTCGATCAGGTCGGTGATGACGGCCTTGACGTCGCCCACGATCGGCACGTCGGCGTGCCGGTTCTTGCCGATCTCCGCGGGGTCGATGTCGGCGTGGATGACCTTGGCGTCGGGCGCGAACGAATCCAGCTTGCCGGTGACGCGGTCGTCGAACCGGGTGCCCAGCGCGACCAGCAGGTCGCTGCGCTGCAGCGCGGCCACCGCGGAGACGGTGCCGTGCATGCCGGGCATGCCCAGGTTCTGCGGATGGCTGTCCGGGAACGCGCCGCGGGCCATCAGCGTGGTGACGACGGGGATGCCGGTCAGCTCGGCCAGTTCGGCCAGTTGCTCGCTGGCCTCGCCGCGGATCACGCCGCCGCCGACGTAGAGCACCGGCTTGCGCGCCTCGGCGATCAGCTTGGCGGCCTCGCGGATCTGCCGGTTGTGCGGCTTGGTGTTCGGCTTGTAGCCCGGCAGATCGAACTGCGGCGGCCACGCGAAGGTGCACTGGGCCTGCAGCACGTCCTTCGGGATGTCGACCAGCACCGGACCCGGGCGCCCGCTCGAGGCGATGTGGAACGCCTCGGCGATGACGCGGGCGATGTCGTCCCCGTCGCGCACCAGGAAGTTGTGCTTGGTGACCGGCATCGTGATGCCGGAGATGTCGGCTTCCTGGAACGCGTCGGTGCCGATCAGGGCGCGGCCGACCTGCCCGGTGATCGCCACCATCGGGATCGAGTCCATGTACGCGTCGGCCAGCGGGGTCACCAGGTTGGTCGCGCCGGGACCCGAGGTGGCCATGCACACACCGACCCGGCCCGTCGCATGGGCGTAGCCGCTGGCCGCATGACCGCCGCCCTGCTCGTGACGCACCAGCACGTGGCGCAGCTTCTCCGAGTCGAACAGCGGGTCGTAGACCGGCAGGATGCAGCCGCCGGGGATCCCGAAGATGACCTCGACACCGAGTTCCTCAAGCGACCGGACGACCGCCTGCGCTCCGGTGAGCTGTTGCGGGGCAACGATGTTCGGTTGACGTGTGTCTTGCGCCGGGGCTATCGCGGAGTTGTGCTTCGCGGTAGCCGCTGTCCCGTTAGTCGGGGTCGCCGACTTCTCGGGCGGTCGCGTGGTGGGTGCGCTCACGGTGTCCTCTGGTCTTTCTCGGTCGGCTGATCTTCTCAAATCGGTGCTGAGGCAACAAAAAACCCTCGCCAGCCCGGCGGCTGTACGAGGGTTGCGCGTCGATGCTGTTGTGCTATGCCCGAAGCAGGGCCAGCGCGGCATCAACGCGCAACCCAATTACTACGAGCATGGTCTGCATAGCAGACGACGGTAGCCGCAGGACTCCTTCCAGGTCAAATCTGGGTGGTCCCGACGAGCACGCGGGTGAGGAGCAGACGCATCCGGTGCAATGATTGGCGGCATGCGTACTCGTTCGACTTCGGAGTCGGCCCCCGTCGTCGTCAGGATCTCCCCGATGGCACATGTGGCGATCGGGTTCCTGTCGGTGGCCATGCTGGCCGTGGTGTTCGCCGGCCCGGGATGGTTCATCCTGTTCTTTCTGACCCCGGCGTTGCTGTCGGTGTTCGTGATGCGCAACCGCACCATCGCAGGCAGGGACACGGTGACCGCACGCACGATGCTGGGCAGCCGGACCGTGCGCTGGGAGGACATCGACGGTCTGCGGTTCGGGCGCACGGCGTGGGCCGTGGCTCAGCTGCGCGACGGGACCGAACTGGGGCTGCCCGCGGTGACGTTCTCCACGTTGCCGATTCTGGCCGCCGCCAGCGGCGGGCGGGTCCCCAACCCGTATCAGTAGCGCGCGGTCAGGCCAGCGGGTTGGTGCCGTTGAGCAGCACCCAGATCGCGACGCCGGCGCCGACGCCCAGCAGCAGCGCGGCGATGGAGCCGATGAACGGGCGGCGCGCCCAGCCTCGGCCCGCGTCCAGGCCGTAGCGGCCCGGCCCGACGAGGATGATCGCGGCCACCGCGCACACCAGCACGAGCTGGTATTCATGGCCGTCGGTCAGGAACGAGGACAGCCGGGCCTCTTCGTGCGCGATCGTGGCTTCGGCCAGTACCGAGGTGACGAGATAGCCCAGCGCTCCGGCTGCGGCGATCGGGGTGAACAGACCGATCACGAGGAGCACCCCGGCGGCGATCTGACCGCCGGCGGCGACGTAGGTCAGGATGTCGGCGTGCTGGAACCCGACCTCGGTCAGTGACTCGCGGAATCCGTCCAGGCCTGGACCGCCCCACCAGCCGAAGACCTTCTGCAGGCCGTGCACGATGAGCAGCACACCGACCGCGACGCGCAGCAGGAGCAGGCCGAGATCCTGGGTGCCCCGGCGATCGTCGCGCCGGTCCGGGTCGACGACGCCGACCTCGGTGGGCGCGGCGGCCGCACCGTAGGCGCCCGGGGCGAGGCCGGCGCCCGGCTGCACGTACGGCAGTGGGTCGGGGTCGTTCAGCAAGCCGAACGGCTGCTGCTGACCGGCGGGCTTGG
>NZ_BCRS01000089.1 GCF_001552715.1 Mycolicibacterium vaccae NBRC 14118 = CIP 105934 | reverse complement strand
GACCGCCCGCCGGGTGCCGTCGGGTCGGTCGATCAGCATCTCGGCAGCCATCAGCGAGATCCGCGCGCCTGGGCGCTCCACCCAGGCCCGCACGCGCACGGTCGTGACGGGGATGGGGCCCAGGATGTCGAGGCTGAGCCGGCCGACCCGCAGCCCGGTGCCGTCGGCGAGTTCTTCGACGGCCTTGGTCAGCAGGGCCAGCGGCGGCGAGCCGTGCTGGATCCGCGGATCCCAGTTGCTGCACGTGCCCTCGGTGGACTCGTACACGGCGTACTCGCCATCTTCGGAGGCGGAGCCGGGCAGCCGACGGTACAGACAGTCGATCATGCCGCCGGCTCCGCGCGCAGCACCGCGTCGGGGTCGCCGTCCTCGAGCACCTCCGGCCACCCCGGATACGGCGGGGGAGTGCCGCCGAAGGCCGGGCAGTGGGCGCGGTGCGCGCACCAGTCGCACAGTTTCGACGGATTCGGGCGGAAATCGCCTGTCGCACCGGCACTCTGAATGGCCCGCCAGATCGCCATCAGAGTCTTCTCGAAGCGTTCCAGCTCGTCGAGGGTCGGGCTGTAGTCCAGCACCTGGCGGTCGGCCAGGTAGAGCAGACGCAGCCGGGTGGGCATCACGCCGCGCGAGCGCAGCAGTGCCACCGCGTAGAACTTCATCTGGAACATGGCCTTGAACTCGGCCAGCGCCCAGGCTTCCGGCGGCGCTTTGCCGGTCTTGTAGTCGACGACCCGCACCTCACCGGTG
Source organism: Mycolicibacterium vaccae NBRC 14118 = CIP 105934 (assembly GCF_001552715.1). GTDB lineage: Bacteria > Actinomycetota > Actinomycetes > Mycobacteriales > Mycobacteriaceae > Mycobacterium > Mycobacterium vaccae. The sequence continues at coordinate 24,821 of NZ_BCRS01000089.1, read as the reverse complement.
GCCGCGACGTCGATGCGGTCGACGAAGCCGCGCAGCAGCGTGCCGTCTGCGAGCTCCACCTCGACCCGCTGTTCGCAGCTCTGCGGGTCGAAACGGGTGGGATCCTCGAGGCGGTAGTAGCCCGACAACAACACGCGCGCCTGCTCCAGCAGCTCGGCGTGCAGGCCGGGCTCGATGTCGGCGGCCAGCGACGGCCGCTCGGCCAGCATGCGTTCCCAGGCCGGAGCCACCAGCGCCGCCGCCGTCTCCGGCACCCGGTCGGCCGCGGGCAGCTGGTAGAGGTCCTCCAGCGCCGCGTGCACCACCGAGCCACGCACCTGCGCGGCCGACGACGGCTCGGGCAGCCGGTCGATCGCCCGGAAACGGTACAGCAGTGGGCACTGCTTGAAGTCGCTGGCACGCGACGGCGAGAGCGCGGGGCGGCGCACCTCATTCGTCGGCTCGGTCATGACTTCGAGCCTAGGACGGGGGTCGGACAAAACGGGGCAACCCGGACGTCGCGCACGCCGCGTCTACTGGCAGGCTGAACGGCGTGCGCAGAACCGGCCCATTCGACGTAGGTGATCGTGTCCAACTCACCGACGCCAAAGGCAGGCGCTACACGATGCTGCTCAAACCGGGCGGCGAGTTCCACACCCACCGCGGCATCATCTCCCTGGACCAGGTGATCGGTCTGCCCGAGGGCAGCGTGGTCAAGTCCACCAACGGCGACCAGTTCCTGGTGTTGCGCCCCCTGCTCGTCGACTACGTGATGTCGATGCCGCGCGGTGCCCAGGTCGTCTACCCGAAGGACGCCGCGCAGATCGTGCACGAGGGCGACATCTTCCCCGGAGCCCGGGTGCTGGAGGCCGGCGCGGGATCCGGCGCGCTGACGTGCTCGCTGCTGCGCGCGGTCGGTCCCGAGGGCCGGGTGACGTCCTACGAACTGCGCGAGGACCACGCCGAACACGCGCTGCGCAACGTCGTCACGTTCTTCGGTGAGCAGCCGGCCAACTGGGACCTGGTGACCGCCGACGTCGCCGACTACGACGGCCCCGAGGTCGATCGGGTGGTGCTGGACATGCTCGCGCCGTGGGAGGTGCTCCGTGCGGTCGGTGACGCACTCGTGCCCGGCGGAGTGCTGATGATCTACGTCGCGACGGTCACCCAGCTGTCCAAGACCGTCGAGGCGTTGCGCGAACAGCAGTGCTGGACCGAGCCCAGGGCATGGGAGAGCATGCAGCGCGGCTGGCACGTGGTGGGTCTGGCGGTGCGCCCGGAGCATTCGATGCGCGGACACACGGCGTTCCTGATCAGTGCCCGCAAGCTGGCGCCGGGAACCGTGGCACCGACTCCGCTGCGCAAGAAGCGCGTCACCCCGGCGTAGCTCACCGGCCGCCGGCGAGCAGCGCCAGGTAGTCGTCGACCACCTCGACCACATACGCGTGGTCGAAATCCTGGTCGGCCAGTAGCCGGCGGAACAACAGCGGGCCGAGAAGTCGTTCGGTCGCCCGCAACACGTCCACGTCGACGGCGAGATCGCCGGACGCGCGGGCGGCGTCGAAGACGTCCTGATACGCCGCGCGGCCCTTCTCGAACAGCGCGTCCTTGATTCGCCGGAACGCGGGATCGACCCCGGCCCTTTCGATGTTCAGACGCATGACGCGTTCCATCACCGGGTCGTGCAGTTGTGAGCGGAAGACCTCGACCGCCGCGATGAGGTCGTCGCGGAGGCGGCCGGTCGGCGGGGTGGTCTTGATGTCGAGAGCCTCGGCCACCAGATCGCGCAGCATCGCCGCGGCATCGGGCCAGTGCCGATACAACGTGGTGCGTCCGACGCCGCTTCGGGCCGCCACCTCGACGTGCGTGACGGCCTCCCAGCCGCGTTCGAGCAGCAGCTCGCGGGCGGCGGTCAGTGCCGCGGCGTTGTTGCGCGCCACCCGCGGGTCAACTCGCGTCATGAACCCCACCTTGCCGTAACCCTCTTTTCGGGACAGTATGTACCATAATTTTGGTGCACGATGTCCCGAAGTTTCCTCCCAACTACAGGCGGGCCATGTCCACACTCAACCTCCCGGTCACCAGCACCCGGCACTGGACCGTCGCCCGGATCCTGGTGGCGCTCGTCGCGATCTTCACCTTCGGCGGCGCGCTGATCGCCGACGCCCTCAGCCCCATGGCGGCGCAGCACATCCTCAATCCCGCCTGGTCTCCGCACGCCAAGTTCCACGACGCGCAGTACATCGTGATGTCCATGCTGCTCGGCGCGCTGGCGCTGATGCTGCTGGCCCGGAAACGGGGCGACGGCCACGCCGCGCTGCTGATCTCGGCGGGGCTACTGTCCTCGGAACCGCTGTGGTGCTGGCGAACCGGAGCCGAGGCGAGGTCACTGCGGCAGCCTGACGGCGGACCTCAGTCGTCGCTGCGCGACAGTCCGCGGCGCACCGACAGCAGTTCGATCTCCGGTCGCGCCGCGACCAGTCGTTCGGCGGCGTCGAGGACCTCCACGACATGGGCACGGTCCCCGGCGACGCAGGCCGCCCCGATACCGGCACGGCGGTACAGGTCGGTGTCGCCCACTTCCGCGGCGGACACGCTGAACCGGCGGCGCAGCTCGGCGACGATGGGACGCACGAGCGAGCGCTTCTCTTTGAGCGAGTGCACGTCACCGAGCAGGACGTCGAACTCCAGCCAGCCGATCCACATCGGTCAGCGCGGCGCGTCGAGGGCCAGCAGCAGATCGGCGGTCTGCCTGGTCAGCTGCCAGGTGCCGTCGGCCGGGGCGAACTCCATCGGGAAGGTGAACTGCCCGTCGGGCGGGTTGGCCGGCGTGATCACGACGGTGGCCACCACGTGCCCGGGGGCGGACTGCGACCACGCGAGGTCGCGGGCCTCGAAGGTCAGCGGCAGGGATCCGTTGTCGCGCAACGCCGTCGCGAAGCGGTCGAGCGCGACGGCTTCGCCGGGGGCGGCGTCCTCGATCAGCGTGAGTTTCTGGTCCCCGGGCACCGCCGGGTCGGACAACCGCGCCATCACGTCGGTCAGCGCGGCGGGCGGCGGCAGCGGGGGACCACCGGGGGTATCCGGGATCGGGACCGCCGGCGCGGTGGTGGATTCCACCGCCGACGGGGTCGCCGGGGGTGCGGTGGCCGCAGGATGCTCATCCTGCGCGCAGCCGCCCAGGCACCCACCCAGCCCGAGCGCCGCCACACATGTGACGGCGCTGCGGACCAGAATCGTGCGGGAGATCAACCCACCGCGGACATCAGGGCCAGTGCGGACTGCTTGGACAGCTGCCATCCGGTCGGGCTCGGCCCGGCGATGAACGTCAGCGGCTGGGTGGCCACGGCGCCCGTCGGGGCCGCCGCGGTGACGTTGGCGGTCACGATCGGACCGTTCTGGTCGATGTCGGCGACGGTGAAGCTCAGCGGGAAGTAGCCCTTGGCCGCGGCGTTGCTGTATCCGCTGTCGGCCACCCGGGCCTCGATGCGGCCGAGACCGCCCTGGACGTAGGTGGCCTTGGCGCCGGCGAAGGAGCCCGGGCCCGACAGCGCGCTCAAGGTGGAGACCAGCGGTCCCTGCAGATCGGGGGCAGGGGCGGAAGGCAGCGGTGCGTTCAGCACCGCGGGCGACGCGCCGGCGACACCCGCACCGACGGCAATCGAGGTCACACCCACGGCGGCAGCGCCGAGTGTTGCGGCTGCTGCTGCCCCAGCGGTCATGCTGGTGACGAGGGTTTTCAGGGTCACGGCTGTCCTTCCGTTCGGCCGACTGATCTAGCGAGGTTAACAGTGGTGCTGGTGTGTCGAATTTCTACACCGCACACAATGTCTGAATCGCCGGTAGCTTTGAAGTTGTTACTGCACCAATTGCCGGTGTGGGAAAGGAGCGCAACATGAGTGAGTCCGAGCGTTCTGAAGCCTCTGAAGTCTTTGGGACGTCCCCCAGCAGCCGTCTGTCTCCCGAGGATGCAGCGGAACTCGAACAATTGCGCCGTGAGGCGGCGGTCCTTCGTGAACAGCTCGAGAACGCTGCGGGCCCGTCCGGAAGCGCACGCAGTGTGCGCGACGTCCACCAGCTGGAGGCGCGCATCGACTCGCTCGCCGCCCGCAACGCCAAACTCATGGACACACTCAAGGAGGCGCGCCAGCAGCTGCTGGCGCTGCGCGAAGAGGTGGACCGGCTCGGTCAGCCGCCCAGCGGTTACGGCGTGCTGCTGTCCGTGCAGGACGACGACACCGTCGACGTGTTCACCTCCGGCCGCAAGATGCGGCTCACGTGCTCGCCCAACATCGACACCAAACAGCTCAAGCAGGGTCAGACGGTCCGGCTCAACGAGGCCCTGACCGTCGTCGAGGCCGGTCACTTCGAGGCCGTCGGCGAGATCAGCACGCTGCGCGAGATCCTGTCCGACGGCCACCGCGCTCTCGTCGTCGGGCACGCCGACGAGGAGCGGATCGTGTGGCTGGCCGAGCCGCTGGTGGCCGCCGGCGATCTGCCCGAGGGGTATGACGACGACCTCGGGGACGACCGGCCGCGCAAGTTGCGTCCGGGCGACTCGCTGCTGGTGGACACCAAGGCCGGTTACGCGTTCGAGCGCATCCCCAAGGCCGAGGTCGAGGACCTCGTGCTCGAAGAGGTGCCCGATGTCAGCTACAGCGACATCGGTGGTCTCGGGCGGCAGATCGAGCAGATCCGCGATGCGGTCGAGCTGCCGTTCCTGCACAAGGAGCTCTACCGCGAGTACTCGCTGCGGCCGCCCAAAGGCGTGCTGCTCTACGGTCCGCCCGGCTGCGGCAAGACGCTGATCGCGAAGGCGGTGGCCAACTCGCTGGCCAAGAAGATGGCCGAGGTGCGCGGCGACGACGCCCGCGAGGCGAAGAGCTACTTCCTCAACATCAAGGGCCCCGAGCTGCTGAACAAGTTCGTCGGTGAGACCGAGCGCCACATCCGGCTGATCTTCCAGCGCGCCCGTGAGAAGGCCTCCGAGGGCACCCCGGTGATCGTGTTCTTCGACGAGATGGACTCGATCTTCCGCACCCGCGGCACCGGCGTGAGCTCCGATGTCGAGACCACCGTCGTCCCACAGCTTCTCAGTGAGATCGACGGCGTCGAGGGCTTGGAGAACGTCATCGTGATCGGCGCGTCCAACCGCGAGGACATGATCGACCCGGCGATCCTGCGGCCCGGCCGGCTGGACGTCAAGATCAAGATCGAGCGGCCGGACGCGGAGTCCGCGCAGGACATCTTCAGCAAGTACCTCACCGAGCAACTGCCGGTCCACGCCGACGATCTCGCCGAGTTCGGCGGCGACCGTGCCGCGTGCATCAGGGGCATGATCCAGAAGGTCGTCGAGCGGATGTACGCCGAGATCGACGACAACCGGTTCCTGGAGGTGACCTACGCCAACGGCGACAAAGAGGTCATGTACTTCAAGGACTTCAACTCCGGTGCGATGATCCAGAACGTCGTCGACCGCGCCAAGAAGTACGCGATCAAGTCGGTGCTGGAGACCGGGCAGCGGGGTCTGCGCATCCAGCACCTGCTCGACTCGATCGTCGACGAGTTCGCCGAGAACGAGGACCTGCCCAACACCACCAATCCGGACGACTGGGCCCGGATCTCGGGGAAGAAGGGCGAGCGGATCGTCTACATCCGCACCCTGGTCACCGGCAAGAGTTCGTCGGCCAGCAGGGCCATCGACACCGAGTCGAACCTGGGCCAGTACCTGTAGCCGTCGTCAACCGGCCCGTCACCTCGCGGTGGCGGGCCGGATCACCGGCGGCGCCAGCGGGATCACCGTCAGCGACGTCGTGCGCGCCAGGTCGCTGACCGTGTACTGGTCGAGTTCGGCGTAGAACGCCTCCTTGGCCCGTGCCAGCGCGCGGCGCAACCGACACCCGGCCAGCAGGGGGCACGGTGCCTCACCGTCGCAGGTGACCACCTCGCGGTCGCCCTCCAGCTCGCGGACCAGCGCGCCGACCGAGGCCGTGCGCCCCGCGTCGGTGAGCGACAGCCCGCCCACGCGGCCGCGGCGGGCCTCTACCAGGCCGAGCTCCACCAGCCGGGACACCGCCTTGGCGATGTGGTTCTCGGACGCGCCCGCCCGCGCGGCGATGAGCCGGGTCGTCACGCGCTGACCGTCGAACTCACCGGCGCTGAGCAGCATCATGGCCCGCAGCCCGAGATCGGTGAACCGGGTCAGCTGCATGCCCCCAGTCTGCAACGGCTATCCGGACGCGGTCGCGGTGCGGTACCGGTCCCGGGCGACGAGCGTGAAGCGCAGGTCCTCCAGCAGTGGGTCGAGGAACTGGGCCCGGTAGTCCTTGTCGGCCACCGCCCGGGCGGCCAGGTACATGAACGTCAACGCGGTCAGGAACATCGTGACGTGGATCAGGGCCTGCGGCACAGGCAGCGTCATGCCCAGCACCCGACCGTCGGTGGGGCTGCCGGGTGCCAGTGCGGACAGCAGTTCCGGGCTGATCAGGATCAGCCCGAAGACCAGGAACAACAGGCCCGTCACCACCGCCACCGTCAGCACCTGCACGATCTGCGACATGGTCAGCACGAACGCGACGTTGAGCCGTTCGGCCTTCGACAACGGCACCCGCCGCGGGCGGTCCGGCATCGACTCGAACGGGGTGCCGGACAACTGCACGGCGTCCCCGGGCACCTTGGCCTCCGGGCTCAGGATGGGCTGCACGCGGCTCCACGTGCTCGACGACAGGAACGCGACGGCGATCAGGATCAGAAACGTCAGCGCGAGCCACAGCCGCGGTCGGCTGATCGCGGCGGCCATCGTCCACACCGGACCGTTGAAGAACACCAGCACGGTCAGCAGCATCACCGGCAGCGCGCCGAGCAGCAGGTTACCCACCGAGGCCAGATTCGCCAGCGTCATCCGCACGGCCCAGCCCAGGATCGCGCCGATTCCCGTTGCGGTGCAAACGAATATCAGCACCACGAGCACGATCTCGGTGACCAGGTCGATCAGCACCCGGGAACTGGGGCCGCCGTAGAAAACGCCGACCGCGGCGATGCCCAGGGACACGGTCGACACGGCGCCGCGCAGGCGTGGGTCCGCTGAGAGTGACACCAGCCGGCCCGTCACCGCCACCGTCGGCAGCACCAGCAGGACGACCGCGATCACGAACCACTCGGTGCGGGTCGGGGAGCCGTCGATGTCGATGGTGTGTTCGCCGGTCGCCGCGACGATGAGAATCGAGAACAGGACCACCACGGCCAGGCCGGCCAGCGCCGGTGCCGAGCGGGTCCACACCCGCTGGACCAGCACCCCGGGGCGCAGCACCGCGGGCAGGCCACGCTGCAGAAACCACCGCTCGGCGGCCACGCGTTGTTCGGTGGTGGAAGGCATCGGGGATAGATTCCACCACGGCGCCACTGCCCGCGCGCCGCGATCGCCGCAGGCTAGTGAGCTGGCCCGCGCCGCCGACCTCTACCCTGGTCGGTATGCAACGGATCATCGGAACAGAGGTCGAATACGGCATCTCCTCGCCGTCGGATCCGACCGCGAATCCGATCCTGACGTCGACGCAGGCGGTGCTGGCCTACGCGGCGGCCGCAGGCATCCAGCGGGCCAAGCGCACGCGCTGGGACTACGAGGTGGAATCGCCGCTGCGGGACGCCCGCGGATTCGACCTGAGCCGCGCGTCGGGGCCGCCGCCGATCGTCGATGCCGACGAGGTCGGCGCGGCCAACATGATCCTGACCAACGGCGCCCGGCTCTACGTCGACCACGCCCATCCCGAGTACTCGGCTCCGGAGTGCACCGACCCGATGGACGCGGTGATCTGGGACAAGGCAGGCGAGCGGGTGATGGAGGCGGCGGCCCGGCACGTGGCCAGCGTGCCCGGAGCGGCCAAGCTGCAGCTGTACAAGAACAACGTCGACGGCAAGGGCGCCTCGTACGGCTCGCACGAGAACTATCTGATGAGCCGTCAGACGCCGTTCTCCGCGGTCATCGCGGGGCTCACCCCGTTTATGGTGTCGCGTCAGGTGGTGACCGGTTCCGGCCGCGTCGGCATCGGGCCCTCCGGTGACGAGCCCGGTTTCCAGCTGTCCCAGCGCGCCGACTACATCGAGGTCGAGGTCGGCCTGGAGACCACGCTCAAGCGGGGCATCATCAACACCCGCGACGAGCCCCACGCCGATGCCGACAAGTACCGCAGGCTGCACGTCATCATCGGTGACGCCAACCTGGCCGAGACATCGACGTACCTCAAGCTCGGCACCACCTCGCTGGTGCTCGACCTCATCGAGGACGGCCCGCAGATCGGTCTGGACCTGTCCGACCTGACGCTGGCCCGGCCGGTGCACGCAGTACATGTGGTGTCGCGCGACCCGTCGCTGCGCGCCACCGTCGCGCTGGCCGACGGGCGTGAGATGACGGCCCTGGCGCTGCAGCGCATCTACCTGGACCGCGTCGCCAAACTCGTCGAAAGCCGCGACCCGGATCCACGCGCGTCACACGTGCTGGAGACCTGGGCGCACGTGCTGGACCTGCTCGAACGTGACCCGATGGAGTGCGCCGACCTGTTGGACTGGCCGGCCAAGCTGCGGCTGCTGGAGGGCTTCCGGCACCGCGAGAACCTGGGATGGAACGCGCCGCGGCTGCACCTGGTGGATCTGCAGTATTCGGATGTGCGGCTGGACAAGGGCCTGTACAACCGGCTGGTGGCCCGCGGTTCGATGAAGCGGTTGGTCACCGAACAGCAGGTGCTCGACGCCGTCGACAGCCCCCCGACCGACACCCGGGCCTACTTCCGCGGCGAGTGCCTGCGACGCTTCGGCGCCGACATCGCGGCGGCGAGCTGGGATTCGGTGATCTTCGATCTCGGCGGTGACTCGCTGGTGCGCATTCCCACCCTGGAACCGCTGCGGGGCAGCAAGTCCCACGTCGGGGCGTTGCTCGATTCGGTCGACAGCGCCGCCGAACTGGTCCAGCAGCTCACCACCTGATCGGGCTATCCCCGGCAAACTGACATCCGACCGGTAGGGTGGAGAGACCGACGGGCATGGGGTCGGGTGCCCGCAACTTACGCAGGAGGCAGCGATGGCTCAGGAGCAGACCAAGCGTGGCGGCGGAGGCGGCGATGACGACGACCTCACCGGCAACGGGGCCGCCGGGCAGGAGCGCCGGGAGAAGCTGACCGACGAGACCGACGACCTGCTGGACGAGATCGACGACGTCCTGGAGGAGAACGCCGAAGACTTCGTGCGCGCCTACGTCCAGAAGGGCGGCCAGTGACCTGGCCCCACCGCGACCAGTCGGCATTTCCGCCCGCAGTACCCGCAGCGTTTGACGCGTTGCCGCACGGGCTTTCCCACGGCGGGGTGAATCTCTCGTCGTTTTCCGACTTTCTGCGCCACCAGGCGCCGCACCTGTTGCCCGGCAACGGGGGAGGCCCGGCCGTGCTGCCGACGGACGCCGTGCCGCACGGCACCACGATCGTGGCGCTGAAGTATCCCGGCGGTGTGGTGATGGCCGGCGACCGGCGCGCCACCCAAGGCAACATGATCGCCAGCCGGGACGTGCAGAAGGTCTACATCACCGACGACTACACCGTCACGGGTATCGCCGGCACGGCCGCGATCGCGGTCGAGTTCGCCCGGCTCTACGCGGTCGAGCTCGAGCACTACGAGAAGCTCGAAGGCGTGGCACTGACGTTCCCCGGCAAGGTGAATCGGTTGGCGACCATGGTGCGCGGAAATCTCGGCGCCGCCCTGCAGGGTTTCGTCGCGCTGCCGCTGCTCGCCGGTTACGACCTCGACGATCCGAATCCCGAAGGCGCGGGCCGCATCGTGTCCTTCGACGCCGCGGGCGGTTGGAACTTCGAGGAGGAGGGCTACCAGTCGGTCGGCTCTGGCTCCATTTTCGCGAAGTCGTCGATGAAGAAGCTCTACGGGCAGGTCATCGACGCCGAGTCGGCGTTGCGGGTGGCGGTCGAGTCGCTCTATGACGCCGCCGACGACGACTCCGCGACCGGTGGTCCCGATCTGGTGCGCGGCATCTATCCGACCGCCGTGGTGATCGGGGCCGACGGTGCTCACGAGGTGCCCGAAGAGCGCATCGCCACCATGTGCCGAGAGATCATCGAGAATCGTTCGCGAACAGATACTTTCGGGCCCGACGCCCGGCCCACCCGAGGTGACGAGCTGTGAGCTTCCCGTATTTCATCTCGCCCGAACAGGCGATGCGTGAGCGGTCGGAGCTCGCGCGCAAGGGCATCGCCCGCGGCCGCAGCGTGATCGCGCTGGCCTACGCCGACGGCGTGCTGTTCGTCGCGGAGAACCCGTCCCGGTCCCTGCAGAAGCTCAGCGAGCTCTACGACCGGGTGGGTTTCGCCGCCGTCGGCCGGTTCAACGAGTTCAACAACCTGCGCAGCGGCGGAATCCGGTTCGCCGACACCCAGGGCTACGCGTATTCCAGGCGCGACGTCACCGGCCGTCAGTTGGCCAACGTCTACGCCCAGACTCTCGGCACGATCTTCACCGAGCAGGCCAAACCCTACGAGGTCGAGCTGTGCGTGGCCGAGGTGGCTCACTACGGCGAGACCAAAGCGCCTGAGCTGTACCGCATAACCTACGACGGTTCGATTGCCGACGAACCGCACTTCGTGGTGATGGGCGGTACCACCGAGCCGATCCTGGCAGCACTCAACGAGTCCTACACCGAGAACGCGAGCCTGGCCGACGCGATGTCGGTCGCGGTCAGCGCGCTCGGTGCGGGCGGCAACGGTGCCGAGCCGCGCACGCTGGGGACCGCCACCCTGGAGGTCGCGATCCTGGACGCGAGCCGGCCGCGACGCGCGTTCCGCCGGATCACCGGCTCGGCGCTGGACGCCCTACTGCCGCAGCCGGATTCGGGCAGCGGCGACGAGAGCGCGGCAGAAGCCGGCGACGCCTCGGGTTAGTCGGCGGCATCGCGGTATCGCCGGTGCAGCTGCTGGCGGGAGACGCCCAGGACCGCTCCGATCTGTCCCCACGACAGGCAGAGTCGGCGTGCTGTGCGTACCGCCTCGTCGTAGCGGTCCTTGGCCCGGGCGAGATCGTCACGTGCATCACGTAATTCGCGGATGCTGCGGCCGGTGAAGACGTCCTCCAGGACGGGGTCGGGATAGTCGATGGGCGGCCGATCGGGCAGGCTCTCCAGTTCGTCGAGGGTTTGGGCGACGATCGCCTGGAGTTCGGGGTGGTCCTGCCACCACGGCTTGGGACGGGCACCTGTCGGGTTCTGCGCGTCATCATGTGTTGACGTGTCATCACTTGATGACGGTTCGCCGAAGTACTCGTCGAGGATCCGGCGCTCCGCGGCGGTGGGTGGGGTGGTGCGTTCGGGCAGGCTCTCGAGGTCGGCGAGGGTTTGGGCGACGATGGCCTGGAGTTCGGGGTGGTCCTGCCACCACGGCTTGGGACGGGCACCTGTCGGGTTCTGCGCGTCATCATGTGTTGACGTGTCATCACTTGATGACGCGAAAAATTCGGAAGGTGTGTCCGCCCGCCGGCGTGCGTCGTCCGTCATCCGGGCCCCTGATCGCCGTGTCGCTTGTGTTGCCGCGAGTATGTCGGACCACCCCGACAGGCGGCTTTCACAGGAATCCCGAAGGTGTGTCCACCTTGCGCCAGGTCCGACCAGGATGGATGATCTGTTGCGTATAACGCATCATGTTGCACAATACGCAACTAGTTTCGAGCGAAAGCGGTCCGCGTATGCCGAGAGTCGTCGTGATCGGGGCCGGTATCGTGGGCACGTCACTGGCCGATGAACTGACCGCGCGGGGATGGACCGACGTCACCGTCGTCGACCGCGGACCGCTGTTCGCCACCGGCGGTTCCACCTCTCACGCGCCCGGGCTGGTGTTCCAGACCAACCCGTCCAAGACCATGACCGAATTCGCCCGGTACACCGTCGAGAAGTTCAGCGCACTGCAGCACCCCGACGGCTGGGCCTTCAATCCGGTCGGCGGGCTGGAGGTCGCCACCACCGCCCAACGCTGGGCCGACCTGCACCGCAAAGCCGGCTGGGCCCGCTCGTGGGGCATCGAGGGTCACCTGCTGAGCCCGGACGAGTGCGTGCGACTGCACCCGCTGGTCGACCGCGATCGCATCCTCGGCGGCTTCCACACCCCCGCCGACGGGCTGGCCAAGGCCCTGCGGGCAGCCGAGGCCCAGGCCCGTCGCGCCGAATCCCGCGGCGCCACCCTGCGTCCCCACACCGAGGTGCTCGGCATCGTCGACGACGGACGCCGCGTGACCGGAGTGCGCACCGCCGAGGGCGTCCTCGACGCCGACATCGTGGTGTGCGCGGCCGGCTTCTGGGGCGCAGAACTGGCCCGTGAGGTCGGCCTGGTGCTGCCGCTGGTGCCGATGGCCCACCAGTACGCCCGCACCGGTCAGATCGCCGAGCTCGTCGGCCGCAACACCGAACTCGCCGAGGCGGGGCTGCCGATCCTGCGGCACCAGGATCAGGACCTCTACTTCCGCGAACACGTCGACCGGCTCGGGATCGGGTCCTACCGCCACAAGCCGATGCCGGTGGACATGTCCACCCTGCTCGCCGATACGGCAGGCGAGCAGATGCCGTCGATGATGCCGTTCACCGAGGAGGACTTCGCGCCCGCCTGGCGCGCTGCCGCCGATCTGATTCCGGCACTGCAGGATTCGAAGGTCGAAGAGGCCTTCAACGGGATCTTCTCGTTCACCCCTGACGGATTCTCCCTGATGGGCGAACACCGCGAACTCCCCGGATTCTGGGTGGCCGAAGCGGTATGGGTGACCCATTCGGCTGGGGTGGCCAAGGCGACGGCCGAATGGATCATCGACGGCGCCCCGTCGGTCGACACCCACGAATGCGATCTGTACCGGTTCGAAGAAGCGGCCCGCAGTCCGAAGTTCGTCATGCAGACCAGTTCGCAGGCGTTCGTCGAGGTCTACGACGTCATCCACCCGCACCAGTACCGCACCGCGCTGCGCGGCCTGCGCACCAGCCCGTTCCACGCCCGGCACACCGGGCTCGGCGCGTACTTCTACGAAGGCGGCGGGTGGGAGCGGCCCGCCTGGTTCGAGGCCAACGCTGCACTGGCGCAGCGCCTGTTGGACGACGGCCTGCCGGTGCCACGCCGTGACGAGTGGGCCGCGAAGTTCTGGTCGCCGATCTCGATCGCCGAGGCGCACTGGACTCGTGAACACGTCGCGATGTACGACATGACCCCGCTGACCCGCTACGAGGTGGCCGGGCCCGGTGCCGCCGCATTCCTGCAGCAGATGACCACCAACAACGTCGACAAGAGCGTCGGGTCGGTCACCTACACCCTGATGCTCGACGACAACGGCGGCATCCGTAGCGATCTCACGGTCGCCCGGCTGGCGCCGGACACCTTCCAGGTCGGGGCGAACTCCCCGATGGACTTCGACTGGCTCTCACGCCACCTGCCGTCCGACGTCGTGCTGCGTGACATCACCGGCGGCACATGCTGTGTCGGGGTGTGGGGGCCCGCTGCCCGCGACGTCATCGCGCCGCTGTGCCCCGACGACGTGTCCCACGAAGCGTTCAAGTACTTCCGCGCCCTGCACACCCACCTCGACGCGATCCCGGTCACCATGCTGCGTGTCTCCTACGTCGGCGAACTCGGCTGGGAGATCTACACCAGCGCCGAATACGGCGCCGCGCTGTGGGATCTGCTCGCCACGGCCGGCGCCCCGCACGGCATCATCGCGGCCGGGCGGATCGCGTTCAACAGCCTGCGCATCGAGAAGGGCTACCGCAGCTGGGGCACCGACATGACCGCCGAACACCTGCCCGCCGCAGCGGGACTGGACTTCGCGGTGCGGATGGACAAGCCCGGCGGCTTCGTCGGTAGAGCCGCTCTCGGGCAGGCGCCCGCACCACAGAAGATGTTGCGCACCATCGTGTTCGACGATCCCGACGCGGCCGTGCTGGGCAAGGAACCGGTGCTCGTCGACGGCACCCCCGCAGGCTACGTGACCAGTGCGGGCTACTCTGCGACCCTCGGTCGCACCCTGGCCTACGCGTGGCTGCCCGCCCACGCCGGCGTCGGCACCGCCGTCACGGTCGACTACCACGGCGCCACGCACACCGCCGTCGTCCGTGCCGAACCGGTTGTGGACCCGACGATGGCCCGGATCAGAAGGTAGCGCAATGGCTTTCGATGTCATCGTGATCGGTCTGGGCGGGATGGGCAGTGCCGCGGCCTACCATCTGGCTGCGCGTGGGCAACGCGTCCTCGGACTGGAGAAGTTCGGGCCCGCGCACGACCGGGGCTCCAGCCACGGCGGGTCGCGCATCATCCGGCAGTCCTATTTCGAGGATCCGGCCTATGTCCCGCTGCTGCTGCGCGCCTATGAGCTGTGGGAGCGGTTGGCCCGCGACAGCGGCCGCGACGTGTACCGCCTCACCGGCGGGCTTTTCATCGGGCCGCCGGACAGCCTGACCGTCGCGGGCAGCCTGCGGGCGAGCCGACAGTGGGACCTGCCCCACGAGCTTCTCGACGAACACGAGATCCGCGCGCGGTTCCCGAATTTCACCCCCGATCCGGGCGACATCGCGCTCTACGAGGACAAGGCCGGTTTCGCCCGCCCGGAGCTGACCGTGCAGGCGCATCTCGACCTGGCCGGCAGCGCGGGGGCCACGCTGCGGTTCGGCGAGGAGGTCGCCGGCTGGAGCGCGACGCCGGACGGGGTGACGGTGCGCACCGCCGCCGGTGTGTACACCGCGGGTCAACTGGTGATCTGTCCCGGCGCGTGGGCCCCGCAACTGCTCGCCCAGTTCGGCATTCCGATCACCGTGGAACGGCAGGTGCTCTACTGGCTCGACCCCATCGGCGGCACCGCCGCGTTCGAAGACCACCCGATCTTCATCGACGAGGACAGTTCCGGGATACAGAGCTACGGCTTCCCGGCCATCGACGGACCTCGCGGCGGGGTGAAGGTCGCGTTCTTCCGCAAGGGTGTCGAGTGCACACCGGAAACCATCGACCGCACCGTGGGCGACCGTGAGATCCACGAGATGCGCACCCGCGCAGCCGAACTGATTCCCAGGCTGGACGGCCCGTGCCTTCATTCGGCGACCTGCATGTACTCCAACACCCCTGACCAGCACTTCGTGATCGCCCGCCACCCCGACAGCGTGAACGTGACGGTGGCGTGCGGTTTCTCCGGGCACGGCTTCAAATTCGTGCCCGTGGTGGGGGAGATCCTGGCCGACCTCGCCCTGTCCGGTGCGACGGCGCACCCGATCTCGCTGTTCGACCCCCGCAGATTGGTGACCGCATGACCGCAAAACTGGCGCCCGCGCTGCTGTCCACCCTCGGCGGCCGCTACTACACCAGCGCCGAGGTGTTCGCCGCCGAGCAGGAGCACATCTTCGAGGCCATGTGGTTCTGCGCCGCCCGGTCGGCGGACCTCGCGGACCCCGGTCGGTTCAAGAAAGTCCAGGTCGGGCGTGAGAGCGTGTTGCTGGTGCGCGGCCGCGACGGGGTGTTGCGGGCGTTCCTGAATGTGTGCCGTCACCGCGGCGCGCAGTTGTGCGTCGAGGGTGAGGGCGAGGTGAAACGGACCTTGCGCTGCCCGTACCACTCGTGGACCTACGCGCTGGACGGCAGGCTCGTCGCCGCGCCCAACATCGGCACCCTGACCGACGACGAGGGCGCACCGATCGACCGGTACCGCTACGGACTGGTGCCGGTGGCGCTGACCGAATGGCTCGGCTACGCCTGGGTGTGCCTGGCCGACACCCCGCCACCGTTCGAGGACGTGATGGCCGAGACCGCCCGCACACTCGGGGATCCCGAGGCCGTCGACCGGTACGGCATCGGCGCTCTGGACGTCGGGCACCGCGTCGTCTACGACGTGGCCGCCAACTGGAAGCTGATCGTCGAGAACTTCATGGAGTGCTATCACTGCAGCACCATCCACCCCGAGCTGGTCGGGGTGCTCCCGGAGTTCGCCCGCGGCGTCGCGGCACAGGCCAACATCGGCCTCGGCGCGCAGTTCGGTTCCGGGGTGGCGGGGTTCACCGTCGATGGCGGGGCAGGCTTCGACCGGCTGCCCGGTATCAGCGAGGAGCAGGACCGGCGCTACTACGCGATCACCGTCAAGCCCACGGTCTTCCTCAACCTGGTGCCCGACCACGTCATCTTCCACCGCATGTACCCGGTCGCACCCGACCGCACCGTGGTCGAGTGCGACTGGCTCTACACCGGTGACGTGGTGGGCTCGGCGCGTGACGTGTCGAACTCCGTGGAACTGTTCCACCGGGTCAACCTGCAGGACTTCGAGGCATGTGAGCGGACGCAGCCGGCGATGTCCTCGCGTGCCTATCGTGACGGCGGGGTACTCGTTCCCGCCGAACACCACCTCGCGGAGTTCCATTCGTGGGTAGTGTCCCGGCTGGCGGCTGCGTTGTAGACACGACGAGAGGGCTCCGGTAGGCCATGGACGGCGAACCCGATCTGTACATCGGCGGCGTCTGGCGGCACGCCTCCGACGGCGGCACCCGCGACATCGTCAACCCCGCGCGCGGCAAGGTCGCCGCTGTCGTCGACGAAGCCACCCCCGAGGACGCCCGCGCCGCGGTCGCGGCCGCCAGGACGGCGTTCGACGACGGCCGCTGGCCGGGCACCCCGGTGACCGAACGCGCCGCGCTTCTCGACCGTGTCGCCGACCTGCTGCAGCGCGACAAGGAGGAACTGGCCGCGCTGGAGACCGTCGACACCGGCAAGACGCTGGCCGAGAGCCGCATCGACATCGACGACGTGACATCGGTTTTCCGGTACTACGCCAAGCTGATCGGCGCCGAGTCCGACCGCGTCGTCGACGTCGGCGACCCTGCGGTGGTCAGCCGGGTGGTGCGCGAACCGATCGGGGTGTGCGTGCTCATCGCCCCGTGGAACTATCCGCTGCTGCAGATGTCGTGGAAGGTGGCCCCGGCACTGGCCGCGGGCGCCACGATGGTCGCCAAACCCAGCGAGGTCACGCCGCTGACCACGATCGCGTTCGTCCGGCTGCTGGTCGAGGCCGGGGTGCCGCCCGGTGTGGTGAATCTGGTGCAGGGCAGCGGCGCCACGCTCGGGGCCGCGCTGACCGACAACCCGGCCGTCGACTTCATCTCGTTCACCGGGGGCCTGGCCACCGGACGCGTCATCGCCCGGACCGCGGCCGAGCACGTCACCAAGGTCGCGCTCGAGCTCGGCGGCAAGAACCCGCACATCGTGTTCGCCGACGTCACGGCAGGCGGCGACTGGGATGCAGCGGTCGACCACGTGCTGACCGGGGTGTTCCTGCACTCCGGGCAGGTGTGCTCGGCGGGCACGCGGCTGATCGTCGAAGAGTCCGTGGCCGACGACTTCGTGGCCGCGCTCGTCGCGCGGGCCGGGAAGATCCGGATGGGGGACGGACTGGACCCGGCCAGTGAGACCGGTCCGCTGGTCTCCGAGCAGCACCGCGCAAAAGTGGAATCCTTTGTGCAGCTGGGTATCTCCGAAGGCGCCCAACTGGTGTGCGGCGGGCGTCGGCCGGACGAACCCGCGCTGGCCGACGGGTATTTCTTCCTGCCCACCATCTTCGACCGTTGTGAACGGTCGATGCGGATCGTGCAGGAGGAGACGTTCGGCCCGATCCTGACGGTCGAGCGGTTCACCACCGAGGACGAGGCGATCGCTCTCGGCAACGACACGGAATACGGTCTCGCCGCCGGCGTCCGAACCTCGGACCCGGCGCGGGGCGAACGTGTGGTGCGGGCACTGCGGCACGGCACGGTGTGGCTCAACGACTTCGGCTACTACACCGCCGCGGCGGAATGGGGCGGATTCGGCAGGTCGGGCAACGGTCGCGAGTTGGGGCCCACCGGGCTCGCGGAATACCAGGAGCTCAAACACATCTGGCACAACACCGCTCCCACTGCTGCGGGCTGGTTCAAAGGTTAGTCCGTCCGGGGAAGGGACAGGCTCTGAAATGGTGATCAAACAGCCCCACGCCGACAGCGGCATGGAGGATTTCGGCTACAAAGAGTCACTGGACCGCAGCATCGGGAAGTTCGCCAGCTTCGCCGCAGGCGTCAGCTACATCTCGATCCTGACCGGTACGTTCCAGCTCTTCTACTTCGGCTACGGCACCGCCGGACCGGCCTATCTGTGGTCGTGGCCGATGGTGTTCGTCGGTCAGATGGCCGTCGCGCTGTGCTTCATGGAACTGGCCGCGAAATATCCGGTGGCGGGCTCGGTCTACAACTGGAGCAAGAAGCTGGCCAGCAGGCTGGTCGGCTGGACCTCGGGGTGGCTGATGTTGACGGCCTCGATCGTGACGATCTCGGCGGTCGCGCTGGCCTACCAGCTGAACCTGCCCCGGTTGTGGAGCGGCTTCCAGGTCATCGGCGACGGGTCCGGCACCTACGACTACGCCGCCAACGCGGTGCTGCTCGGCACGGTGCTGATCATGTTCACCACGCTGGTCAACGCGCTCGGTGTGCGGCTGATGTCGCGGATCAACTCCAGCGGCGTGTTCATCGAGTTGATCGCCGCGGTGCTCATTGTGTTCCTGCTGGCGATCAACGCACAGAACAGCCCGAAGATCTTCTTCTCCACCAACGGCTACGGCGCCGGGGAGAGCATGGGCTTCCTCGGCGCGTTCCTGATCGCGTCGCTGGCGTCGGGTTACGTGATGTACGGATTCGACACCGCGAGCTCACTGGGCGAGGAGACGGTGGAACCGCGGCGCACCGCGCCCAAGGCGATCGCGCGGGCCATCCTGGCGTCGTTCGTGATCGGCGGCGGCATCCTGGTGTTCGCGGTGATGGCCGCGCCGAACCTGCAGGACCCGCAGCTCGGCGAGAGCAGCGGCGGCCTGCAGTACATCGTGGAGCAGGTGATGTGGGGCCCGCTGGGCAAGATCTTCCTGGCGTGCATCGTCATCGCGGTGACGGTGTGCTGCCTGGCGGTGCACACCGCCGCGATCCGGCTGACGTTCGCGATGGCCCGCGACAACGCGCTGCCGTTCGGCGAGAAGCTGGCCACGGTGAACCCGAAGACCCAGACCCCGATCGTCCCCGCCGTGACCATCGGGGTCATCGCGGTGATCATCCTGGTCGTCAACATCGCCAATCCTCAGATCTTCACGGTGCTGACCTCGATCGCCATCATCATGATCTACCTGGCGTACCTGATGGTCACCGGGCCGCTGCTGAAGAAGAGGCTCCAGGGTCAGTGGCCGCCGGCGGATCTCAAGGAGGGCGGCTACTTCACCATGGGACGCTGGGGGCTGCCGGTCAACATCGTGGCCGTGGTGTGGGGTATCGGCATGGCGCTGAACCTGGCCTGGCCGCGCGCCGCCGTCTACGGCGAACCCTGGTACAACACCTGGGGCGCGTTCGTCTACATCGGCATCATCGTCGGTGCCGGCCTGCTCTGGTATTTCGTCAAGGGCCGCAAGCACATCGGCACGCTGAAGTCCCACGCCGCCGAGACCCTGGCAGACGCTGATGGCTGAGGGTGCGACATACGACGCCGCGGGCATTGCGACATACGACTACGTCATCGCCGGTGGCGGCACCGCCGGATGCGTGCTCGCGGCAAGGCTTTCCGAGGATCCCGCGGTGACGGTCTGCCTGGTGGAGGCGGGCCCGTCCGATGTCGGCGACGACGCGATCCTGGTGCTGTCGGACTGGATGCACCTGCTCGACTCCGGCTACGACTGGGACTACCCGATCGAACCGCAGGAGCGCGGCAACTCGTTCATGCGCCACGCCAGAGCCAAGGTGCTCGGCGGCTGCTCGTCGCACAACTCGTGCATCGCGTTCCTGCCCCCCGCCGAGGCGCTCGACGAATGGGTGGCGATGGGCGCCACCGGATGGGGCGCCGAGGACGTGCTGCCGCTGGTCCGGCGGCTCACCGAGACCGTGGTGCTGCGCGACGTGCCGCCCGAGGATCCCTGCGGCGCAGCGGTGCTCGACGCGGCGGCGCAGATCGGCATACCCACGGTGAAGTTCAACCGCGGCGAGACGGTGCGCAACGGCGCGGGCTGGTTCCAGATCAATGCGACCGCGGACGGCACCCGGCTCTCGACCAGCCACGCGTTCCTGCACCCGATCCTGGGGACCCGAAAGAATCTGGAGGTCCGCACCGATTGCTGGGTATCGGAGGTCCTGTTCGACGAGCAGTCACGCGCCACCGGGGTGCGCTACCAGCGCCCCGACCTCACCGGCTATGACACGGTGTCGGCGCGGCGCGAGGTGATCGTCACCGCCGGCGCGATTGACACCCCGAAGTTGTTGATGCTCTCCGGAATCGGGCCCACCGCCCACCTGCGCGAGATCGGCGTCGACGTCCGGGTGGACTCACCCGGAGTCGGCGCGAACCTCGACGACCACGTCGAGGGCCTGGTGTTCTGGGAGGCCGCCCGGCCCATGGTGAGCACGTCGACCCAGTGGTGGGAGATCGGTCTGTTCACCACCGTCGACGAGGGCTTGCGCCAGCCGGACCTGATGATGCACTACGGCAGTGTGCCGTTCGACATGAACACCCTGCGCCACGGATACCCGACCACCGACAACGGGTTCTGCCTGACACCGAACGTGACCCAGGGCCGGTCCCGGGGCACGGTGCGGTTGCGCTCCCGCGATTTCCGCGACCGGGCCAGGGTGGACCCGCGCTACTTCACCGACCCCGACGGCTACGACGAACGCGTCATGCTCGCCGGCGTCCGGCTGGCCCGCCGCATCGCCGAACAGGCGCCGCTGACGCCCTGGGTGGCTAGGGAACTGGCCCCCGGCCCCGACGCGACCACCGACGACGAACTGCTCGACTACATCCACCGCTGTCACAACACCGTCTACCACCCGGCGGCGACCGCGCGGATGGGTGCGGTGTCGGACCCGATGGCGGTGCTCGATCCGCAACTGCGGGTCAAGGGGGTCACCGGGCTGCGTGTGGTGGACGCCTCGGCCATGCCGAAGTTGCCGTCGGTGAACCCGAACATCACCGTGATGACGATGGCGGAGAAGTGTGCCGACCTCATCAGAGCCACCTGAGAAGGCCGGCCTCGCCGCGTTCCTGGCCGACCACACCCCGTTCCAGGGATCCACGCAGGACGAACTGGACGCGCTGGCCGACGGGGCGTCGCTGACGCGGTTCCCGGCCGGGGTGGTGGTCGCCGACTACACGAGCCGGGTGCCGGCCGAGGTGTGGATGGTGCGCGAGGGCGCCGTCGCATTGCGGACCACCGGCGACGGCGCGCTCATCGACATCGTCACCCCGGGCGGGATCTTCGGATACATGCCGTTACTGGCAGGCGCCGGAATGGATTTCGAGGCCAGAACCACTGCGCCCAGCACACTGGTGCGGCTGCCGGAAGCGCTGGTGCGCGCGCAGTTCGCCAAACCGTCGGGCCTGGCGTTTCTGGCTTCCTCGGGCTGGCAGCACGCCGCCGAACGGTCGACCCTGATGCCCGCCCCCGACAGCACGCCGGTCAGCGAGTTGGTACGCGGCGAGGTGCTCGTCGTCGAACCCGGCGACGCGGTGCGCGACGTCGTCGTGAAGATGACCGAACGCCACGTGTCCTACGCGCTGGTCCGGCTGCCCGACGGCGCGCTCGGCATCTTCACCGACCGTGACCTGCGCGCCCGCGTCGTCGCGGCGGGCGTGCCGGTCGACGTCGCGATCGACCGGGTGATGAGCGCGCCGGCCCGCACGGTCACCACCGACCTGACCGCCGACAGCGTGCTGATGGAGATGCTGGAATGCGGCCTGCGGCACATGCCGGTGCTGACGCCGCGCGGCGAGGTCGTCGGCGTGCTCGAAGACGCCGATCTGCTGGCCGCGACCGCCCGGCAGAGCTTCACGCTGCGCCGCGCCATCGCCCACGCGGGCACTGCCGCCGAACTGCAGGCCGCAGGCAGGCGCGTCACCGGCACCGCCGTCGACCTGTTCCGCAGCGGCACGAAGGCCGCCGCCACCAGTGCCATCCTGTCCGTCGTCGTCGACAGCCTGGTCCGTCGCGCCCTGGAACTGGTTGTGGCGCAGCCGCAGAACCGGAACCTCGACGGATTCGCCTGGCTGACCCTGGGCAGTGTGGCCCGCCGCGAGGCGATGCCGTCCTCGGACGTGGACAGCGCGCTGTCCTGGCGCGACGAACTCGGTGGGCAGGCGCCGCGGCTGCGTGCCCTGGCCGCCGAGGTGCACGGGCTGTTGGACGCGTCCGGCCTGCCGTCGGACCGCAACGGCGCTGTCGCGTCCAAGGCGATGTTCTCGCGGTCGCAGTCGGACTGGCTGCACACCGCGCAGGGCTGGCTGAGCGACCCGCTGCGCGATCGCGGGCTGATCCTGTCGTCGTTGCTGATCGACGGCCGCGTGGTGTGGGGGGACCCCGGCCTGCACGCCGTGCCCGCCGCCTACCAGCGGATCCGCGAACAGCATCCGAACGCGCTGCGTCTGCAACTGCTCGACGCGCTGTCGGGCAAGATGCGCACCCGGTCGCTGCGCGACGTGCTGTCGCGCCGCGGCGGCACGTTCGACCTGAAGAACCACGCTGTTACCCCGGTGGTGAACCTGGCCCGGTGGGCCGGGCTGACCGCGGGCGTCACCTCGGCGGGCACCCCGACGCGGTTGCAGGCCGGTGCCGAGGCCGGCGCGCTGAGCGAGCGCGACGCCCGAACCCTGTGCGACGTGTTCGCGATGCTGCAGCGGCTTCGGATGACCCACCAGGTCGAGCAGGTCGCCGCCGGGCACACCCCCGGGGACATCATCACGATGTCGGAGCTGTCCCCGCTGAACCGCAGCCTGCTCGGCGACGGTCTGCGGGAGATCGCCGCGGTCCGGCGGCGCGTCGGCAATCTCGGGCTCACCGGCGTATAGGCTCACTGCGCAATGGCCAGGGACGACCGAGCACCGGCTGCCGTGCAGTCGGTGGACCGCGCGCTGAGGGTGCTGGAGATCGTCGCCGGTCTCGGTGCGGCCGGGGTCACCGAGATCGCCGCCGAGTTGGGTGTGCACAAGTCCACGGTGTCGCGGCTGATCGCGGTGCTGGAGGCGCGCGGCTACGTCGAACAGGTCTCCGAACGCGGCAAATACCGCCTGGGCTTCGCGATTCCGCGGCTGGCGCACGTCGCCGGAGGCCAGATCGATCTGGTCAAGCTCGGTCAGGAGGCGTGCGACGCGCTGAGCGTCGAAGTGGGGGAGACCGCCAACCTCGCGGTGCTCGACCAGGACCGCATCGTCAACATCGTGGAGACGATCGGCCCCGCCGAGATCACACTGCGGACGTGGGTGGGGCAGACCTGCCCGGCGTATGCGACGTCCAGCGGCAAGGTACTGCTGGCCGGTCTGGATCCCGCCGAACTGCGGTCCCGGGTGCGGCCGCCGCTGACGGCCTTCACCGACGCCACCGTGACCGGCATGGTCGAACTGCAGGACCAGTTGGCGGTGGTGCGCGACCGTGGCTGGGCGAGCGTGCGCGAGGAACTCGAGGTCGGGTTGAACGCGGTCGCCGCGCCCGTGTTCGACGTGCACGCGCAAGTGGTTGCGGCGCTGAGTGTTTCGGGTCCGTCCTATCGACTCGCGGTGGACCGGTTCGACGAGGTGGCCAAGCAGACCGTCGCAGCCGCCGACCGGGTCAGCCGCCGGCTGGGTTGGACGGCCCGCGACTGACGCCCACCGCGCGGTCCACGGTGTGCCGGTCGCCGGTGATGACCGCCAGGATCGTGCGCCACGCGTCCGACGGCCGGTTCAGCATGCCGCTGTGGGCGCCCCAGCCCGCCACCGGTCCGCCGTCGTCGTAAACCCCTGTGCGCAAACGGATCACGCCGCGCATCTCGTCGGGGTCGGCGCCGTGGGGTCCGCCCGGGATGCCCTGGGCCAGCTCGATGAAATCGCCGGGCGCGGTCATCGAGTAGCGCTGGACGGCCGGATTGCGGTTGCGCCAGTCGCCGGGGTCGTCGACCCCGACGCCGGCGCCCGCGGCGGCCAGGAACAGTGTGCGGTCCGACGTCAGCCCGAGCGTCTCGGCGGTGCCGACGATCGAGCCGCCGTACGAATGGCCCATCACCGTCACCAGCACGCCGTCGGGCACCTGGCGGTCGACGTCCTCGCTGAACGCCACCAGTCGGGGCGCCATCTCGACCGCATAGCGCGGATCGGCGGCGTCGAGAACCACGTCGGCCGGGTTGCGCACCTGCGGGAAAGGTCCGCCCAGGTAGGTGATCACCGCGACGTCCCCGCCCGTCGCGGCGACGAAGCGCTGCGCGGTGGCGGTGTTGGCCGCCGAGCCCTCGATCGTGGTGTTCACCCCCGGAACCAGCACCGCGAGGCTGCGCGCGGTGGCGAGGTCGCCGTTGAGCTCGACCAGGGAGGCGCGGCCCGGATCGAAGGCCACGATGGTGCGGGCGATGCGGCCCCGGCCGGCCGGATCGTCGATCTCGCCGAGGAGGCTGCGGTAGAACGCGACGCGGTCCCGGGAGTGGCCGTCCGAACCGGTCTCGGCCAGGATCGCCGCCGCGATGTTGAGCCGGTTGGCCGCCGCACGCATGTCCCACGGAACGCCGTCGGTGTTGCCCACCTGATGGGGGAAGTCGGCCACCAGCGTGTTGCGCTGCTGCGGGGTCATCGCCGCGATCTGGGCGGCGATGCGGTCCTGGCTCATCCTGGGCCAGGCGTCGACGACATCGGCGGCGCGTACGGGCCACGCCCCGGCGGGCACAGTGGCGGCGGGCCGCTCAAGTACCGGTGCGGCGGGCCGCTCAAGTACCGGCCCGGCGAACACCGCCAGCGCCGCGGTGATGTCGGCGGCGGCATCGGCGTCGGCCGTCCCCAGCCGCC
>NZ_BCRS01000088.1 GCF_001552715.1 Mycolicibacterium vaccae NBRC 14118 = CIP 105934 | reverse complement strand
GCCGAGCCGCGACCGTCGCTGCGGCGCCGCCGCCGGTATCGCCCGGTGACCCGGCGAGCGCTCCCCGCTCCGCACCGCTGCGCGTCGATCCCCCGGCCGGGCGACCCGCGAGCACGACGCGGGATCTGCTGCCCGTGGCAGCGCCGCAGCACGTACAGACCACCCCGGTCACCCTCGCCACCGCCGTCGTCACGGCCCTGCTGTCACCGGATCTCGCTCCCGGCCCGGCGGCCCCGGCCCGGCCGCCGCTACTGATCTTCGCCGTCCTCGATTGGTTGCGACGCGAGATCCAGCGCACCTTCTTCAATCGCCCTCCGGATGCGGTGACAGACTCCTACAGCACCTCGGAGGGTCTGGACGTCACCGGCAACGTGCTGACCAACGACACCGACGCGGACGGCGAGGCACTGCGAGCGTCCCTCGTCCGTGGGCCCACACATGGCGACCTGACACTCAACGCCGACGGAACATTCACCTACACCCCAGGCCAGAACTTCAGCGGCACCGACACATTCACCTACAAAGCCAGCGATGCCGGATTTCACCTGCACGGCCTGCTGCCACTGGTCAGGCCCGACTGGGGCCACACCGACACCGTGCGCGTCACCCTGACCGTCACCCCGGTGAACGACATGCCGGTCACCATGGGCGACAACTACACCGTCACCGCGGGCCAGGTGCTGACTGTCGCCGGGCCCGGGGTGCTCGCCAACGACAACGACCCCGACGGCGACCGGCTCACCGCGGTGAAGTTCTCGGACCCGACCCACGGTGTCCTCGCGCTGAAGTCCGACGGCAGCTTCACCTATACCCCCGACGACGATTTCACCGGCACCGACCGCTTCGAGTACTTCGCGACCGACGGGATCACCGACGGCGTGCCCGCTTTCGTCCACGTCACCGTCACCGAAGAGGCGGTGCCGGTGGCGGGTTACGACAGCTTCGCCACACCGACGGGAACCGCGATCACCATCGATGCGGATGCGCTGCTGGCCAACGATTTCGACAACGAGAACGATCCGATGACGGTGGTCGTCACCTCGGCCCCCGAGAACGGCGAGTTGGTCGACAACGGTGACGGCACCTACACCTACACCCCCGACGACGGCTTCGTCGGCACCGACTACTTCGAGTATGTCGCCGCCGATGCGGGCGGCCAGAGCGAACCGGCCGAGGTCAGTGTCAACGTCGGAGTTCCCGCCAACACCGCACCGGTGGCCGTCGCCGACCACCTGACCACCAGGGTCGACACGCCCAGGGTCATCACCCCGGTCGATCTCCTGGGCAATGACACCGACGCCGACGGCGACGAGCTGTCGGCCTACGTGGTCTCCGACCCACTGCACGGCACACTGGACTTCGACGACGCCGGCGTCTTCATCTACACGCCCGACCCCGGTTTCGAAGGCTACGACAGCTTCCACTACACCGCGTTCGACGGATCGGCGGACAGCACACCGATCGAGGTGCTGATGCTGGTCGCGGGACAGTCCACCGGTAACACACCGCCGGTGGCCGGCTACGACAGCGTCGGCACCGACGCCGACACCGCGGTGATCATCGATCCGGACACGCTGCTGCGCAACGACTTCGACGCCGACGGCGATCCGCTGACGGTGGTGGTGACCCAGGATCCCGCGCACGGCACTCTGCGCACCGACACGACCGGCAAGCTGGTCTACACACCCGACGAGGGCTTCACCGGAACCGACACCTTCTTCTACTCCGCCGCCCAACCCGAGAACGCCAGCATGCCGGCTCAGGTGACCATCACCGTCGGCGAGGACGCCAACACCGCGCCGCAAGCCGTGCCCGACACGTTGGTGACGCCCATCGACACACCACTGCTCATCACCGCCGAGGACCTGCTGGGCAACGACACCGACACCGACGGCGACGGCCTGACGTTCCGGGTGCTCTCCGATCCGGCCGCGGGCTCACTGGTCGACAACGGCGACGGCACCCTCACCTACACCCCTGAGCCCGGAGGATTCGTCGGTCCGGTCAGCTTCGCCTACACCGCGTTCGACGGGGAAGCCGACAGCATTCCGGCGCTCGTCACCATCGATGTCGGCGGACTCGGCCCGAACGTCCCACCAGTCGCCGGAGACGACTACCTGTCCACGGCCGTCGATACGCCGCTGACGATCCTGCCCGCCGACCTCTTCGGCAACGACGTCGATCCGGACGGAGATTCGAGTCTGGTGACGGCGGAACTGATCGCCCTTCCGGCCCACGGCAGCCTGGTCAGTGCCGACGGCTTCGCCACCTATACGCCCGATCCCGGTTTCTCCGGCGTGGACTCTTTCACCTATCAGGTCGAGGACGACCGCGACCTCGGCAACATCGCCACGGTGTATATCACCGTCGGCGAACCCAACGCGGTCTAGAAGCCCAGCCGGCCAAGCTGTTTGGGGTCGCGCTGCCAGTTCTTCGCGATCTTGACGCGCAGGTCCAGATACACCTTGGTGCCCAGCAGTTTCTCGATCTGGGTGCGCGCAGCCGTCCCGACCTCGCGCAGGCGGGCCCCGCCCTTGCCGATGACGATGCCCTTCTGCGAGTCGCGCTCGACGTACAGGATGGCGTGCACGTCCATCAGCGGGTCGTCTTCCGGCCGGTCCGGCCTGAGCTCGACCTCGTCGATCACCACCGCCAGCGAGTGCGGCAGTTCGTCGCGCACCCCTTCCAGCGCGGCCTCCCGGATCAGCTCGGCCATCAGGACTTCTTCGGGTTCGTCGGTGAGCTCACCGTCGGGGTAGAACGCCGGCCCCGGCGGGAGCTTGGAGGCGAGCACCGAGGTCAGCACATCGAGCTGTGTGCCCGAAGTGGCTGAGACAGGCACGATCTCGGTGTCCGGGCCGACCAGTTCGCTGACAGCCAACAGCTGTTCGCCGACCCGGTCCTTGGACACCTTGTCGATCTTGGTGACGACCACCACCAACGTGGTCCGCGGCGCGACGGCCCGGATCTGCTCGTAGATCCAGCGGTCCCCCGGCCCGATCTTCTCGTCGGCGGGGATGCACAGCCCGATCACGTCGACCTCGGAGTAGGTGCCCTTGACCAGGTCGTTGAGCCGTTGCCCGAGCAGCGTGCGGGGCCGGTGCAGGCCCGGTGTGTCGACGAGCACGATCTGGAACTCGTCGCGATGGACGATGCCGCGGATCGTGTGCCGGGTGGTCTGCGGCCGGTTCGAGGTGATCGCGACCTTGCTGCCGACCAGCGCGTTGGTCAGCGTGGACTTGCCGGTGTTCGGTCTGCCGACGAAACAGACGAAACCGGACCGGAATTCGACGTCGTCGGTCACAGCGGAGCACCTGTCCGGTCGGTCACGATGACGGCTGCACCGGACGAGAGTTCGCGCACCGCGGCCACTCCGGCGTCGTCGGCCGAACCGCCCACCAGCACAGCGGCTTCCAGCCCGGTCGCGCCGCTGGACACCGCCGCGGCCACGGCCGCCTGCAGTGCGGTCAGCGTGAGGGCGGCCAGCTCCACCGGTGCGCCCGCGTAGGTGCGCCCGTCGGTGTCCCGGACCGCGGCCCCGGTGCCGGCCTCGGCACGGCCCATCGCACCACGGGCCAGCACCACCAGCTTGGTGTCCTCGGGATCGAGCGAGCTCATTCGTGTCCTTCCACGTTCTCCGGCGGTTCGACGGGGCTGACCAGCACGGTGCCGATCCGGACCCGGCCACGCGGGTCGGGCCCGCCCTCGGCGCGCAATCGCAGGCCGTCCCAGGTCACCTCGGCGCCCGGCAGCGGCACGCGGCCGAGTTCCAGCGCGACCAGCCCGCCCACGGTGTCGACGTCGAGGTCCTCGTCGAAGTCTTTGTCGTAGAGCTCGCCGAGGTCTTCGATGGACAGCCGTGCCGAGACCCGGTACTGATGGTCGCCGAGGTCCTCGACCGGCGCGACCTCGTCGGTGTCGTACTCGTCGGCGATCTCGCCGACGATCTCCTCCAGCACGTCCTCGATCGTGACGAGCCCGGCGATCGCGCCGTACTCGTCGACCAGCAGGACCATGTGGACCCGGTCGCGCTGCATGTCCCGCAGCAGCGCGTCCAGCGGCTTGGAGTCCGGCACGAAGGCCGCGGCCCGCATCACGTCCGACACCGGGGTGTCACGGCCCCGGTCGGTGGAGTAGTAGGTGCGTTGCACCAGGTCCTTCAGATACACCACACCGACGACGTCGTCGACGTTCTCGCCGATCACCGGGATGCGGGAGTGGCCGCTGCGCACCGCCAGGGACGTGGCCTGGCCTGCGGT
Source organism: Mycolicibacterium vaccae NBRC 14118 = CIP 105934 (assembly GCF_001552715.1). Taxonomy (GTDB): domain Bacteria; phylum Actinomycetota; class Actinomycetes; order Mycobacteriales; family Mycobacteriaceae; genus Mycobacterium; species Mycobacterium vaccae. The sequence continues at coordinate 21,888 of NZ_BCRS01000088.1, read as the reverse complement.
CTTGTCGTGCTCGATCCACACCATCTCGGTGCGCGGGACCATCACCTCGCGGGCCGGGGTGTCGCCGAGTTCGAACACCGACTGGATCATCCGGCGTTCGTCGTCGGCCACCACGCCACGCTGCTGGGCCAGGTCGACGACCTCGCGCAGCTCGATCTCGGACGCGAACGGGCCGTTGCGGAAACCGCGCCCGGGCGTCAGCGCGTTACCGATCAACACCAGCAAGCGGCTGACCGGCAACAGCAGCACCGAGATCGCCTGCAGCGGAAGCGCAGTAACCAACGCGATGCTGTAGGCGTTCTGCCTGCCCAGGGTCCGCGGCCCGACACCGACGAAGACGAAGCTGACCACCGCCATGATGGCCGCCGCGGCCGCCAGCCCCCACGTCACCCCGAGTCCACCGTCGAGGAACGCGGCCAGCAGCACCGTCGCGCTCACCTCGCAGGTGATGCGCAGTAGCACGATGAGGTTGATGTACCGGGGGCGCTCGACCATCACCCGGGCCAGGCGCACGGCGCCGGGGCGCTCGTCGCGCACGAGTTCCTCGACGCGGGCCATCGACACGGTGCTCAGCGCCGCATCGATCGCGGCGAACAGCCCGCCGAAGAAGACCAGAACGATGGCGGTGAGAAGCTGGCCGATCGGGCTCACAGAGTGTCGCCGCGGGTCGGATCGTCGAAGTGTCGCGACCTGTCCAGCAGCCGGCGGTCCTTCTCGGTCTGCCGGTCCTGGTGGTAGGCCTCGACCTGCTCGGCGACCCACCCCTCGAGGAGTTCGCGCTGCAGCGCGAACATCTCTTTTTCCTCGTCGGGTTCGGCGTGGTCGTAGCCGAGCAGGTGCAGCACGCCGTGCACGGTGAGCAGGGCCAGCTCCTGACCCAGCGTGTGGCCGGCGTCTTCGGCCTGCTTGGCGGCGAACTCCGGGCACAGCACGATGTCGCCGAGCATCGACGGTCCCGGCTCGGGCGCGTCCGGGCGCCCGCCGGGCTCCAGCTCGTCCATCGGGAAACTCATCACGTCGGTGGGCCCGGGCAGGTCCATCCACCGCACGTGCAGGTCGGCCATCGCCGCGGTGTCGAGCAGCATCATCGACAGCTCGGCGGCCGGGTTGACGTCCATCTTGCGGATGACGTACCGCGCGACGCTGATCAGTTCTTCTTCCGAGACGTCGAATCCCGACTCGTTGGATACCTCGATGCTCATGAAGCCGTTACCGCCGTGGACGTCCGGAACCGGACGAGCGGCGCTGCGCCCGGTTTGTGGTCGAATCGCCGAACTTCACCTCGGCCCGCTCGTAGGCATCCACGATCTCGGACACCAGCCGGTGGCGCACCACGTCGGCGCTGGTCAGTTCTGCGAAATGGATGTCGTCGATGCCGTCGAGGATGCGCATCGCCGCACGCAGCCCCGAGCCCGACCCGTTGGGCAGGTCGACCTGCGTGGCATCGCCGGTCACCACGATCTTCGAGCCGAATCCGAGCCGCGTCAGGAACATCTTCATCTGCTCCGCAGTGGTGTTCTGCGCCTCGTCGAGAATGATGAACGCGTCGTTGAGCGTGCGTCCCCGCATGTAGCCCAGCGGCGCCACCTCGATCACGCCTGCGGTCATCAGCTTCGGGATCAGCTCGGGATCCATCATGTCGTGCAGCGCGTCGTAGAGCGGGCGCAGGTAGGGGTCGATCTTCTCGCTCAGCGTGCCGGGCAGGAAGCCCAGGCGCTCGCCGGCCTCCACCGCGGGGCGGGTCAGGATGATCCGGCTGACCTGTTTGGTCTGCAGCGCGCTGACCGCCTTGGCCATCGCCAGATACGTCTTGCCCGTGCCGGCCGGGCCGATGCCGAACACGATCGTCTTCGCGTCGATCGCGTCGACGTAGCGCTTCTGGTTCAGCGTCTTGGGCCGGATGGTCTTGCCTCGCCGGGACAGGATGTCCAGTGTCAGAACGTCGGCGGGCGACTCGTCGCCGGCCCCGGTCAGCATCGCCACCCCGCGGCGCACGGCGTCGGGGGTCAACCGCTGTCCGCTGCCGACCACCTCGACCAGCTCCGAGATGGCCCGCTCGGCCAGCGCCACGTCGGCGGCGTCACCGGAGAGGGTGATGTCGTTGCCGCGGGCGTGGATGTCGGCGGCCAACAGGTCTTCGAGTTCGCGCAGATTCTCGTCAGAAGATCCCAGGAGGCCCATGACGTATTCGGGCGGAACTGTGATGGTGCTGCGGACCAGCGATCCAGGAGACGTTGCGGATGCGGCCGAGCTTGCGTTCTCGCGGGGCGCCACGTGAAGTTTTCTGCCTGCTTCCTGGGTTGTGAATGGGAAACCCCAGTTTAGCGCCGCCCCCCGCGAGCGCCCAATGGTCAGGGCTGCGGAGGTGCGGGCAACGGGCGGGACCGGACGACCAGCGGCCACCAGAACCAGCGCCCGAGCAGCGTCGCGATCGCGGGCATCATGAACGCCCGGACCACGAACGTGTCGAACAGCAGCCCCAGCCCGATGGTCGTGCCCACCTGCGCCATCACCCGCAGATCGCTGACCACCATCGACGCCATGGTCAGTGCGAACACCACCCCGGCGACGGTCACCACGCTGCCGGTGCCGCCGATCGCCCGGATCATCCCGGTCTTGATCCCGGCCGGGATCTCCTCCTTGAACCGCGACACCAGCAGCAGGTTGTAGTCGGAGCCGACCGCGATCAGCGCGATGATCGACAGTGCCAGCACCATCCAGTGCAGTTCGACGCCGATGATGTGCTGCCAGATCAGGATCGAGATGCCGAACGACGCGCCCAGCGACAGCGTCACGGTGCCGACGATCACCAGCGCGGCGACCAGGCTGCGCGTGAGCACCAGCATGATCATCAGCACCAGGCACATCGCCGAGATCACCGCGATGAGCAGGTCGTAGCGGGACCCGTCGGACATGTCCTTGAACGTCGCCGCGGTGCCGCCGAGCTGGATCTTGGCGTTCTCCAGCGGGGTGCCCTTGAGCGCCTCGATCGCCGCGATCTTGATCGGCTCGACGCGCTGCAGCGCCTCCTCGGTGGTCGGGTTGCCGCGGTGGGCGATCAACATCCGCACGGTCTTGCCATCGGGCGAGAAGAAGCTCTCCATCGCCTTCTTGAAGTCCTCGTTCTCGAACACCTCGGGAGGCAGGTAGAACGAATCGTCGTTCTTCGCCGCGTCGAACGCCTTACCCATCTCGGTGGAGTCGCGGGTCAGCTCGTCCATCTGGTCGTAGAAGCCGCCCATGGTGGCGTAGGTGGACAGCATCATCTGACGCATGCTCTCCATGGTCTCGATCATCGGCGGGAACGTCGCGAGCATCTCCGGCAGCAACGCCTTCATCTGGTCCATGTTGACCACGGCCTTGTCGAAGGTGTCGGTCATCGTGCCGATGCCGTCCATCGAGTCGAACAGGGACCGGAACGACCAGCACAGCGGGATGTTGTAGCAGTGCGGTTCCCAGTAGAAGTAGTTGCGGATCGGCCGGAACTGGTCGTCGAAATTGGCGATCATGTCGCGCAACTGGTGGACGGTGTCGCGCATGTCGGTCATGTCGTCGATCATCACGGTGGTGATGCCGGAGAACTTCGTCATCAGCCCGTACATCTTTTTCATCGTCGCGATGGTCTCGCCGATGTCGTCGGCCTGGGTCCGCATGTCGGCGATGCGGTCCTTCATCAGCTTCATGTTCTGCTGCTGGCCGACGCCCTGCATGCTGATCAGGAACGGGATCGAGGTGTGCGCGATCGGCGCGCCGTCGGGCCGGCTCGGCGCCTGCACCCGGGCCACCCCTTCGACGTTGAACACCCGCTTGGCCAGCCGGTCCAGGATCAGGAAGTCCGACGAGTTGCGCAGGTCGCGGTCGGTCTCGACGACGAGCACCTCCGGGCTCATCCGCGACAGCGAGAAGTACTTGGTGGCCGCCTGCAGGCCTGCGTTGGCCGGGATGGACTCCGGGATGTAGCGGGTGTCGTCGTAGCTGGTCTGGTAGCCCGGCAGCGCGGCGAGCCCGATCAGCGCCAGGGCCAGCGACGCGACGAGGATCGGTCCGGGCCAGCGCACCACGGTCGTGCCGACCCGGCGCCAGGCCCGGATCCGCATGGCGCGCTTGGGCTCGAGCAGGCCGAAACGGCTGCCGACGGTGACGATCGCGGGCCCCAGGGTCAGCGCGACGGCGACCCCGGCGAGGATGCCGACCGCGCACGGCACACCCATGCTCTGGAAGTACGGCATCCGGGTGAACGACAGGCAGTACATGGCGCCGGCGATGGTCAGACCGGAGCCCAGCACCACATGCGCTGTGCCGTGGAACATCTCGTAGTAGGCGGCTTCGTGGTCGGCCCCGGACGCGCGCGCCTCCTGGTAGCGGCCGACCAGGAAGATCGCGTAGTCGGTGCCGGCCGCCACGGCCAGTGAGATCAGCAGGTTCACCGCGAACGTCGACAGGCCGATGACCTGGAAGTGGCCCAGCGCGGCCACCACGCCGCGGGCGACCGACATCTGGACGCCGACCATGATCAGCAGCAGCACGACCGTGGTGACCGACCGGTAGAAGAACAGCAGCAGCACGATGATCACGGCGAAGGTGACCATCAGGATCAACGCCATGCTGCTCTCGCCGGCGATGTTGACGTCGGCGGTCAGCGCCGCGGGACCGGTGACGTGCACCTGCACGCCGGGTGGCGGGGGCAGGTCGGCGACGATGTCGCGGACGGCGGCGACCGACTCGTTGGACTTGGTCTCGCCCATGTTCCCGGCGAGATTCAGCGCGACGTAGGCGGCGCGCCCGTCGGAGCTCTGCGCGGCGGCCTCGGTCAGCGGGTCGCCCCACATGTCCTGGATGTTGCGGACGTGCTCGGGTGCGGCTTCGAGTCTGTCGATGAGTTCGTCGTAGTAGGCGTGCGCGTCGTCGCCGAGCGCCTCCTCGCCTTCGAGGACCACCATCGCGACGGAGTCGGAGTCCGATTCGCCGAAGAGCCGGCCCATGTCCGACATCGCCTGCATCGCCGGCGCATCGCTGGGGCTCATCGACACGGCGTTCTGGGCGGCCACCACTTCGAGCTGTGGCACCAGCAGATTCAGCGCGGCGACCACCAGCACCCAGCCGAGGATGATCGGCACGGCCAGTCGGCGGATCCACCGCGCCAGCGGCGTCGGGTCCTGCAGGGACCTGTTCGGGGACCGGGTCATGCCGACTTGGTGAAGCAGTAGACGTAAGCGGTGACGTTGTAGGCGGTGCGTTCGTCCTTGACGACGTCGTCGGCCAGGATGCGGCAGCCGATGAAGTCGCCGTCGCCTTGGGCCACCACGTTTCCGACCATGGCCGGGGAGTTCGACTCGACTTCGATCGACCACGGCAGCGCGGCACCGACGATCTGGTTCGGGTCGCCTTCGGCGTCGATGTAGTTGATGTCGGCGGTGGCGCCGGGCTCACCGAAGATCTCGTAGCGCACGACCTTCGGGTCCGACTTGTTGGAATCCTCGGACATGTTCCCTGCGTAGGTCGGCAGTTGGTGGGAGCCGAAGATGCCGCGGATACGCCACACCGCGAAACCGCCGACGACGAGCACGATCACCAAGAGGAGCGGTATCCACGCTCGCGTCAGACGGGTGAGAATCGGGAGTCCTTCGAGAGATCGGCGCAGCCCTCGGGCCTTACGGTCAGAGGGAAGGCTAACCTATCTAAAAGTCCCGTGGGGAACTACCCCCCGGGGGTTTCTACGCCCAGCGCGAAGTGAGCGCTCCCAAGGCGCCCAGTGCGACCGCGGCTGCCGTCGAGGTGCGCAGCACCGTCGGCCCCAGTCGCACGGCGACCGCCCCGGCGTCCACCAGCCCGGCCAGCTCCTCGTCGGCGACGCCGCCTTCGGGACCGACGATCAGGGTCAGCGATTCTGCTTGCGGCACAACCATTTCGGCGAAGGGTCGGATGGCCGACTCGTGCAGCACCAGCACCGTGCCCGCCGGCGCGGACCGCGTCGAGGCGATCAGGTCCCGGGTGGTCACCGGCCCGTCGACGGTCGGGATGTAGGGGCGCCGCGACTGCCGCGCCGCCGACCGGGCCACCGCCCGCCACCGCCGCAATCCCTTGTCCACCTTGGCCGCTCCATCCCAACGCGCCACGCAGCGGGACGCCTGCCAAACCACGAACGCGTCCGCGCCGGCCTCGGTGGCCAGTTCGATCGCAAGCTCGGAGCGGTCCGACTTGGGCAGCGCCTGCACCACGGTCACCGACGGTGACGGGGGCGCGACGACGCGACGGTCCAGGACCCGGGCGCTGAGGCGGCCCTTGGCGACGTCCTCGACGACGCAGTGGGCGATCGTCCCTGCGCCGTCGGCGAGGTCGAGTTCCTCCCCCGGCCTGGTCCGGCACACGGTGGCCGCGTGGTGCCCCTCCTCGCCGTCGACGACGGCCAGCGCACCTGCGCCCGGGACGGCGTCGACGTAGAACAGCGAGCGCATCGGGACGGCAGCGCGGGGCTAGCGGCCGGTGAACGTCTCGCGCAGACGGGAGAACAGCCCGCCGCCGTGCGCAGACGCGTTGCCGTTCTGCGCCGAGCGCACCTCGGCGGTGCCCTTGGTGCGCTCCTTGAAGGCGCGGAGCAGCTCGATGTCCTCGTGGTCGAGCCGCGACGGCACCACGACGTCGATGTGAGCGTGCAGATCGCCACGCACCCCGGAGCGCAGATGCGGCATGCCGTGCCCGCGCAGGGTGGTCACCGCACCGGGCTGGGTGCCGGCGGGGATCGTGAGCTCGATCGGCCCGTCCAGGATCGCGTCGACGGTCACGGTGGTGCCGAGCGCGGCGTCGACCATCGGCACCGACACCGTGCAGTGCAGGTCGTCGCCGTCGCGGACGAACACCGGGTGCGGCTTCTCGTGCACCTCGACGTAGAGGTCACCGGCCGGCCCGCCGCCGGGGCCGACCTCACCCTGGGCGGCCAGCCGCACCCGCATACCGTCACCGACGCCGGCGGGGATCTTGACGCTGATCTCTCGGCGGGCCCGGACCCGGCCGTCACCGGAGCACCGGTTGCACGGGTTCGGGATGACCTCGCCGACGCCGCCGCAGACCGGACACGGGCGCGAGGTCATCACCTGTCCGAGCAGGGACCGCTGCACGGTCTGGATCTCGCCCCGGCCACCGCACGTGTCGCAGGTGACCGGCGACGAGTCGCCGTGGGTGCCCTTGCCGTGGCACAGGTCGCACAGGATGGCCGTGTCGACGGTGACCTGCTTGGTCACGCCCGTCGCGCACTCTTCGAGATCGAGCCGCATCCGCAGCAGCGAGTCCGAACCGGGCCGGACGCGACCCACCGGGCCGCGCGAGGTGGCGCCGCCACCGAAGAACGCCTCGAACACGTCGCCGAGGCCACCGAATCCGGAGAATCCGCCGCCCCCGGCCGCCGCGGACTCCAGCGGGTCGCCGCCGAGGTCGACGATGCGCCGCTTCTCGGGATCGCTGAGCACCTCGTAGGCGGCGCTGATCTCCTGGAAGCGCGCCTGGGCGCCCTCGTCCGGATTGACATCCGGATGCAGTTCACGGGCGAGCTTTCGGTACGCGCGCTTGATCTCCGAATCACTCGCGCCTTTGCTCACTCCGAGCAGCCCGTAATAGTCGCGTGCCACGCTCAACCTTTCCCACCCGACCGATCCGCTCAAACCCCTGCGGGGAACGCGGTCAGCGGTTTCCTAAGACTTCGCCAATATAGAGAGCAACTGCGGCGACGTTCGCGATGGTTCCCGGATAGTCCATCCGTGTGGGCCCCAACACACCCATGCCGCCGAAGACTTTGCCCGAGCTGCCGTACGCCGTGCTGATCACCGAGGTGCCCGCCATCTCCTCGGCCTCGGTCTCGTGACCGATCCGCACGGTGACCTTGCCCGCCTCCTGCTGTTTGGCCAGCAGCCGCAGCACCACCACCTGCTCCTCCAGCGCTTCGAGCACCGAACGCAGCGACCCGCCGAAGTCCGCGGTGTTGCGGGTCAGGTTCGCGGTGCCGCCCAGCAGCAGCCGCTCCTCGGTGTGCTCGACCAGCGTCTCGACGAGCACCGTCGCCGATCTGCCGACCGCGTTGGCCAGACCGCCCTGCCCGTTGAGGTGCGACGCCAGGTCCGACACCGCCACCGAGGCCGCCGACAGGGGTTTGCCCTCCAGCGCCTGGCCCAGCAGATCGCGCAGCTGTGCCAGCTGGGCGTCGTCGATCGGGTCGCCGAGTTCGACGATGCGCTGATCGACGCGTCCGGTGTCGGTGATCACGACCAGCAGCAGCCGGGCAGGCGTCAACGCCACCACTTCGAGCCGGCGGACGGACGAGGTGGTCAGGGTCGGGTACTGGACGACCGCGACCTGGCGGGTCAGCTGCGCGAGCAGTCGCACCGCGCGCCTGAGCACGTCGTCGAGGTCGACGCCGGACTCCAGGAAGGACAGGATCGCGCGCCGCTCGGCGCCCGACATCGGCTTGACGTCCTGGAGTCGGTCGACGAACTCGCGGTAGCCCTTCTCGGTCGGCACCCGGCCTGAGCTGGTGTGCGGCTGTGCGATGTACCCCTCGGCCTCCAGCACCGCCATGTCGTTGCGCACGGTCGCGCTCGACACCCCGAGGTTGTGCCGCTCGACGAGAGCCTTGGATCCGATCGGCTCCTTCGTGGCGACGAAGTCGGCGACGATGGCACGGAGAACCTCGAAACGACGGTCGTCGGCGCTGCCCATTGATCACCCACCTGAAGAAGACATGTTCCTGTGGCGTTCATTTTACGGGGACCGCGGGAAATGGCGTCATCGACAGCCCGGCAGACACACGGCGCGCGTGGCGCGGGCAGGCTACCCTCACGAACGAGACAACACTGTGCGGGGGACAACGGGCAGCAAAGGCGCGTCGATGATCTTCAAAGGGGTTCGCGATGGCAGGCCCTACCCTGACCACGGCCTGTCCCACCGGCAGTGGGCCCAGATCCCGCCGAGGCAGATCCGGCTCGACGAACTCGTCATGACCACCACCGTGCTCGCCCTGGACCGGCTGCTGTCCGAGGACTCGACGTTCTACGGCGACCTCTTCCCGCACGCGGTCAAGTGGCGCGGGAACGTCTACCTCGAGGACGGGCTGCACCGGGCGGTGCGTGCCGCCCTGCGCAACCGCACGGTGCTGCACGCCCGGGTGTTCGATATGGACGGCGCCCCGCAGGCCACCTGATTCCTCGCCCCAGCTCCTTCAGGCGAGCGTGCGAGTCTGCGGCCGACACGCCGCGCAATTACCGGAGTTCACGCACGCTCGCAGAGGTGGGCAGAGTTACGGCGAGGTCGAGTTCATGGCCTCACGCAGACTGCGGGGCCGAAGATCCGTCCAGACCTCCTCGACGTAGGCCAGACAGTCGGCCCTGGTGCTCTCGCCGAAGACCACCCGCCAACCGGCCGGCACCTCGGCGAACACGGGCCACAGGCTGTACTGCTCCTCGTCGTTGACCAGCACGTAGAACGTGCCGGCGTCGTCATCGAACGGGTTGGTGCTCATCGGTTCTCCTACTCGAATGATGATGTGCCGCATCCGGATAGCGGGCGCCGAGCACACGGTCGGACAACAGTCCGAGACAACTCAGGTTCGGGAACCCCGGGCCCTGCGTCAGCCCGGACAGGCCGGGCAGGAACAACTTCGGGGTCAGCGCGGCGATCGACAGGTCGTGGCCGATGGCCTCCTGCAGTGAGTCGCCGGTCAGCGGGGCGCCCAGGGTCAACTCGATCAGGTCGCGCGCGTCGGGGCTGAAGAGGGGCTCGAACCACATCGAGTCCGCGCCGGAACCGTCGATCACCAGATCGAATCCGTGCACGGTCTCCAGCGCTTCCCCACCGCGTCTGGCGCTCAGCGTCAGCCGGATGCGTTCGTCGCGGGCCACCGCGTGGGCGACCCGGCCGCGCAGATGCCGGATCCGGTCGTCGGCCAGCAACGCGTCCTGCACCCGCGCCGAGAACACGCCGCGGTCGGTGCGGGCCAGCGCGTCACGGCGTTCGGCCATCGTCAGGCTCGCCCAGTCGGTCGGATCGGAGAACAAGGAGTTCTCGAAGAAGCTCTCTCCGCGGGTGAACAGGGTCACCTGCGGGGAGATGACGGTGATGGTCGAAACCCGGTGCCGGAACAACTCGTTGAGCATGGACGCGGCGGTCTCGCCGCCGCCGATCACCGCGACGCGCTCGGCGACGATGAGCTCCTGACGGGCCGCGCGCTCCCAGAACTGCGCGATCGAGAGCACCCGCGGGTCGTGCGGCAGGATCGACCGGGCGGCCTGACCGGGTCCGGTGATCATCACGCCGTCGGCGTGCACGCTCTGCTCGGGGGTGATCAGCTCCCAGCGTCGGCCGTCGGTGGAAATCCGTTGCACCTCACCGGTGATCACCGTCATGCCGATGTTGTCGGCCACCCAGCGCAGGTAGCGGCTCCACCCCGCGTGCGTCGGCGAGGGTCGGCCGCGGTCGATCCACTCCGCGAACTGCGCGCTGGCCACCAGGTAGGACTGCCAGCTGTGCCGCATCATCCGCTCGTCGAGCTCGGCGTTGCGCCGCGGCACCAGTGCCGAACGGTACGGGAAGCCGACGTCCTTCTCCGGGCTGGTGCCCAGGCGGTGCTGACCGTCGGTCCAACCGCCGACGGCCTGCCAGTTGGCGCCGACGACACTGCGTTCGACAGCCACCACCTCGGGCGCCTCGACGCCCATCGCGCGCAGCTCCGCGGCCTTGGCGGCCACTGCGATCGCTTTCGGCCCGGCCCCGACGACGGCCAGGGTGGGGGTGGGACGGGATGTCATAGTGCCTCTCCGAGCACGGCGACCGCCTGCTGCCAGATCGTGGTGAGCCGGTCCACCTCGGCCGGCTGCGACAGCGCGGTGCTCCACCGCCAGCTGGTGCGAAGTGTCGGCCCGTCGGCCCCGGCGGAGACCACCGCGATGACGTCGAAGGTGTAGCGCAGCGGCAGGTCCGGTTCGGCGGCGGCCGGCATGTGCGCGTTCAGGGCCTCGTCGGTGATCAGGGACCAGGGCCGGCCGGTCTGGTCGGCACTGAGGTCGTAGCGGCCGATGTAGTTGAACTCGACCTGCGGTTCCGGCATTCCGACGAGCGCGTCGTCGCGCCGGGTGTAGCGCAGCAGGCCGTAGTCGAGACCGCGGCCGGGCACGGCGGCGAGCTGGTCGACGACCGCGCGCAGCAGCGTCCGGGCCGCGGCCGGATTGCGGCCGGCGGTGTCCACGTCGATCGCGGCCTCGCCGGCGCCGAGACGCACCGGAAACACCGAGGTGAACCACCCGACGGTGGCCGAGGTGTCCACACCGTCGAACAGACTGTCCTCGCGACCGTGCCCCTCCAGAGCGACGAGCGTGCCATGGTGGGCGGGCTGGCCCCGCTCGATCCGCCAGGACGCCAGCGTCAACGTCAGTGCGGCCAGCAGGAAGTCACGCATCTCGACCCCGGCACGCTCGAGCCGGTCCAGCAGCGCGCGGGTGGCGGTCGCGCCGGTGACGACGTCGCTCGACTGCAGCGACGCCCACGTGTCACGTCCGGGGTCGGGCCTGCGCCGGCCCAGCACCGGATCGGGGGCGGCGAGCTGTCCGACCCAGTACCCGCGCTGGGCGTCGACGTCGTCGGTGCGGCTGCGCTGGTTCAGCTGCCGTGTCCAGTCCCGGTAGGTGGTGTACTCGACGGCCTGGTCCGGGCAGTGGCCCGCGGCAAGTTCGGTGTCGAGCTGGGCCAGCGCACCGAGCAGGATGTACCAGGACACCACGTCGGTGGCCAGGTGATGCACACACAGCAGCAGCACCGGCGGGCCCTGCCGGAACCACACCGCCTGCACCATCGCACCCGCGGCCGGGTCGATACGGTCCACGGCGGCAACGACTTCGGTGGCCAGCACGGTGTCGGCGGCGGCATCCACGGCGTGCAGCACGTCGGCCGCCCGCACCGCGCCGGGCGGGCGGGTGAGCAGCCGCCCCGCCCCGTCGAGGGTCGAGCGCAGCATGTCGTGGCGGTCGAGCACGGCCTGCAGGATCTGCGTCAGCCGCTGGCCGGTGAGGTCGGCGGGCAGCGAGACGAGCACGTTCTGGGTGAAGCGGCGGAAGCTCCCGTACTCGTACATCCAGGACATGACGGGGGCCGGCTGCACCTCCCCGAAGCGGGTCTCGGTCACCGGGGCCGGGGCGTGGTCGGGCCCGCCGGAGTCGATCGCGGCGGCGAGCTCACGGATGTTGTCGCACTCCAGCATCAGCCGGGCGCGCATCTCGATGCCCCGCCTGCGGGCGGCCTGCACGAGCGTCAGCGCCACGATGCTGTCCAGGCCCATCTCCAGGAAGTCGGCTTCGACGTCGACAGTCTCGACGGCGAGCACCTCCGACAGCAGTTCGACCAGCGCGGTCTCGGTCGGCGTCTCCGGTCCGGCGGACGGGCCGTCCTCGACCGTGAGCCCGGCCAGTGCGGCCTCGTCGATCTTGCCGTGCGGGGTCAGCGGCAGCTCCCCCAGGACGACGACCCGTTGCGGAACCATGTAGCGGGGCAGGCGTTTCGCCATCAGCGCACGCAGCTCCGCGACGGCCGGCGGGGACGCCCCTGCGGCCACATACGCGGTCAGCCGGGTCTGTGCTCCGCGCCGGTCGACGACGACGTGGGCGTCGCTCACGGCCGGATGTGCACTCAGCACCGCGGCGATCTCGCCGGGTTCCACCCGGAATCCGCGGATCTTGACCTGGTCGTCAGCCCGGCCGAGGAACTGCAGGCCGCCGTCGGCGGCGCGCCGCACCACGTCGCCGGTGCGGTACATCCGCTGCCCGGGGGTGAACGGGTCGGCGACGAACCGGGCCGCGGTCTCGGCGGCCCGGCCGAGGTAACCCCGGGTCAACTGTCGGCCCGACAGGTACAGCTCGCCGGCGACGCCGTCCGGTACCGGCCGCAGCCACGCGTCCAGCACGTAGGCGCTCATGGTCTGCGCCGGGCTGCCGATCGAGGGCCGCGGATACCGGTCGATCGGCGCGACCACCGCCTCGACGGTGGTCTCGGTGGGCCCGTAGCAGTTGAACGCGGTCATCCCGGTGCGGCCGCACTCGTCGCCGATCAGCCGCCAGGTCGCGGGACTGACCGCCTCGCCGCCGAGGGCGAGTACCGCCAGCGGCACCGTGCTGAGCAGGCCGACGTCGTGCAGCTGGGCGAACATCGACGGCGTGGTGTCGAGCATGTCGATGCCGAACCGCCCGATCTGGTACACCAAAGCCTCTGCGTCGCGCTGGGATTCGTCACCGACGAGATGAACCGAATGGCCGTCGAGCAGTGCCGCGAGCGGCTGCCAGGCGGCGTCGAAGGTGAACGACCAGGCGTGGCCGACGCGCAGCGGTCGGCCGATCCGCGCGGCGGCCGGTCGCAGCACGTGCGCGGCGTGGTCCTCGGCGTAGGCCAGCACCGCGCCGTGGGTGCCCACCACACCCTTGGGCCTGCCGGTGGTGCCCGAGGTGAACACGATGTAGGCGGCCCGATCGGCCATCACCCGGGCGGGCAGGTATCCGGCGGGCGGCCCGGCGGCCGGCAGGGCAGCCAGGAACGCCGGGTCGATCACCAGGGTCGCGCCGGACTGGTCGAGGATGTCGGCGATGCGTTCGGCGGGCATCGCCGGGTCCAGCGGGACGATCACCGCGCCGGCCTTGAGTACCCCGAACATCGCCACGACGTAGTCGGGGCCGCGGGTCAGCAGCACCGCGACCGGCGTCTCGGGGCCCGCGCCGGCGGCGGTCAGCGCCGCGGCCACCCGGTCGGCGGCCTCGTCGAGTTCCCGGTAGGTCAGCGTTCCGCTGTCTCCCCCGGCTTCCCACGTCAGCGCCACCGACCCCAGTCGGCTGCCGGCGACCCGGGTGAACCGCTCGTGGATACCGCCCTGGATGCTGTTGTCGCCCAACAGTTCCTGTGTCGGCGGCACCGGCGCGTACTCGGCGGGCAGCAGCACCCCGGCGGTGCGCAGCGGCCGGTCCCAGCAGTCGATCAGGCGTTGCGCGGTGTGCAGCACCCGCCTGCCGAGGTCATCCGGACGCAACGCGCCCAGTGCCCCGTCGAGCGTCTCGACGAACACCGTGAGCTGTTCGTCGGCCAGATGAGCCGCGATGGTCACCGGGAAGTGCGAGAGGCTCTCCAGCGCCGACGGCACGAAGGTGGCCCCCTCGGCCTCGAACCGGGTCTGGCCGACCAGGCCGCCGGGCGGGAAGTTCTCGTACACCAGCAGCGTGTCGAACATCTCGCCGATACCGCCGAGGGCCCGCAGCTCGGAGTGGCTGAGATACCCGTGGTCACGCAGCGTCGCGGCGTCGCGCTGCAGCGCCAGGCACTGTGCACCGGTCGGTCCCGCGGGCTCCAGCCGCACCCGCAGCGGCACCGTGTTGATGAACAACCCGACCATCCGCTCGACCCCGGCCAGCTCCGCAGGCCGCCCCGACACGGTGACGCCGAACACCACATCGACGCGGTCGGTGATCACCGACAGGATTGTCGCCCAGGCCATCTGGACGAGCGTGTTGATCGTGACACCGCGACCTCTGGCCGCCTCGGCGAGCCGGCGGGTGGCCTCGGTGTCCAGCCTCACCTCGGTCAGCCGGGGCCGGCCCGGTTTCGGGGCCGACGACGTCAGCGCCGGGGTGAGCAGCGTCGCGCCGTCCACGCCGGCAAGGTGCCTGCGCCACACCGCGCGGGCCGCCTCGTCATCGCGGCCGGCCAGCCAGCCGATGTAGTCGCGGTAGGGCCGCGGCGCGTCGGGCAGTGCGGCGACGTCCCCGGCGGCGCGGTAGAGGGTCAGCAGCTCGCCCATGAACAGCGGCAGCGACCAGCCGTCGATCAGGATGTGGTGCGCAGTTACCACGAACCTCATCCGCTGCGGCGCCTCGATCAGCAGGAACCGGATCACCGGGCCCCGGTCCAGGGTGAACGGCCTTGTCCGCTCGGCGTTCTCGATCGCCTCCAGATCAGCGTCGTCAGCGGCGGTGACGTGTCGCCACGGCACCTCGACCCTGGTCGGGATCACCTGCACGGCGCGGCTCAGATCGCCCTTGATGAAGCTGGCCCGCAGGTTGGCGTGCCGGACCAGCAGCGCGGCCGCACATTCCCGCAGCAGCTCGGCGTCCAGGTCGCCGGTCACGTCGGCGGCCATCGCGATGACATACGGGTCGGCGTCGCGCCCGTCGGACAACGTCGCCATCGAGAACAGCCCCTGTTGCAGCGGGCTCAGCGCCAGGACGTCTTCGATGACCGGCGGGTCGGCGCCGGGCCGGGTCTGGGTCATTGCCTGCTGCCCCACGCTTCTGACAGCGCTGCCAGCTCGGCGTCGGCGAGCCCGGACACCGACATCGGCGCGTGATGGGTGTCCTGTTGTTCGGGCGCCGCTGCACAGCCGTCGTCGAGTGCGGCAGCCAGCTCGGCCAGCTCGGGATGTTCGAACACCATCCGCGCGGTCAGGCCGAGTCCCGCGTCGCGGGCCCGGGCGGCGAGCTGCACGGCCAGCACGCTGTCACCGCCCAGCCCGAAGAAGTCGTCGCGGCGGCCGACGTCCTCGGCGCCGAGAAGCTCGGAAAGCAGTGCGGCCAGGGCACGTTCGGTCTCGGTGCGCGGCGTTTCGAACGGCACGGGCGGGGCGTCGGCGGCGGCATCGACAACCGGGCCACCCGCGACGGGGGCACCCGCGACGATGTCGAGCCGGCCGTCGTCGGTCCACCTCGCCCGGTCCCCGGTGCGGTAACGCTCGGTTCCGGCGAACGGGCCGCCGCTCAGATACAGGTCGCCCAGCACCCCGACCGGGACCGGGGCGAGGTCGGCGTCGAGCACCTGCACCCGGGCGCCGGTGCTCCACTCCTCGGTGACGCGTCGCCGCTCCTCGGCGGACAGGATGTCGACGTCGCGCAGCGCGCGGCCCGGGCTGTCGACGAACGCCGCCACCACCCGGGTCAGCCACTGACCGAGGCGTTCGACGGTGCGCCGGGCATACAGCTCGGGACGGTAGATCAGGTAGCCGCGGTAACCGGCGCCGTCGGAGCCCGTCTCGGCCAGGAAGTTCAACGACAGATCGGCCTGGGCGATGTCGAAAGTCGGCTCCAGCGCCGTGAACTCGGTGTCGCTGTCGATCATCTGGCGTTGCGGCAGCTGTTCCCGGACGTGCACCACCACCTGGAACAGTGGATTGCGCGCCAACGTGCGCGGCGGATTCACCGCCTCGACGACCTGCTCGAACGGCACATCCTGGTTGGAGTACGCCGACAGCGCCATGTCGCGGGCCCGGATCAGTACCTCGCGCAGCGTCGGGTTGCCGCCCAGGTCGTTGCGCAACACCACGAAGTTCACGAAGAACCCGACCAGCTGCTCGAGCTCGGCTTCGGAGCGGCCGGCCACCGGGGTGCCCAGCGGCACGTCGAGGCCCCCGCCGGCTTTCGCGAGCGTGACCGCGACCGCGGCCTGCAGCAGCATGAACTCGGTGATACCGAGTTCGCGGCACAGCTCGGCGATCCTGCTCCGGACTCGCCCGTCGATGGCGAACTCGACGGCGTCGCCCTTGCCGCTGGGCAGCCGGGGCCGCGGGAAGTCCAGCGGCAGACCGGCTTCTGCCGGCGCGTCGGCCAGCTGACGGGTCCAGTACTCGCGCTGCGGGCCCACGATCCCGGTGTCGTCGCTGAGCAGCTGCGCCTGCCAGGCGCCGTAATCGGTGTACTGCACGGGCAGCGGCGCCCAGGTCGGCCGCTCACCGGCGGTCCTGGCGCGGTAGGCGGTCACCAGGTCGGTGAACAGCACGCCGCCCGACCAGTGGTCTCCGGCGATGTGGTGGATCACCACCGACACCACGTGGTCGTCACCGACGCCGAGCACCGCCGCCCGGATCGGCCACTCCTCTTCCAGGTCGAAGGTGTGCTTGCGTTCACGGTCCAGTTCGGCCTGCAGCCACTGCTCGCCGTCGCCGCGGGCCCGGCGGACCCGGATGTCGCCCGCCGGGTTGACGATCTGGTAAGGCACGCCGTCGATCTCGCGGTAGGTGGTGCGCAGGATGGCATGCCGGTCGACGACGTCGCGGATGGCCGCGACGAACGCGTCGGCGTCGCAGGGTCCGGTCAGCCGCGCGGCGAACGGGATGTTGTTGATCGGGCTGCGGCCCTCGATGCGGTAGCCGAACCAGGAACGCAGCTGCGACGAGGACAGCGGCGCGGGGCCGTCCTGCGGCGCGGCGACCAGCCGGGGCCGGCGGGGGGTGTCGCCCTGGGTGCCGGCCAGCGCGTCGAGGTGGGCGCCAAGGCGGGCGACGGTGGCGTTCTCGAAGACATCGCGCACGTCGACGTCGACGCCGAACCGGGTCCGCAGTTCGGCGACCAGTCGGGTGGCCAGCAGCGAGTGACCGCCCAGGTCGAAGAACGAGTCGTCGGCGCCGACGCGCTCGTGGCCGAGCAGATCGGCAAATACCTGCGCGAGTTCACGTTCGGTGCCCGCCGCGGGTTCGCGGAACTCGTTGACCGCGGAGATCTGCGGCTCGGGCAGCGCGGCGCGGTCGATCTTGCCGTGCGCGGTGATCGGGATCGAGTCCACGACCACGTACGCGGCCGGGGCCATGTACTCGGGCAGGGCCGCGGCGACCCGTGCCCGGATCCGGTCGACGTCGACCGTCGCGCCGTCGGCCGGGGTGAGGTAGCCGACCAGGCTCTTGCCCAGGCCGGGCAGATCGCTGACGACGACCACGGCCTGCGCGACGCTGGGATCGACGGTGATCGCGGCGGCGACATCACCCAGTTCGATGCGGAATCCGCGGATCTTGACCTGTTCATCGGCGCGGCCGACGAACTCGATGTCGCCGTCGGCGTTGCGCCGGGCCAGATCGCCGGAGCGGTACATCCGTGCGCCGGGGGTGAACGGGTCGGCGACGAAGCGCTCGGCGGTCAGCGCCGGCCGGTGATGATAGCCGTGCGCCACATGCGTTCCGCCGATGTAGATCTCGCCGATCGAGCCGACCGGCACGGGTTGCAGCGCATCGTCGAGCAGGTGGATCTCGGTGTTGATCTTGGGCTTGCCGATCGGGACGATCCGCGTGCCCTGCCTGCCCTCGACCTTGAACCGGCTCGCGTTGATGACCGTCTCGGTCGGGCCGTAGAAGTTGTGCAGCAGCGCGTCGAAGGTGGCGTGGAACTTGTCGGCGACCTCACCGGGCAGCGCCTCGCCGCCGATCGGGACGCGCTGCAGGGTGCGCCACTGGTTCACTCCCGGCAGAGACAGGAACAGCCCGAGCAGCGACGGCACGAAGTGCATCGCGGTGATGCCCTCGTCGCGCAGCAGCGCGGTCAGGTAGCCGATGTCGTTCAGCCCGCCGGGGCGGTGGATGACCAGCCGCGCACCGCAGGCCAGCGTGCCGAAAACCTCGGCGATGGACACGTCGAAGCTCGGCGAGGCGACCTGGAGCAACCGGTCGTTCTCGTCGACCCGGTACTCGTCGGCGAACCAGACGAAGTACTCCGCGACGGGCCGGTGTGGCACCGGGACGCCCTTGGGCAGACCCGTGGAGCCCGAGGTGTAGATCAGGTAGGCGGTGTTGGCCGGACCCACCGGGCGCACCCGGTCGGCGTCGCCGGGGTTGTCGGCGCGGCACCGCTGTGCGTCCGCGACCGGTTCCCGGACAATGACTTTCGCGTCGCAGTCATCCAGAATGAAGTTCAGGCGGTCCTGCGGGTAGGTGGGATCGACGGGCACGTAGACCGCCCCGGCCTTCAGCACGCCCACTGCGGTCACGACCAGGTCGGGAGACTTGTCCAGCAGGACCGCGACCCGGTCCTCGGCGCCCACGCCCTGGCCGATCAGCCAGTGGGCGACCCGGTTGGCCGCCTCGTTGATCTCCCGGTAGGTGTAGTGGCGGCCTTCGTAGACCACGGCGGTGCCGTCCGGGCTGCGCCGGGCCTGGTTCTCGATGAGGTCGGTGATCGTGGCGGGCGGGGTGTCGAATCGCGGCCCCGTCGACTGTGCGCGCAGCCAGTGCAGGTCGTCGTCGCCCATCAGCTGCAGCGCGCTCAGCGTGGTGTCGGGCGCGTCCAGGGCGCTGCGCAGCAGCACGGCGTAGTGATCCAGGAGCTGCCGGGCCAGCGCTGGTTCGATGATCTCCACCAGGTGTTCGAGTTCCACGACGATCTCGTCGGCGTCGAACTCCACCATGATGCCCAGCGGCAGGTGGGTCAGATGCGCACGCAGGTCCGCCCTCTCGCAGGTGACACCCGGCGGGGTGAAGCCGAACCGGTCGCGGCCGCGGAAGCCGAAGCTGACCCGCGTCATCCGCTCGGCGCCGTGCCTGCGGTCCGGATTGAGCTCGCGGACCATCCGGTCGAGACCGACCCGCTGGTGGGCGAACGCGCCGAGTGCGGTGTCCCGGGTCTGGGTCAGCAACTCGCGGAACGTCATAGGCGGGCGGGGTCGCATCCGCATCGCGACGGTGTTGCCGAAATAGCCGATGACGTCGTCGGTGTCACCGGCGCGGTTGAGCACCGGGGTGGCGACCAGGAAGTCGTCGACGTGGCTGTACCGGTGCACCAGCACGCCGAACACCGCCAGCAGCACCGCGTACGGAGTCGCGCCTGCCTCGTCGGCCAGAGCCGTGACCCGCCCGGCGATCTCGCGGTCCAGACGCACGCTGACGCGCTGAGAGCGCCAGCTGGTCGGCACGGCCGACCCGGTCGGGCCGGGCAGCTCCAGCGGTTCGGGCGGATCGGCCATCACCGCCCGCCAGTACGCGATGTCCTCCTCGTCGGACCCCACGGGTGCGACGGCCGGCCTGCGCGCCGGCGCCAGCGGTTCACCGACGTAGGCGCGGGTCAGGTCGGCGAAGAACACCTCCCACGAGCCGTCGTCCCACGCGATGTGATGGGCGACCAGCAGCAGCACGAATTCCGTTGCCCCGGTGCGGATCACCGTGATCCGCAGCGGAGAGTCGACACCGAGGTCGAACGGTCTGGCGAATTCCCGCTGGGCGAGCACCTCGAGTCGCAGTCCGCGTGCACGCTCGGACAGCTCGGACAGGTCGTGCTCGGCCCAGCCGGGCATCAGGTCATCGTGGACGGTGGGCACCGGCATGCCGGTGGCGCCCGGGTCGGTGGTCTCGGTGCGGTAGGTGGTCCGTAGCACCCGGTGCCGCCGCGCCACCGCGTCGACGGCGTCGTGCAGCCGCGCGACGTCGATGTCGCCGGTGAGGCGGTAGGACAGGCACACGTTGAGCAGGGCACCGCTGGGGTCGGCGGCGTGCACGAACCACATCCGCAGCTGCCCCTCGGTCATCGCGTCCGGGTCACCCGCGGACTCGACGGTGTCGGTGCCTGCGCTCAGCCCGCGTTCCTGCATCCGGCGTCGCAGCAGCTCCAGCCGACGGTCGTCGAGCTGCGCCGCGGTGTCCATCTCAGTCACTCGAAGAGTCCACTTTCTCTGATAGCCCGGCGATCAGGTCCGTGCCGGTGATCCCGCCGAGCAGGGTGGCCAGCGGGACCGTCTGTCCGGTCAGGCGTTTCAGCCGTTTGCGCAGGTCCAGCGCGAGCAGCGAGTCGACGCCGAGGTCGAACAGCGACGAGTCGAGGTCCAGCGTCGCGGCCTCCACGTCCAGCACGGCCGCGAGTTGGGTCCGCACCGCCTCCGGTGGCGTCATCGACTCGGGCACGGCGCCGAGGGCGGTTTCCGGTGTGGCCTCGGACGGTTGCTTCCCGAAGAACACCCGCATCCGGTCGGGATCGGCCGAGAGCACCAGCGGATCTCCGGAGAACGCGGCCAGGCTGGCCTCGACCGCCAGTTCGGGTTTCATCTGTCGTAGACCCGTGCGTTCCACCCGGACGATCTCCGCGGCGTCGACGATGCCGCTGCCCTCCCACAGTCCGAAACGCACCGCCGTGCAGCGGCGCCCGTCGGCGCGTAGTCGGGCGGCCATCACGTCGAGCATCCGGTTCGCGGCCGCGTAGCCGCCGACGCCTTTACCGCCCCACACGCCGGTCACCGACGAGCACAACAGGATTCGGGCGTCCGACCGGATCGGCCAGTGCCGGATCAGTGCGTCAAGGCCGACGACCTTGGCTCCCGCCATGTCGGCCAGGGCCGCGCCCGTGGTGTGGGCGCGGTCGGCGAAGGTGGCCGTGCCCGCGGCGTGGATGACCAGCGACGCCTGCCGTCCGGCGCCGCGGGCGACGGCCGCCAGCTGTTCGGGGTCGCGCAGATCGCAGGCGGGCGCCCAGATCTCGGCACCGATCCCGTCCAGCGCGGCCGGGTCGACACCGTGGCGGCTCAGCAGCACGATCCGGCGGGCACCGTGGGTCGCCAGGAACCGGGCGTAGCTGAGCCCGATGGCCCCTGATCCCCCGGTGATCACCACCTCGTCGAGTCCTGCGGCGCCCGGCGTCCATGCCGTCGAGGGCACCTCGTCACCGAGTGTCCGTTGGTAGACGGTGTTCTCGCCGCGCAGGGCCAGTTCGCCGGCGCCGTCGAGCATCGCCTCGAGTGCGGGCACCGCAGCGGCAGGCGTGCCCGCAGGCACGTCCAAGTGGTGGAAGCTCTGGTCGGCGTGCTCGAACCCGATGCAGCGGTGCATCGCGGCCAGCCCGGCCTGGGCCAGGTCGGGGGCCGGATCGCCGGTGGTGACGGTCTCCGCGCCGGCGGTGACCAGCCAGACGTCGCGGCAGCGCGGCCCGAACACCTCGGCGTAGCCGAGCAGGCCCTCGTCGACGGCGGTGGCCAGCGCGGCCGGCTCGGCTACGTCGAACGCGGGTGCGACCACGACGACGAGGTCCGCGTCGGCGGCGTCGGTCGAGGATGCCCGCTCGTGTCCGTCCACAGCCGCCCGGAGTGTCACGGCCATCGCTGCGTCGGCACCGAGCTGGACCACGGCGACCCGGCGCGGGGAGCCGG
>NZ_BCRS01000087.1 GCF_001552715.1 Mycolicibacterium vaccae NBRC 14118 = CIP 105934 | reverse complement strand
CCCCGCCGCGCCTGGAATCGGCGGGTCTGCCCGCCAGGTTCGCCGATCGGCGCAGGGACAGCGGTGCGGTGATCTACGGCGCGATGGGTATCGCCCGCGAGGACCGGGCAGCGCGGTGGTTGGCGCAGCGCCGTAACTGGGAGTTCTTCGGCGCCCCGGTCGCCGGAGTGGTGTGCCTGCACCGGGACTGCGGCGCGGTGGACGCGCTGGGCGTGGGCATGTTCCTCCAGACGTTTCTGCTGGCCCTGACCGAACGCGGGGTGGACAGCTGCGTGCAGGTGTCCATCGCGTTGTACGGCGATGTGGTTCGCGAGCAGCTCGGCATCCCCGAGGAGTTGACGATTCTGTGCGGCCTGTCGATCGGCTATGAAGACCCGGCCTTTCCCGCCAACCACGTTCGTCTGCCGCGCGACCCGCAGGCCGAGCACGTGACGTGGGTGGGCCCGTTCCCGTCCGGCGGCGACGTAGGCTGACCGCGATGTGTGCTCGAAGGGACGTGCGCCGATGAGCTCGGGGGATCAGGAACCCGACTACCGCTTCACGTTGGCCAACGAGCGGACCTTCCTGGCGTGGATCCGGACGGCGCTCGCGCTGATCGCCGGCGGCATCGCCGTGGTCCAGTTCGTGCCGTCCTTCGGGATCCCCGGGGTACGTCACGGCCTGAGCGTGGTCCTCACCGCGGGCGGCGGAGTGCTGGCCGCGCTGGCGGTGCGGCGCTGGCAGCGCGTCCAGACCGCGATGCGCCGCGACGAGGACCTGCCGCCCACCCACGTTCCGCTGCTGCTGGGCGGCGGGATCTTCGTGGTCACCGTGGTGGTGCTCGTGGTGTTGGTGATCTGGCCGCCGGCCGGTCAGTGACATGGCCCGCCGCGCACCGAGCAAGCCCGGGCTGCCCGCGGAGCGAACCCTGTTGTCTTGGGAGAGAAGCGCATTCGGCTTCCTGGTAGGCGGGGCGCTGATCCTGCTGCGCCAGCACGGGCCGCTCGGGCCCGAGCGCCTGTGGCTGGCGATCACCGCGGCGCTGCTCGCTCTTCTCGTTCTCGTGCTCGGCTACCGGCGATCCCGGCAGATCCGGGGCAGCACGGTGGTGGCCGGTCGGGTGCTGCTCGCCGCGCCGCAGACCGAGGTGGTGCTGATCGGCGCCGCCACGATCGTGTTCGCGCTCGCCGTGGCGGGTGCTCTCCTGTTCGCCTGGTGAGCGCTAGCCGACGAGGTTCAGCTCGTCGGCGTTCTCGAATGCGTCGTCGATGAGGACCACGCGACGGTCGTCACTGTCGACCATCGAGGCGGCGATCGCCGCGCGGTATCCGGACGCACAGTGCACCCAGACCTCGCCGGACGGAACCTCGGCGAGCCGCTTGCCGAGTTCGTGCAGCGGGATGTTGAGCGCGCTCCGAACATGACTCTTGTCGTGCTCGCTCTGCTGCCGGACATCGAGCACGGTCGGCGAGGACGTGCCCAGTTCACGGGCGAGATCGGTGAAGTCGGCGACCCGGTAGGACCGCAGCGGGGCGCCTGCGGCCAGCGTGCCGATGTCACCGACCGCGGCCCCGCTGACCTTGTCGATGCCGATGCGCACGAGTTCGCGCCGGGCGTCGGCGATCTGGTCGACATCGTCGCCGACCAGTGCCAACGGTGACCCCCAGGAGTACAGCCAGCCCAGATAGGTGACGAAGGAGTCCGACAACTCGAAGGACAGCGTCCCCTCGAGGTGACCGGTGGCGAAGGCCGTGCGGCTGCGCAGATCCACCACCCAGTCGCCGGCTTCGATATGACGGCGGAGTTCGCCGGCGTCCAGCGGTTTGGGCAGGGACAGATCGACCGGCGCCGGGCCCTGCGCGTTGATGACGCCCATGTGCGCGTAGTACGCAGGGTAATCGCCGAGTCCTGCGAGCAACTCGTCGACGTAGCTCTGCTCATCCTGGGTCAGTGCGGGATTGGTGCGGCGCTGATCGGCGATGGTGGAGGAGTCGCCGCTGGCTGGGGTGGCCGAGCAGAAGCTGCCGAAGCCGTGGGTGGGGTAGACCTGGGCCGCGTCGGGCAACTCGGCGGCCAAACGGCGTACGGAGTGGAACTGTGCGTGGCTGAGTGCTTCGGTGTGCTCGGGGCCCAGCAGGTCGGTACGGCCGGTCGTCCCGTGCAGCATCGACCCGCCGGTGAAGACGGCGGCGATCGAGCCGTCGGAGTCGCGCAGCACGTAACTGACATGGTGGTGGGTGTGGCCGGGGGTGTGCACCACCTGCAGCGTGATCGGGCCGGCGTCGATGACGTCCCCGTCGCCGACGGCCCGCCGCGGATAGCTCACCTCGTCGCCGGCCGGCACGGCGTACTCGGCGCCCGTGACCCGCGCCAGTTCCAGGCCCCCTGTCACGTAGTCGTTGTGGATGTGTGTCTCCAGCACATGGGTGATCCGCACCCGGCGTTCCCGGGCCAGGTCGAGAACGCGGTCGATGTCCCGCTGCGGGTCGATCACCACGGCGATGCCCTCGGCGCACACCAGGTAGCTGCGATCGCCCAGGCCGGAAGTCTCGATGACGGCGACGTCCACGAAACGCGCCCTCCTAGCGGTCAGCAGATCCGAGAGCGTCGATCGCGGCCCTCAGCTTGGTGGCGGCCTCGTCGGCGACCTCACGCAGCCCCGGCTCGTCGGAGACCCGGACCATGATCTGAGGATCCATCGCGTCGACGATGACGGCGTCGCCGCCGGCCGACGGGTCGGACCGCACCGCGACGTTGCACGGCAGCAGCAATCCGATCTGCCGGTCGGCGTTGACCGCGCGGTGGGCCAGCGCAGGATTGCAGGCTCCCAGAATCAGGTAGTCCTCCATGTCCTCGCCCAGCTTCGCCTTCAGCGTGGCCTTCATGTCGATCTCGGTGAGCACGCCGAAACCCTGATCGGCCAGCGCTTTCCGAGTGCGCTCGACCGCATCCTCGAACGTGGTGTGCAGTGTCGTGGACAACGCGTAACCCATTGTCTCCTCCGATCCCTCGTCGGTGCCGCCCCTCAGGCCAGGGCCAGGAACAGCTTCTCCAGCTCCGCTTCGGTCATCGGCTTCTGGCCGTCGGCGGCCTCTCCGTTCAGGCATTCCCGCAATCCGGTGGCGACAATCTTGAAGCCGGCCCGGTCCAGCGCGCGTGAGACGGCGGCCAACTGGGTGACGACGTCCTTGCACTCGCGGCCCTGTTCGATCATCGCGATCACCCCGGCGAGTTGGCCCTGAGCCCTTCGCAGCCTGTTCAGCACCGCAGCAATCGCGTCCTCGTCACCGACCATGGCGCATTTCCTTTCCTCGGGTAAGACAGCGATGGTACCCGCGGGGGTATTCCCCGTGCTGCTCACGCGGTCACCGCCCCGCGTGCCGAGCCCCCGCCGGGCCTGCGCAGGGGGCAGTGCGCGGAACGGGTGCACACCACGGTGAGCACCGCGGCGACGGCGGTCAGTGCCGCTGCGGCGATCCCGACGGCCACGTGGATCTCCTGAGCCAGGATCACCGACGACATGGCGAGGACGAACCAGCCGAAAGCCTTGCGCAGCGAGTCGGGGTCGACCTTCGCGGTCAGGCGTGCACCGATCAGGCTGCCGACCACGGCCGCCGCGGTCACCGCCAGCGCCACGGTCCAGTTGATCTGGACGCTCGACAGGTAGCCGCCCAGGCCGGCGAACGACTTCATCGCGATCACGATCAGAGAGGTCCCGACCGCGATGGGCATCGGCAGTCCGCCGAGCAGGGCCAGCGCGGGCACCACCAGGAATCCGCCCCCGGCACCCACCAGACCGGTCACCAGCCCGACCACCAGGCCTTCGGCGACGATCTTGGGCACCGGAAGGCGGTGTCCTTCCCGTGAGGTGCCGACGGCGCGGCGACCCCGCAGCATGGCGACGGCGGTGGCGATCATCATCACCGCGAAGCCGATCAGCAGCACGGTGCCCGGGATGAACCGGGCCAGCACGCCGCCGGCATAGGCGCCGACCATGCCTGCCCCGCCGAAGATCAGGCCGGTGCGCCACTGCACCCGCCCGGCGCGGGCATGCGAGATCGCCCCGACCAGGCTGGTGACGCCGACCACCAACAGTGAGGTCGCGATGGCCTGCTTGGCGTCCATGCCGCCGACGTAGGCCAGCAGCGGCACGGTCAGGATCGACCCTCCGCCGCCGAGCAGCCCCAGGGAGATGCCGACGAAGACGGCCAGGCCGACGGTGAGGGCGATCACCGTTCCACCAGTTGGGCAACGACGTTCTGCGCGTCACAGGCGTTGCCACGGTTGTAGGGCAGCTTGCCGAGCATCGTGCCCATGGCGCAGGTGTTGGACACCGCGGCGAAGGTCAGTCCGCCGCCGATGGCGCCGGCGAGCCACTTGAGCTTGGGTACCGCGATGCTGCCCAGGACGCTGGTGAGCACGATCGAGCCCGCGACCAGGCGGACCTGGCGTTCGAGGTCCCAGCGCTGAGCGCCGCGGGTGACGGCGAAGCCCCTGGCCTCCCATGACGTGATGCCGCCGTCGAGGACGTGCACGTTGCACAGGCCGGCCTCGCGCAGCGTGACCTCGGCCTGGCCGGCGCGCTGGCCAGACTTGCAGACCAGGACTACCTGCTGGTCGAGGTGCTTGACGATCTCGTCACGGTGCTCGCGCAGCAGGTCCAGTGGCACGTTGTACGAGCCGGCGATGTGGGCTGTCTCGAACTCGCCGGGTGTCCGCACGTCGATCACGCGCAGCGGGGTGTCCGAGGTCATCAGCTGGTCGAGATCGTGGCAGTTGACGGTGGTGGGGGCGCTCATGTCGCGGTCCTTTCGGGGTGGGGAGGCGGTTGTCGGATCGATACCGCCGGGGGTATGTTAGAGCCCATGGTACGCATACCCCCCGGGGTACATGCAAACTGGAATAGGGATACCCCCCAGGGTACTTGACATACCCTGCAGGGTATAGGCACCCTGGGGTCAGGAACCCGACCCGCCCAACCAACGAAAGGTCCGTTCACCATGAAGTTCACCCAGTACTACCTGGAGTGTCTGTCGCACGCGTCGTACCTGATCGCCGACGAAAAGACCGGCCGCGCAGTCGTTGTGGACCCGCAGCGCGACATTGCCGAGTACCTGGCCGATGCCAAGGAGAACGGCTACGCCATCGAGCTGGTCATCGAGACCCACTTCCACGCGGACTTCCTGTCCGGCCACCTGGAGCTGGCCGAGGCCACCGGCGCCAAGATCGTGTACTCCTCGGTCGCCGAGACCGAGTTCGAGTCCATGGGCGTCTCCGACGGCCAGCGTTACTCACTGGGTGACGTCACGCTGGAGTTCCGCCACACCCCCGGACACACCCCGGAGTCGATGAGCATCGTCGTCTACGAGCACGCCGGCGACGAGGTGCCCTACGGCGTCCTGACCGGCGACGCGCTGTTCATCGGCGACGTCGGCCGGCCGGACCTGCTGGCCTCGATCGGCTTTACCCGCGAGGAACTGGCCGAGAAGCTGTACGACTCACTGCACAACAAGCTGATGACGCTGCCCGACGAGACGCGGGTGTTCCCGGCCCACGGCGCGGGCTCGGCGTGCGGCAAGAACCTGTCCACGGAGCTGTCGTCGACCATCGGCGAGCAGAAGCAGACCAACTACGCGCTGCGCGCCCCGGACAAGGCCACGTTCATGGAACTGGTGACCGAGGGGCAGCCGCCCGCGCCGGCCTACTTCGTCTACAACGCGGTCCTCAACCGCAAGGACCGTGAGCTGCTGGCCGAGTCCGAGATGCCCACCGCGATGAGCTACGACCAGATCCGCGAGGCGATGAACGCCGGGGCGATCCTGGTCGACGGCCGGGGTCCCGAGGAGTTCGCGCTGGGCCACCTGCGCGGGGCGATCAACATCGGGCTGGAGGGCCGCTACGCCGAGTTCGCCGGTTCGGTGGTGCCCACCGATGTCGACATCGTGCTGTTCACCGAGCCCGGAGCGGAGCTCGAAGCCAAGACCCGGCTGGCCCGGATCGGTTTCGATCGGGTGATCGGCTACCTGGACCGGCCGTTCGAGGCGATGTTCGACCACCGCGACGATGTTCAGATGGCCTCCCGGCTGACGGCTCAGGCCTTCGATCAGCGGGCTTCCGAACTGGCCGATCTGCAGGTCGTGGACGTGCGCAATCCGGGCGAGGTCGCCGCCGGAATGGTTCCCGGTGCGGTGTCGATCCCGGTGGGGCAGCTGCCGTCCCGGCTGGGCGAACTCGATCCCGCCAAGCCGACTGTCGTTTACTGCGCCGGTGGTTACCGATCCTCGGTGGCGGCAAGCCTGTTGCGGCGCAACGGCTTCGCCGATGTCAGTGACATCCTGGGTGGCTTCGGCGCCTGGGAAGAGGCCCGCCAGAACGCCTGAGCGACAAGAGGAATCAACGATATGGCAACTGCGAAGCACAAGATCGTCATCGTCGGCGGTGGCACCGCCGGCATCTCGGTGGCCGCCCGTCTGCTGCGCAAGGGGCACTCCGACGTCGCGGTCATCGAGCCGTCGGACGTGCACTTCTACCAGCCGCTGTGGACCCTGGTCGGCGGCGGCCAGGCGAAGGCGGCGAAGACGGTGCGGACCGAGGCCTCGGTGATGCCCAAGGGCGCGACCTGGATCCGCAGCGCGGCCGCCGCGGTCGACGCGGAAGCCAACACGGTCACCTGCGCTGACGGGGCGACCTACGAGTACGACGTGCTCGTGGTCTGCCCCGGGATTCAACTTGACTGGGACCGCACCGAAGGCCTGGCCGACGCGATCGGCACCGACGGGGTGTCCTCGAACTACCGCTTCGACCTGGCGCCGCGCACCTGGCGGATGATCCGCGACATGCGTTCGGGCAGCGCGGTGTTCATGATGCCCTCGGGTCCGATCAAGTGCGCCGGGGCACCCCAGAAGATCGCGTACCTGGCCAGCGACCACTGGCGCAGGCAGGGCGTGCTCGACGACATCGACGTGCACCTGGTGGTGCCGACACCGCGGCTGTTCGGGATCCCGGCGATCGCCGACAGCCTCGACGAGATCGCCGCGGACTACGGCATCACGGTGCACACCAACGCCGAGGTGACCTCCGTCGACGCCGCGGCGCACAAGGTGGGCGTCTCGTCCGGCATCGAGGGCGGGTCCGAGTCCATGCTGTCCTACGACATGCTGCACGCGGTGCCGCGGCAGTCGGCGCCCGACTGGATCAAGTCGAGTCCGTTGTCGACCGGCGATGCGAACGGTTACGTCGACATAGACAAGCACACCATGCAGCACGTGCGCCATGCGAACGTCTTCAGCCTCGGTGACGCCGGTTCGTCGCCGAACTCCAAGACCGGCGCAGCGATCCGCAAGCAGGCTCCCGTGGTGGCCGAGAACATCGAGGCGTACCTGGCGGGCCGTCCGCTGACCGCGTGCTACAACGGCTACGGGTCGTGCCCGATCGTCACGTCCGCGGACAAGATGCTGCTGGCGGAGTTCGACTACGACCTCAACCTCACACCGTGGCTACCGAAGTCGCTGCTGGACCCGACCACCCCGCATCGTGCCTACTGGTACCTCAAGAAGCACGGGCTGCCGTTCATGTACTGGAACCTGATGCTCAAGGGTCTGGCCTGAGGTACGCCGCGGCCTGACGGCGCGTCAGCGCGTTCTCGAAACGCTGTGCGCCCAGGGTGATCTCCTCTTCGGTGACCACCAGCGCGGGGATCAGGCGGATGACGTTGCCAGCGGACCCGCAGGTCAGCGTGAGCAGGCCATGACGGGTGGTCTCCTGCTGCACCGCCGCCGCGGTCGCGGCGTCGGGCGTGCCGTCGGTGGCGGTGAACTCGATGCCGCCGTAGGTGCCACCCTTGCGGGTCGGGCCATGCCTATTGCCAACAATTATCGCCGGTTTTCGCGGTATCGGGCGTGCCGGGGTGACCCTCGGGGTCCAGCAGCTGAGCCAGGTGCATCGAGTTGCGGTTCGGCGCGAGCTGGCGTACCTGCATGTGGCAGCTGAACCCGTCCGTCAGAACGATTTCCGAGTCGTCACCCGCACGCAATGCGGGTGCCAGGGCCTGCTCTGCGACCTTCATGCTGATCTCGTAGTGGTCGGCCTCGAACCCGAAGTTGCCGGCCACGCCGCAGCATCCGGTGGCTTCCCGGACGTCACTCACGCCGATTGCGTTCAGGGCCTTGCGCTGGGTTGCGGCGCCGAACACCGCGTACTCGTGGCAGTGCGTCTGCACGGTGACCTTCTCGGGCACCGATCTCGTTGGCTGCCAGCCCTTCTCGACCATGGCGGGCACCATCTGGGCGAAACTGCGCACCCGAGCGGCAACGCGCCGGGCGGCGTCGGTGTGCACGAGCTCTGGCAGGTCCTTGCGGAAGGCCGCGGCGCAACTCGGCTCCATCACCACGATGGGTCGGTCGGTGCCGTCATCGAGGCGTGCAGCGGCCTTTGTCAATGACTTGCGCGCCTGATCCAGTTGCCCGGTGGAGATCCACGTCAGTCCGCAGCAGACGTCGGTGCGGCACTGAGAGCTCAGACCCGCCTGGTTGAGGACGCGGGCCGCGGCCCCGGCCGCCTCGGGGCGGAACGCGCGGGTGAACGTGTCGGCCAGCAGGACCACGTCGGCCCGGTCACCGGCCTGGTCGCCGGCGGCGCCGAGAGCGCGCCGGATCCTGCGACGGGAGGCGAACGCCGGCATCTCCCGTTGCGTGGTGAGCCCGCCGAGCCTGGCGGTGATCCGGCCGGCCCGGCCGGCGGTCAGCAGGTTGACCACGGGCGCGCTGCGTTCGATCAGCCGCAACCACAGGGGCAGCCAGCCCAGCGAATAATGGGACAGCGGACGGCGCCGGCCCCGGTAGTAGTGGTCGAAGAACTCGGACTTGTAGGTGGCCATGTCCACGCCGACGGGACAGTCGGTCGAGCACGCCTTGCACGACAGGCACAGGTCCAGCGATTCCCGGACCTCCTCCGAGCGCCAACCCTGCGCGACCGTCGGCGAGTTGCGCACCATCTCCTGCAACGCGCGCGCCCGGCCGCGGGTCGAGTCCTTCTCGTCGCCGGTGGCGCGGTAACTCGGGCACATCACCCCGCCGCTGGAGGCCCGGCACCGCCCCACGCCGATACACCCTTGCACGGCATGGACGAACGGGGCGACGGGCACATCGGTCCGGGGTGTGAGGTCGAAGCTGATGGGCCAGTCCCGCCCGTCGACGCCGGCGAGGGACATGTTGCGCGTCAACGGATCCGGATCGACGATGTTGCCGGGATTGAGCAGTGCGGCGGGGTCCCAGAGACGTTTGAACTCGCCGAACGCGGCCATCATCTCGGCGCTGTACATCTTGGGCAGCAGCTCGGAGCGGGCGCGTCCGTCCCCGTGCTCGCCGGACATGGAGCCGCCGAACCGCACACACAGGTCCGCGGCGCGGTCGATGAACTCGGCCATCGTCGCCCTGCCCTCGGCGGTGCGCTGGTCGAAGTCGATGCGGATGTGCATGCAGCCCGCACCGAAGTGGCCGTACATCACCCCGGTCAGGCCGAACGAGGCCAGCAGGGCCTTGATCTCGACCAGGTAGTCGGCCAGTTGCGCCGGCGCGACCGCGGAATCCTCCCAGCCCGTCCAGGATTCGCGCCCGTCGACGAGCCGGGCCGACAGCCCCGCACCGTCTTCCCGGACCCGCCACAGCGACGCGCGTTCGGCCGGGTCGGCCACCACCCTGGCGTCGACGAGACGACCGACTGCCTTCAGCCGGGCCACCATGTCGTCGGCACGGGTCTGCACCTGCGTGGGATCGTCGCCGTCGAGGTCGACGTACAGCCATGCCTGCCCGGCGGGCAGTCCCATGACCGAGTCGGTGCCGCGCAGGTGGCGCATCGTATCCACGATCACCGCGTCGATGCCCTCGATCGCAGCGGGGGAGTACTCCAGGATCAGCGCGTTGTCGCGGGCCGCGTCGACGATGTCGTCGTAACCCAGGCACAGCAGCAACGCCGCCGGGGCCACGGGTACCAGCGACACGGTCGCCGACACCACCACCGCACAGGTGCCTTCGCTGCCGACGAGCGCGCGGGCCACGTCGAAGCCGTTCTCGGGGAGCAGATCGGCCAGGTGATAGCCGGAGACCTGCCGGGGGATCTTGGCCAGTTCCAGCCGGAACGCCGCCAGGTGCCGCTCGGTGAGGTCTTTCAGGCCGGCGCTGATCTGGTCGGCCTCGGCTCGGGCGGCCTCGTCGGCGGAATCGGTGGCGAACACTCCGCTGCGCGTCGCGGTGAGCCGGTTGCCCCGGGCGGTGACCACGTTGAGCGCGACGATGTGGTGCGCGGTCCGTCCGTACCGGACCGAGTGATTGCCGCAGGCGTCATTGCCGATGCAGCCGCCGACCGTGGCGCGCGACTTGCTCGACGGATCCGGCGCGAAGGTGAACCGCCCGTCGGTGGCCAGCTGGACCCGTTCCTGGAGGTCGGTCAGGACGACGCCGGGTTCCACGAAGGCGGTGCGGCTCCCCGAGTCGATGACGTGGACGCGGTTCATGTGACGCGAGAAGTCCAGGACGATGCCGGGTCCGATGGCGTTTCCCGCCAGCGACGTGCCGCCGCCCCGGCTGGTGAGCGGGACCTGGTGCCGGACGCAGGCATGCACGACCGCCACGACATCGTTCGTGTCGCGGGGGAACACCACACCCAGCGGGGGTACGCGGTAGTTGGACGCGTCGTAGGAGTACTCGGCCCGGCGCCGCGCATCGAGGGCGACCTCGACACCGAGGGGTGCGAGCTCCTCCTGGATGCGTCGCCCCGCCTCTGCCGGCAGGTCCGGTGAGACGGGCGCGCCACTGGCGACTGTCGGGCGAGTTGCATCCATCGGTATATCGTCGGGCTCGTACCGGATACGATCAACAATCTGCAAGATGGCTCACGCTGCCTGCTACCTGCGCCCCCGCTTCCTGAGCCGTCACGGCGCGGATCCTGCTGCCGTTGCACCCGGCAGGGACTGGGCGATACGCGCTTGGCGAACCGCGGACGGGGCCACCGCTGGGCGACGGAGAAAGCGCTCAGGGGGCGTGGCCGCGCTCGAGCGCCACGGCGGTGACGATCGCGTGCAGCATGCGTTCGAGGTCCGCGGCGTCGACGAAGGGGCGGTCGCCGGCGGCGAATCTCGCGAACAGCCCGGCGATGAAGGTGGTCACGGCATCGCTCTGCGCTTCGCGCAGGGCGTGGTCGTCGGATGCGGGTTGCAGGGCGGTCACGGCATCGTGAGTCATAACGATCACTCGAGCGACGAATGTGCCGGACATCGCGGCCAACTCCGGGTCACGCATGGCTGCCAGCATCAACTCCTGCCGCGCCCGATTCAGCATCAGGCCCTGTCCTTCGGCCTGCATCATGACCAACTCCGCCAGCCACGCCAACGGTGACCCACCGCGGTGGGCATCCTCGGACAGCGACGCCAGGTTCGCCATGTCGATCTCGGCGACTCGCTGTCCGACGCCACGAACCAGCGCGTCTCGGGTGCGGTAGTAGTACGACGTGGTGCCATTGGGGACGCCGGCGGTGCGGTCCACCTGCTGATGGGTCAGACCTCGCGACCCGTATTCGGCAAGGACCTGGATACCCGCATCACACAGGATCTTTCGCCGGCCGACGCCGTCTCGCTTGCGGGGAGTGGAGGAAGACATGGGGAGCCGCGCTCAGCGCAGGACCGTTCCGCCGTCGACGCTGATGACCTGTCCGTTGATCCAGGCTCCCTCTGCCGAGAGCAGAAACGCAACCAGCGATGCGATGTCTGACGTCTCCCCGACCCTGGGCCCTCGGATACGCTTGAGCGCCGAGGCTTCCAGTTGCGGCCACTGCGGTGCAGATCGAATCGCCTCTGTAGCAGTAAATCCCGGCGCGACCGCGTTGCAGCGGATGTTCTCCTTGCCGTAGCGCGATGCGACGTGACGGGTCAGCGCCCCGATGCCGGCCTTGGCCGTGGCGTAGGCCGGACGTGCCGCTTCACCCTGGAACGCGGCTGCGGAGGACATCAGCACGATGGAGCCACCGCCGCCGGCCAGCATCGACGGGATGGCGTACTTCAGAGAGGCCACGTAGCCGCGAAGGTTCACTGCCATCACCCGGTCCCACAGATCGAGGTCGATGTCGACGACGTCGGTGTCGCCGCGCAGGGCCTGCATATCGGCGCCGACAACGAACAGGCCATCGATACTGCCGAATGTCGCGGATGTGGTCGCGAGTAGTCGGGCGACGGAATCCGGCTCAGCCAGGTCGAATTCGACGGCCATCGCTGTCGCGCCGGTCGACGAGATGCGGTCTGCGGTGCGCTGGGCGGCTTCGATCGCGATGTCGCCGACGACGACGGAACACCCCTCCTCTGCGAGGCGGGCGGCGGTCGCTGCGCCGATCCCGGTCGCGCCGCCCGCGACGACGGCCACCGTGCCTGTCAGTCCACGCATGGTCTCCAAAACTCTCTCTTGCGAACCATTGACTTTAACTCTAGTCCCATAGAGTATTCCTCTAGATCTCTAGAGGACATGCGGCAGGGGACCAGGTGGCAGGCATATATCGGGAACGCCCCGGCGCGAGTGACTTGGCCGCGGCGACGGGAGACGCGGCGATCCCGCTGGGTGATGACATCTGGATGTCGCCGGGCGTCTCCAACTCCTACGCCATCGGCTCGGACGACGGCCGGGTGATCATCAACGGCGGCATGTTCTTCGAAGGAGAACTGCGGCGCAGGGCTTTCAGCGATGTTCCGGGACCGACCAGGGCGATCATCGTCACCCAGGGCCACGCAGATCACTTCGGGGGCGTCTACGCGCTGCGCGAACCGGACACCGAGGTGATCATGCACGCCGACTACCGGTACTGGCGCGACGATACGTTGCGACTCGGCGGCTATCGAGCCCCCAAGACCGCGTTCGCCTTTCAGAAATTCACCGACCACGTCGTCGAAGCTCTCAAAGAGATCGATCCCAGCACGATCGACTTCTCGTTCCCCGAACCGACGACCACCTTCGAGCATCGCCACGAGTTGACGCTTGCCGACCGCCGCATCCAGCTG
This sequence comes from Mycolicibacterium vaccae NBRC 14118 = CIP 105934, assembly GCF_001552715.1. Taxonomy (GTDB): domain Bacteria; phylum Actinomycetota; class Actinomycetes; order Mycobacteriales; family Mycobacteriaceae; genus Mycobacterium; species Mycobacterium vaccae. The sequence goes on along the minus strand of NZ_BCRS01000087.1, from coordinate 13,235 downwards.
TTCTCGACGCCGGGCGGCGAGACCACCGACTCGCTGGTGGTGTGGCTGCCGGAGAGCCGGATTGTCTTCACCGGCAATCTTTTCGGGCCACTGTTCGGCCACGTGCCGAACTTGATGACGATCCGTGGCGATCGCTACCGGGACCCGGTCCGCTACATCGAATCGTTGAACACCGTCCTGGAGTTGTGCCCGCGCCGGCTGATCACCGGGCACTTCGACCCGATCGAGGGCGCCGACCGCATCGCCGAGGAGATCACGGCGATGCGCGATGCGATGCAGTCCGTCCACGATCAGGTCATCGAATACATGAGCGGCGGAAAGGATCTCTACAGCGCAATGCGTGAGATCCGGGTGCCCGAGCATCTCGACGTCGGCGAAGGCTACGGCAAGACGTCGTGGAACGTACGGGCGATCTGGGAGATGTATGCCGGCTGGTTCCAGCACCGCTCGACCACCGAACTCTACGGCGTCGCAGCGTCGTCCGTCGCCGCCGACGTCGTGGCTGCTGCCGGCGCGGACACGCTGACCGAGGCCGCACGCATGCACCTCGCCGACGGGAAACCGGTGCACGCACTGCACCTCATCGACGTCGTGTTGAGCGCCGAACCGGATAACCGCGCTGCCCGCGACGCGGCCGTCGAGGCACACGAAGCGCTGTTGGCCGCGACCACCAACTTCTGGGAAAAGGCCTGGCTCACCAATTCCATCAACAAACTGAGGAGCGTGCCGTGAACTGTGTCGCATTCGATTTCACCGGTGCCAACGTTCTCGTGACCGGGGGGACCAGCGGAATCGGCAACGCCATCGCTTCGGACTTCGCCCGTGCGGGCGCCGCGGTGACCGTCACAGGGACGCGCTCGTCGCCCGCCGACTATCCGGAGACCGATCTCAGCGGAATGACCTACCGGCAGTGCCAGGCCTCCGACACCGATTCGATCGACGCACTGGCGGACTCACTGGGCGACCTCGATGTGTTGGTCAACAATGCCGGCGGCCCCTACGCCGCGCACAAAGACGAGTGGGATCCCGACGGATACGCCGGGTCGGTCGCAGTCAACATGTTCGCCCACATGCGGCTAACCATGGCATGTCACGACCGTCTGAAGGCGGGCCGGGCCGCGGGCGGCAGCAGCGTCGTCAACATCATCTCGATGTCGGCGTTCGTCTCCGCGGTGGCGGTACCGGCCTACAGTTCGTCGAAAGCCGGCATGGTCGCCTTCACCAAGAATCTGTCCCGTCGTTGGGTCGACGATGGGATTCGCGTCAACGCCGTCGCCCCCGGACTCATCGACACCAGGATGACCCACCCGATCCTCGACATCCCCGAAGCGCTGGAGCCGGAGATGCGGCACACCCCAATGGCGCGGATGGGCATGCCCGAGGAGATCTCGCCCGCAGTGCTGTTCCTGTGCACCGACTCCGCGCGCTACATCACCGGAACGACCGTCGCTGTCGACGGCGGATACCTGACGGTCTAGGGGCCCAGGATGAGCGAATTCGATGCTGTCGCAACGCCCGAAGACGTCCTCGACATCGCGGCCAAGCGCACCGGGCGGTCCGAGATCGATTCCGACTCCTGGTGTGAGGGTCTGCAGATCGTCGTCGACGAGGTCAATACCTCGGCGGCATTCACGCCGTTCGGACGTGAGCGCATACTCAACGACTGCGCCGACGCCCTTGGCCGCAGACTGCAGATCCACCAGTACATCCAGTCTCATCGCGAGCTTCTCGACGCTCCGGTGGAGAGGCCGTTGTTCGTGCTCGGCATGCCGCGTACGGGCACCACCGTGCTCAGCTATCTGCTCGATCAGGATCGCGCCCGGCGGTCGCTGCTGCTGTGGCAGTGCCTGCGTCCCGTCCCGCCCGCGCCCACCGAGATGCTACGCACCGATCAACGGTGCCTGGACCTACTCGACGAGCAGCGCACGATGCTGGAGATGGTCGCCGCCGCGAAGATCCCTCTGCCCCATTGGGAAGACGCCGATGGCCCCACCGAGGACATGTTCATCCACAATCAGGACTTCAAAGCGTTGTCGTGGGATGCATTCCTGCACACCTCGCGGTATTACGAGTGGCTGTTCGCCGAGGCGGACATGGTCACCACCTACGAGTACCAGAAGCGCTATCTACAGGTGCTGCAGTCGACCGCTCCGGGTATCTGGAGCCTGAAGATGCCGTCGCACTCCGTGCATATCGAGGCGCTGCTGAAGGTCTTTCCGGACGCCCGGCTGGTCTGGGCACACCGCGACCCGTACAAAGCCACCGGATCCCTGGGCAATCTGCTGAAGCTGCCGAAGAGCATGACCCACCACGCCGAGGCCCTGGACCTGCACGACATCGGCCGCTACGTGAAGGCACAGATGACAGAACATGTCGAGCGGCCGCTGCGTGCGCGCGACCGCATCGGCGATGACCGTTTTTTCCACATGCACTACTCGGAGATGATGCGCGATCCGATGGGTGTGATGCGACGCCTGTACGACTGGGCCGGCGACCCTCTGACACCGGAAACCGAGACACGGATGCAGAACTGGCTCGCCGAGCACCCGCAGGACCGTTACGGCGTGAACTCCTACAGCCTCGAGCAGTACGGCCTCACCGTCGACGAGCTCAAGCCCGTGTTCGCCGACTATCTCGGGACTTTCGACATCGAACTGGAAGGCCAACCGTGACCTCCACCGTGCTCACCACCGATGCGTTGTACCACACCGGACTCGTTGTCCCCGACGTCGCCGAGGCCACCGCCCGACTCAGTGCTGCCGCCGGATACACCTGGACCCAGCCGGTCGAAGCCACCCTGACCGTGGCGACCCCCGACGGGGAGTTCGAGGTGCCGTTCCGGTTCGTCTACTCGTTGCAGGCGCCGCATCTGGAGGTCGTGCAGGAAGTGCCGGGTACCGTGTGGGCGGTGCGGACTTCCGGTGCGGCGCACCATCTGGGCTACTGGGTCGATGACCTGCCCGCGGCGGCCCGGCAGCTCGAAGACGCCGGCTACCGCCTGGAAGCGTGGCCCGCGGGCGAATCCTTGACCACGTTCGCCTACTTCATCGACGATTCCGGTGTCCGGATCGAGATCGTCGACCGCGCGATGTTTCCCGACTGGGCCGGATTCCTGGAAGCGATGTCGGCGTGAAGGTGGCGACGGTGACCGGGCCCGGGACGGTTCAGGTGCTGGACGCACCCGAACCCGTGGTCGGACCCGGCGACGTTCTGGTGCGGATGCGGGCCTGCGGCATCTGCGGATCGGACTCGTTCTACATCGCGATCGGCGGGATCCCGCCGCGTCAGGGCAGCACCCCACTGGGGCATGAACCCGCCGGCGAGGTCGTCGAGGTCGGTGCCGATGTCGACGGTATCGACGTGGGAGACCATGTCGTCGTCAATCCGATGGCCGCCCCGGGCGGCATCATCGGAAACGGCGGTGCGCAGGGCGCATTGGCCGACTATCTGTTGGTGGAGAACGCAGTCCGCGGTGTCACGCTGCAGGTCATCCCGAAGCACATCCCGTTCGAGGTGGCCGCGCTCAACGAACCGATGGCGGTCGCCCGCCACGGTGTGAATCAGTGCGCACCGAAGCCGGGCGACAAAGTCGTCGTGTTCGGCGCCGGACCGGTGGGCCTCGGGGCGGTGCTGGCATTCAAGTCGCTCGGCGTCGGGCACGTCGTCGTGGCCGATATCGTTCCGGCACGCCTGGACAAGGCACTGCAAGTCGGCGCCGACGCGGTGATCGACTCGGGTGCCGAAGATGTGCTCGCCCGGCTGATCGAACTGCACGGCGAGGGGCAGGCGCTCGCCCCGGGAAAGGCCGGCACCGACATCTTCCTTGACGCCGCCGGCGCGAAAGCCGTCGTCGACACTGCCCTGGCGGCGGCACAGAAGGGTGCCACGCTCGGCGTCGTCGGTGTGCACAAGGAGCCGGTCCCGGTCGACTTCGGCAACGTGATGAGCAACGAGATCACCATCGTCGGATCTATGGGCTACCCCGACGAGATCTTCGAAGTGACAGAAGATCTGGTCGCCCACTGGCAGAAGTACGCAGTGATCGTCAGCCACACCGTCCCGTTCTCGGAGGTGCACTCCGCGTTCGACCTGGCGGGCACGCCCGGTGCTGCGGACAAGGTCGTCGTCACGTTCTGAACACACGTAGGAGAGGGACGAAGTCGTGGATATACCTCGGGCGTCTGTGGCCGGGCGCAAGGTCCTGGTGACCGGGGCCGCCACCGGTATCGGAGCGGCGGCGGTGCGCGCACTCGTCGACGCCGAAGCTCTGGTGGCGGCCACCTATCACCAATCCGAACCCCCTGAGGGCTTGCCGGCCCACTGGCGGCGATGCGATGTGCGCGACGCCGACGACGTCGACGAGGCGGTCGGGTACGCGGTACGCACGCTGGATGGACTCGATGTCGTCATCCACGCCGCCGGACATTGGCAGCCGGGCGTACCCGGCTCCCTCACCGGCGACGACATCGAGCGGCAGCTCGCCACGAATCTGAAGTCGACGATCTTCGTCAATCAGTCGGGCTATGCCGCGATGCGCCAAAAGGGCGGCCAGATCATTAATTTCGGCTCTGCCGAGGCCGCGATGGGTAGCCCGATGTCGGCCGTCTACGCCGCCGCCAAGGGCGCCGTACACGCGTGGACCCGCTCCGCTGCACGCGCCTGGGCAAACGACGGGGTGACGGTCAACGCGGTAGCGCCGGCGGTTCAGACCCCCGGGGCGGACCGAGTGCGGGAATTCCTCGGGCCGGACATGGCGCCACTGATGGACCAGCAGTTGCAGATGAGCATCCCGCTGGGCGGAAGGCTGGGTGACCCGGCAGCCGACGTGGCCCCGGTACTGCTCTTTCTGAGCAGCCCCGCCGCGCGATTCATCACCGGACAACTCCTGGCCGTGGACGGCGGTCTGATGATGGTGGGTTCCTGAGCGGCGTCTGTCAGCCGACCCGCCGGGACTAAGGTCAGTGTCACCCGGCCGGCGGACCCGACCGTGGATCGGTCGATCAAGGGGACTTCGTGAGCGTCGACGCCGTGGTGGGCCGGCTGCTCGCCGACGACATGACCACGGTGCTGATCGACGGGCGCTCCGGGTCGGGGAAGTCCACGCTGGCCGACCGGCTGCACCACCGCTGGCCCGCGAGCATCCTGGTGCGCCTCGACGACATCTACCCGGGCTGGGACGGGCTGGAGTGGGCCAGCCGGCACGTCCACGACGCACTGCTTCGCCCGCGCGCCGAGGGTCGGCCCGGCCGGTGGCGCCGCTGGGACTGGGCGACCGCCGCCCCGGCAGGCTGGCACACCGTCTCCGCCGACCGTCGGCTGATCGTCGAAGGGGTCGGCGCGCTGGCCCCGGACAACCGGGCGCTGGCCGACCTGGGCATCTGGGTCGAGAGCCCGGAGGATCTGCGCAAGCAGCGCGCGCTGCAACGCGACGGTGACACCTACCGCCCGCACTGGGACCGGTGGGCAGCGCAGGAACTGCAGTTCATCGCCCGGTGCGCCCCCCGCGCCGGGGCCGACTATGTCGTCACCGAGACCGCGCACGGCGCCACGTGGACCACAGTGCCGCGCTGACCCGGCCTGGCGGGGCGAGCCCCCGCTGTGCTAGCTTGGGGGACGTACCACACGGGAGTGCACACCGAGTGCGCTGAGAGGACGGCTGACCGGCCGTCGACCGTACGAACCTGACCGGGTAATGCCGGCGTAGGGAGATGCTCGTGACCGTTGCCTGTCACACACCACCGGCCTGAGCTCCGCCTCAGCAGCTCGGCACCCCGATTCTTCGGTGGGTCCCCGGGCGGACCCGCCATACCCGCAGTCAAGGAGTCCTCATGGACCAGCAGTATCTCGACCACACCGCAGCACCCGGCCGCGGCCCCGCGCTGCGATGGCGGGTCGTCGACATCGTGGTCGCCAGCGTCCTGGCCGTCGCGGCCGGCCTGGTGTTCGTCTTCTGGAACGTCGCGTCCAATCCGCTGACCGAGCCGCTGGGAGCAGTGCTGCCCGGTCTGCAGGCACTCGCCGGCGGCGGGTGGCTGTTCGCCGGTGTGCTGACCGCGCTGGTGATCCGCAAACCCGGCGCGGCGCTGTACGGCGAGCTGGTCGCGGCCACGGTGTCCGCTCTGGTCGGCAACCAGTGGGGCGTGCTGACCATCGAGTCGGGACTGGTCCAGGGGCTCGGTGCCGAGCTGGTGTTCGCGATCTTCCTCTATCGCCGGTGGAATCTGCCGGTGGCCGCCCTCGCCGGGGCAGCGGCCGGGCTGGCACTGGCCGTCAACGACCTGATCTTCTGGTACCCCGGCTCGACCACTGCGTTCGCGGCCATCTACACCGGCTCGGCAGTGCTCTCCGGTGCCGTCCTCGCCGGGGTGCTGTCCTGGCTCGTCGTCAGGGGGCTGGCCAAGACCGGGGCGCTCGACCGTTTCGCCGCCGGCCGGGTGGTGTCGGGCCGCCGACCCCGATGACGCCGGGACCGGCTCCCGCGCGCGGCGGAGCCGTGGTCGAGGCGCGGGGGTGGGGATGGCAGCACGCGGGCGAGCACCGCTGGGCGACAAGCGGTCTCGATCTTCGCATCGAGCCAGGGGAGCGGGTGCTGCTGCTGGGTCCGTCCGGTTCGGGGAAGTCGACGCTGCTGCAGGGACTCGCCGGACTGCTCGGCAGCGCCGAGGAAGGTCATGCCGCCGGACAGCTCCTGATCGACGGCGCGCCACCGGCGGGGCAACGGTCCCGCATCGGGATGGTCCTGCAGGACCCGGATTCCCAGGTGATCCTGTCGCGGGTCGGTGACGACGTGGCGTTCGGCATGGAGAACTTCTCGGTGCCGCGCAGCCGGATCTGGCCGCGTGTCAGCGACGCCTTGGCGGCTGTCGGACTGAATCTTCCTCTGGCACAGGACACATCGAAACTATCCGGGGGGCAGAAACAGCGGCTGGCCCTGGCCGGGGTGCTCGCCATGCAACCCGGGCTGATCCTGCTGGACGAACCGACGGCCAACCTCGACCCCACCGGTGTCGTCGAGGTGCGCGATGCGGTCGCCGCGGCGGCGGACCGCACCGGCGCGACCGTGGTGGTCGTCGAGCACCGCACCAAGGTGTGGCTGCCGGTGATCGACCGGGTGATCGTGCTCGGCGCTGACGGTACCGTCGTCGCCGACGGCCCGCCGCAGCAGACCCTCACGCGCGAACGCGAACACCTTGTGCGGTCCGGGATCTGGCTACCCGACCTGCCGACCATCGAGGTCCGGCGGACGAGGCAGACCGCACCGGAGCCGGTGTTGACCGCTGCCGACCTCTCGGTCGGGCATCGCGGCGGACCGGTGATGGGCGGCGGACTGGCCTTCGACATCGCCCGCGGCCAGGTCGCCGCGGTCACCGGACCCAACGGCTGCGGAAAATCCGCTCTCGCACTGACCCTGGGCGGGCTGCTGACACCGAGAGGCGGCTCGCTGCGAGCGGTCGACGGGTTCGCGCCGACGCCGGAAAGGCCCGAACCCGTGCGCTGGCGGTCCAAGGAACTGCTCACCCGCATCGCGAGCGTCTTCCAGGACCCCGAACATCAGTTCCTCACCGGCACGGTCCGAGACGAGCTCGCGCTCGGGCCGCAGGCGTTGGGACAAAGTGCCGCCGAAATCCGTTCTCTGAGCGACGATCTCCTGGACAGGCTGCGTCTCGGTCACCTGGCCGACCGCAGTCCGTTCACGCTGTCCGGCGGCGAGAAACGCCGCCTGTCGGTGGGGACCGTGCTGATGACCCGGCCCGCGGTCGTCGTCCTCGACGAACCCACCTTCGGGCAGGATCGCCGTACGTGGGAGGAACTCCTCCACCTGCTGGCCGAGATCGCCGACGCGGGAACCGCGGTGGTGGCCGTCACCCACGACACCGAGTTCGTCGACGTCCTCGCCGACCGCCGCATCGCTCTGGCCGCGGTGTCGCGCCGATGACGTCCGGGCAGATCAATCCGGTCGCAAAGCTGCTCGCCGCCGCGCTCATCGCAGGCACGCTGGTGCTCAGCGTCGACTGGCTGTCCGCGCTGACGGCGTTGGTGCTGGAGATCGCTCTGCTGCTGGCTTTGAGAATCCCGTTACGCACCTTGGCGATCCGCGGCGCGTTCGTCACCGTCGCCGCGGCCCTCACCGCGCTGACCAACCTGCTCTACGGCGAGCCCAGCGGCGCCGTGCACTGGCATTTCCTGCTGATCACCGTCAGCGACGGATCCGTCGAACTCGCGCTCGCGATGTTCCTGCGCGTGCTGGCGATCGCGTTGCCGTCGGTGTGCCTGTTCATCGACGTCCAGCCGACCGAACTGGCCGACGGGCTGGGGCAGATCCTGAAGCTGCCCGCCCGATTCGTCGTGGGCGCCCTGGCTGGGCTACGGACGGTCGGCCTGCTGCGCCAGGACTGGGAGTACCTGGGTCACGCGCGCCGGGCCCGCGGGGTGGCCGACCACGCCCGGGTGCGGCGGTTCCTCGGTCAGGCGTTCGCGCTGCTGGTCTTCGCGTTGCGCCGGGGATCCAAGTTGGCCACTGCGATGGAGGCGCGGGGTTTCGGCGCGTACCCGACCCGCACCTGGGCGCGGCCCTCGACGTTCGGCGCGCCGGAACTGGCGCTCGTGGCCGCCGCCGCGGTGATCGCGGCAGCGGCGGTCGGAGTCTCGGTTGCCGCAGGCACCTGGGACTTCATCGGCGGGCGGTGACCCCGGTACCCGGCGCCATGCGGTCAGACACCGGGCTCAAAACTGCCGGTATCAGGCTGACCACCGCGAACACCAGGAAAGCCGCGGTATAGCCGAAGGATTCGATCAGTGCGCCCACGACCGGCGCACCGATCGCCTGGCCGGCGGCGATCGCGAAGAACGACATGCCCACACCGAACGCCGCGGACTCGGGATACAGACGAGTGCTCCACAGCAGGAGCAGACCGCTGAGGCCGATGTAGGCCGCGCCGAACATGCCTGCCGACAACAGGATGCCCGCGGTGTGGTCGAGTGAGAGGGCCAGTAGCGCGGGGGCAGCGGACATCGCCGAGACGGTGACCACCCACGTCGGGCGGAACCCCAGCCGCTGCACCGCGGATCCGCCGAGCATCATCCATGCGGTCGTCGCGACCGCGTCCCCGCCGGAGCCGGTGCTGATCAGGTCCCGCCCGAAGTTCCAGACGGCGATGCTGCCCAGACCGGTGAGAAGCGAGGCGGTCAGCAGCCGGCCGGTGCCGGGGTGAAACCCACGGTCCTCGCGCACGCGACGACCCGCTGCCGGCCCGTTGCGCAGTGCGAACGCCACCCACGCGGTGACCGCGACGGTCAGGAGGCCGTAGGTGATCCACGCGGCGAGCCACTGATCGAACAGCGCGAAGGCGATCGGCCCGGACACCACCACGCCGATCCCGGTGCCCGCGTTGACGATCGTCTGGGCACGGTCGGCCCGCTCCGCGCTGAGGCGTTGGGCGAGCGCGGTGGCCAGTGGCGGGGATGCGAGACCGCTGAGCTTGGTCGGTGCCCCTATACCCACAACGGCCGACGGCAGTCACCTTCGCAGGAAGACCGCGTCGCGGGAGGTCAGCGGAAGCGGACGTGCAGTGTTGCCAGCCCGAAGATCTTCTTGCCGTCCGACTTCGCCGCGACGAGTACGACACCGCTGCGGGTCTCCGGGTCCAGGGACCTGATCTTGCCGCTGAACTCGATGTCGGCGCCTTCCTTGGCGGACACGATCGCCGGCTGCGACAACCGCACGGAGTAACGCGTCACCGCACCGGGGTCACCCGACCACTGCGAGACGAACCCGGCGCCCAGACCCATCGTGAGCATCCCGTGGGCGATCACGTCGGGCAGCCCGGCCAGCTTCGCGATGTCCTCGTCCCAGTGGATCGGGTTGGCGTCACCGGCCACGCCGGCGTAGTTCACCAGGTCGCCGCGGGACAGCCGGGTGTGGTGCACCGCCAGCTCGTCGCCGACCTTCACCTCGTCGAACGACGGCGTGCCCGGGGTGCGGGTCAGGCCGCCCTCGGAGACCCGGATCGCGCCCTCGGGGCGCACCGTCTTCGCGTAGTCGGCATCGGATCCGCCGATGTCGAGGATGTTCATGTCGTGCATCATCGCCTTCTGCACGGCCGTCTTGACCCCGGCGTCGATGTCGTCGGCGGTGACGCCGACCACGGTGGTGTGCAGGGTGTGCACCCGCTCGCCGTGGGTGTCGGTGAAGGTGTTGGTGACGGTGATGAAGTCCCGGCCGGCCGTCCTGCGCACCGACGTCAGTTCCACGTCGATGACCAGTTCATCGCCGGCCACGATCGGGCGGTGCTGCTCGAAGACCTCTTCGGTCTGCAGATAGGTGTCGTAGCCGACGACGATCTCCTCGAACATCCGCCGGTTGCACTGCATGCCCGGGGCCGACGTGAAGGTCAGCGGCGCGACGACGTCCGGATAGCCCAGCTCCTTGGCTGCGGCGACGTCCCAGTGCGCGGGGTGATAGTCCTGAACCGCGCGGGCGTACTCGCGGAGCTTCTCGCGGCCCACGAGGTACGTGCCGTCCATCTGGTAGTGGTGCCCCACTCGTGCTTCGAGGGGCGACGTGTCTGCTGGTGCGGTCATAAATGTGGTCAACTCTTCCGCCGGCTGTTCACGGAGGCCGACCCAAGCACACTAACTGGCGGGCACGCTACTCCCCTAAGGGAGGACGCCGGGAATGTGGCCGCCGTCACGACGGCGTCGGCGCGCGGGATGCCGCCCGGAACGCCGCGGTGATCTCGGCGACCCTCGGGTCGGACTGCAGCTGCTCCAGGGACACCGGCAACGGCAGGCGCCAGTTCGGATACTCGTCAACTGTCCCAGGGAGATTCGGCTGCCAGGTCTCGCCGACCACGTCGTACGGCGAGATCAGCTTCAGCCGGCTCGGCGTCGACGCCAGGAACCGGTGCATGGCGACGATGACCGCGGCCTCGTCCGGCTCGCCGTCGTCTGAAGTCGTGAGCAGCCCTTCGGACCGCAACAGCGCCAGCCACTCGGCGCGCTCCTTGTCGGCGTTGGCCTGTTCGGCGGGGACGTCGTCGAGGAGGCCCAGGTCGGCCCGTGCGCGGACGTGCTCACCGCGCAGGAAACCCGCCGCCGTGGGCAGGTCGTGGGTGGAGAGGCTGGCGGCCGCGCGGGACGGCCAGCGGGCCGGCGGCAACAGCGGTTCGCCGGGAGCGGACTGGTCGCGGGTGAACCAGGACACCGCGCAGCCGAGCATCTCGTTGGCGGCCAGCGCTTCGGTGACCTCGGGCTCGACGGTGCCGAGGTCCTCACCGACGACGGTGGCCCCGGCACGGTGCGCTTCCAGCGCCAGCACCGCCAGCATCGTGTCGGCGTCGTAGTGCACATAGGTGCCGCGGTCGGGACTGTCGCCCGGCGGGATCCACCACAGTCGCCACAGTCCCGCGACGTGGTCGATCCGCAGCCCGTCAGCGTGGGAAAGGACCGCGCGCAACATGTCCCGCAGCGCGGCATAGCCGGTGGCGGCCAACCGGTCGGGTCGCCAGGGCGGCAGGCCCCAGTCCTGACCGCGGGGAGTGAAGTTGTCCGGCGGCGCGCCGACGCTGACACCCGAGGCGAACACGTCTGCCAGTGCCCACGCGTCGGCGCCGTCGGCGTCGACACCCACGGCCAGGTCGTGCAGCACCCCCAGCGGCATTCCCGCGTCGTGTGCCGCGGCACGTACGGCGGCGAGCTGTTCGGCGCACCGCTGCTGCACCCAGGCATGGAATGCCAACCGCGGGGCCAACTCCCGGCGCGCCGAAGCCACGGCGGCACCGGCCACGTCGCGCAGCGGTTCAGGCCACCGCGACCACCGGCCGCCGTGCCGCTCGGCCAGCGCGCAGTAGGTCGCCCAGTCCCGCAACCCGGTCGAGGACGACGCGCCCGCCAGGGGATCGGGCCGTCCCTCGGCGCGCCAGAGCAGTTCCAGCGCATCACGTTTGGCGGCCCACACGAGGTCGTGGTCGATGCGCTCCGTGGTGGGGGAGACCCGCAGCGCGTCGACTTCTGCGCGGACGTCGGGTTCGGCGCGGCGGTAGGCGTCGAGGTCCTCGATACGAAGAGCCAACGGATTGGCGAACCGCCGGCTGGACGGGGTGTACGGGGACGGCTGCACCGGATGCGTCGGGCCCGGCGCATGCAGCGGGTTCAACAGCACCGCGCCCGCACCGTGCTCGCTCGCGGTCCACTTCACGAACTCCGCCAGGTCACCGAGGTCGCCGATGCCCCACGACCGCGCCGACCGCAGCGCGTAGAGCTGCAGCATCCATCCCCACGTCATCGGCGAAGGCGGCACCCGGTCCGGGGCCGCGACCAACGTCGCCTCCTGCCCGTCCCGGGTGTGGATCCGGTACCAGCCCGGCGCCAGATCACCGGGCACCTCGTCACGCACCTCGGTCTGGACGCCGTCCTCGCTCGTCAGGGCGACGGCCCCGGGGAGCGGATGAGCGTGCCCGTTCAGCCGGACGGCGACGGTGGGCGCCATGACCCCCGCGCGGTCGCGTTCGGCCAGCTTCGCCAATTCCGCACTGCGCTCCGCGGCGGTGCCGGCCGGCACATCGAGCAGGCCGAGCACCCGGATCACCACGTCGGCGTCGACGTCGACCGGTTCGCGGCGCTCGTTCCGATAGCTGGTGGCGACCCCGTGCGCAGCGGCCAGCCGGGCCAGGTCTTCGGGCACGGGCCGCGAATCCCCGGTCAGCGGAGCCTCACAGGCACGACGCGACGGCGGGCGGCGGGGTGATGAGGTGAGAGCACGCCGCCGCTATACCCGTGCGACGGATTTCCACACCCCGCGCCGGTGCGACGATAGGGCGGTGACTGCAACCCTCGTCGCGAAGAACCTGGCCGGCGGATTCGCACACCGCACGCTGTTCGAGGGCGTCGACCTGACCGTCGCGCCCGGTGACGTGGTCGGTGTCGTCGGCGCCAACGGCGCAGGCAAGAGCACGCTGCTGCGGATCCTGGCCGGCGAACTCGCCCCGCTGGAAGGCTCGGTCAGCGTCGCCCCGGCCGACGCATTCGTCGGGTGGCTGCCCCAGGAACACGAACGGGTCCCCGGCGAGACCGTCGCCGGGTATATCGCCCGCCGCACCGGATGCGCCGAGGCCACCCGCGCCATGGAGGCGGCCGCGGCGGCGCTGGACGACGCCGGTACCGGCGCCGAGGCCTACTCCGCCGCGCTGGACCACTGGCTGGCCACCGGCGCCGCCGACCTCGACGAGCGGCTGCCG
>NZ_BCRS01000086.1 GCF_001552715.1 Mycolicibacterium vaccae NBRC 14118 = CIP 105934 | reverse complement strand
GGATCGTGCACTTCAACGGCCCGTTCCTGTACCGCTCGACCTTTCACGCCGAGACCGAGGAGCAGGAAAGCCAGCGTGCGCTGGAGCATCTCGAACGGCTGATCCAGATGGAGGGGCCGTCGACGATCGCGGCGATCATTCTGGAGTCGGTTCCGGGCACCGCGGGCATCATGGTGCCCCCGCCCGGTTACATGGCCGGCGTGCGCGAGATCTGTGACCGCTACGGCATCGTGTTCATCGCCGATGAGGTGATGGCCGGCTTCGGCCGTACCGGAACGTGGTTCGCCATCGAGAACTTCGATGTGGTCCCTGATCTGATCACCTTCGCCAAGGGCGTCACCTCCGGCTACATCCCGCTCGGCGGCGTCGCGATCAACGACGCGATCTACTCGACCTTCGCCGACCGGGCGTACCCGGGTGGCCTGACGTACTCCGGCCATCCGCTGGCGACCGCCTGCGCGGTCGCGACGATCAACGCGATGGAAGACGAAGGCATGGTGGCCAACGCTGCCCGCATCGGCGAGCAGGTGCTCGGACCGGGTCTGCGCGATCTCGCCGCCCGGCACCGTTCGGTCGGCGAAGTCCGCGGCCTCGGCGTCTTCTGGGCGATCGAGTTGGTCGCCGACCAGGCGACCCGCGAACCGCTCGCTCCCTACGGCGGTTCCAGCCCGGCGATGGCGGCGGTGCTGGCGGCATGCAAGTCGGGCGGCATGCTGCCGTTCGCGAACTTCAACCGCATCCATGCCGTGCCGCCGTGCAATGTCACCGATGACGAAGTGGCCGAAGGACTTCGGATCCTGGACGCCGCGCTGTCCGTCGCCGACGAGTACGCCGTCTGATTCACCCGTCCCGCACCTGACGCATCTGCACCGTCACCCTCTCGCCGCCCGTTGCCCGGGCGGCGGGAGGGTGATTTGCGTTGTGGTCACCGCTCTGTATCCGGGGACGTCAACCGACACATAGGTATCGGCGGTTTCGACGAGGGGCGCTACGTGCGATCGGCGGGCCGAACCGGCCTACCGGTCGCTCGCAGTCAGCTTCGGGGTGCTGTCGCCCAAACAGTCAAGCGGTGACTCCCGGGCAACCAGGTCCTTCTGATCGGCACCCACGCCTTAACACCGCTGCGACCTGATCCGGCATGGCGCCCTGGGCTTTTGGATCGCGGCCGGACTCGTGCTCCTGGTCGGGACGGCACCAGCCCGATAGGCGAGCGCGGTGTCCCCCGGCCAACGACAACGAGGACCGGCCGCCGATGGCGGGCCGGTCCTCGTCGCTTATGGCTGCGATCAGGGCTGCGTCTGCCCCGGAATCCCCTCGTAGGCGATATCGCCGGTCTCCAGGTTCTTCTTGATCAGCTCGGACAACCCGTCGAGGAACTGCTGCCGCTCGGTCACCACGTGCTGGATCGCGACGTCGACGTTCTCCTTGGTGATGGCGGGCATGATGTACACCGGCTCGGTGTTGACTTCCTCGCCCTTCGCCAGCGCGTTGGCCACAGCAAGGCCCGCGGCCAGCTCGACGGTGCCGTTCTGCAACGACGTGCCGATGAACTCACCGCTCTTGACGGCGTTGAGGCCGTCCTCGATGCCGTCGATACCCACGATCGGCACGTCGGTGCGGCCGGACTCCTTGAGCGCCTGCAGCGCTCCCAGACCCATGTCGTCATTCTCGGCGACCACACCGTCGATCTGGTTGCCGAAACCGGAGATCCAGTTCTTCATCTTGTTGACGGCCTCATCGCGCTTCCAGTTCGCGGTGTCCATGGCCAGCACCTTGATATCCGGGTAGTTGGCCAGCACGTTGTTGATGCCCTGGGTGCGGTCGATCTCACCGGACTGCCCCAGCGGGCCCTGCAGGATCACGATGTTGCCGCGACCACCGAGCGCATCGGCCATCATCTGCATTTCCTGCTCACCGGCGGCCACATCGTCGGGCTGCACGCTACCGGCGACGTCCGGGCTGTTCAGCGCCGCGTTCACCGGCACCAACGGAATGCCCTTCTCCTTGGCGGTGGCCACCTGCGGGCCCAACGAATCCGCCTGCACCGGAACGACGATGATCGCGTCGACACCCTGGTTGATCATCGAGTCGACCTGGTTGGCCTGGGTGGAGACGTCCAGATTGGCCGAGTTCCAGATCAGTTCGATGTTGTTGTCCTTGGCATAGGCCTCCATGCCTTCCTTGCCCGCGGTGATGAACGAACTCATGTCGTACACCGAGACACCGATGCGGGTGGTGTCGTTGTTGGCCGTCGTGTCACCCGCGCCGCAGGCGGTCAGCCCGAGGCCGAGGGCGCCCACCGAGGCGATCGCCGCGATTCTGGTGGTAAGTCTCATGTCGTTCTCTCTTTTCGATTGCAGTGTTTCGACGGTGAAAGGCCCTGCGCTGGTCAGTGTTCGGGAGTCAGGTTCGCCTCCTGGATGACCACACGTCGACCGCGACCGCGGCGACGATCAACACGCCCTTGATGACGTCCTGCCAGTAGGCGGGGACTACGAGGATGTCGAGACCGTTGTTCAGCGTCATGATCATGAAGAGCCCGAGCGTCGTGCCCCAGATGCTGCCGCGCCCACCCATCAGGCTGGCACCACCGATCACCACGGCGGCGATGGCGTCGAGTTCGTAACCCTGTCCGAGGTTGGGCGGACCCGAGATGACGCGCGAGGCCAGCATCACGCCGGAGAGCCCGGCGAGCAGACCCGAGAACGCGTACACGCTGAACAACACGTTCTTGGCGTTGATGCCGGCGAGTTCGGCGGCGTTGCGGTTGCCGCCGACTGCGTACACCCGCATGCCGTAGGAAGTGCGCTTCATGATGATGGCAAGCGAGATGATGCCGATGATCATCAGCAGCACCGGGATCTGCAGGCCCAGGATCTTGGTGTTCGCGATCGAGCCGAATTCGGCGGGCAGGCCGTTGATCGGTGCGCCGCCGCCGATGACGTAGGCCACGCCGGAGCCGGCGGTCAAGGTGCCCAACGTCGCGATGAACGGTGGCACGTTGATGCGCGAGACCAGAACTCCGTTGATGCAGCCGAATGCCAGACCGACGGCCATCGCCACCGTGACCGTCATCCAGACCTGCCCGGGGTTCGCCTTGGCCGTCGCCGCACCGGCCATCGCCGACACCGCGATCACGCTGCCCACCGACAGGTCGATGCCGCCGGTGAGGATCACCAGCGTCTGGCCCAGCGCGATCAACGCGAAGGGCGCGGCCGCGACCAGGATGGTCACGAGATTCTCGGGTGTCGCGAAACGCGCGCTGCGGTAGCTGAAGTAGGCGATCACCAGCAGCACGACGATCACCATCGAGTAGCGCAGCAGAACGCCCGAGAACCATTGCCGGGAGAAGAGCTTCACAGGCTCGCCGGTGACCGGCGACGCCACCGTCGGGGCCTTGGACGGCCCGGGTGGCTGCTGGTCTGCGTCGACGTCGGTCGTCATGGTGCCTCCTGCTGCGTCGTGGTCTTGGTTCCGCCGTCCAGTGCGGTCGCCATGCGGAACACTGATTCCTGCACTTCGGGATGATCGAGGGCATCGCGGTCGAGCTCGCCGACCAGGGTGCCGCCCCGCATGACGAAGGCCCGGTGTGACAGGCCGACGATCTCGGGCATGTCCGACGACGCCATCAGCACCGCCATCCCCTGGGCAGCGAATTCGGTGACTATACGGTAGATCTCACTGCGCGCGCCGACGTCGACCCCGCGGGTCGGCTCATCCAGCAGCAGCACGTTCACATCGCCGGTGAGCCAGCGCGCGAGCACCACCTTCTGCTGGTTGCCGCCGGACAGGGTGCCGACCTCCTGGCTGAGCCCGCGGCTGCGCAGCCGCACCGACGACATCACCTCCGACACCGCCTTGGTGCGGGCTTTACCGCGCAACCAGCCGGCAAGGGAGAACGACGACAACCGCGGCAAAGTGCCGTTGTCCAGCACACTCATCGACAGCACGGCACCGGACAGCTTGCGGTCTTCGGGCACGATGGCCATACCGGCGGTGATCGCCGCGGCGGGATGATTGCGTTTGACCACCTTGCCGCGCACGGTGACCACACCCGCGGTGCTGGAGCGGGCGCCGAAGATCGCTTCCAGCAGTTCGGTTCGTCCGGCTCCGACAAGACCTGCCAGGCCGACGATCTCACCCGCCTTCACCGTGAACGAGACGGGCCCGGTGGCGCCCTCGACCTGAAGATCGCGCACCTCCAGCACCGGCTCGGTGCCCGGCGTGGGCCGCTCGGGGAACAGCGCGTCGAGTTCGCGGCCGATCATCGCGGTGACGATCTCGTCGTCGGTGACGTCGTCGATGCCCTTGTCGAGGATCAGCCCACCGTCACGCAGCACCACGACCCGGTCGGCGATGGCGCGGATCTCAGCCATCTTGTGGGTGGTGTAGACCATCGCGACGCCGTGTTCGCGCAGGGTGCGCACCACCTTGTAGAGGCCTTCCACCTCCCGCTCGGAGATCGCCGACGTGGGTTCGTCGAGCATGACGACGCGGGCGCCGGCGCGGGCGGCCTTGACGATCTCGACGATCTGACGCAGGCCGACGGGCAGGCTGCCCATCCGCGCGGAGGGGTTGATCTCGAGGCCGAACACGCCCAGCGCGTCGCGCGCCTCGTCGATCATCGCTCGCCGATTCAGGAACGGACCGATCTTGATTTCCCGTCCGACGTAAAGGTTCTCATAGACCGTCATGTCCTCGATCGAGGCCAGTTCCTGCGGCACGATCGCCACCCCGTGCCGGACCGCGTCCTTGGGGTTGCCCGGGGTCAGGGTGGTGTCCCCCACCTTCACCACGCCGTGATCGGCGCTGTACTGCCCGCTGACGATCTTCATCAGCGTCGATTTTCCGGCCCCGTTCTCACCGGCCAGCGCGGTGACGGTGCCGGGTTGCAGTTCCAGCTCGATACCTTTGAGCACCGGCACCCCACCAAAGCTCTTGTGAATGTCGGTGCAGCGCAACAGTGACTGTGTGTCGGTGCCCGGCGCCGGGGCGTGTGCAGCGTTCACGCGGGCACCACGATCGATTTGAGGCTGGCCGGATCGGAGTCGCTGTCGAGGGCGTCACCGACGTGCTCGAGGTCGTAGCGGCCGGTCACCATGCCGTCCAGATCGACGGCGCCACTGGCGACGAGATGAATTGCGGCGGGCCAGGTGTCGGTGTAGCGGAAGACCCCGGTCACGGTGATCTCATGGTTCGCGATGTGACTGACCGGCAGCGCGTATTCGTCGGCGCCCATTCCGACGAGCACCACGTGTCCGGCCGGCCCCACCGCCTTGATTCCGCTGACGACGGCAGCCGGCACGCCGGTGGCGTCGACGAAGGCATCGACCGGGTCGATCGCGGTGACGTCCACGACCGTGGGGTCGAGCGTCTCGGTCGCGCCGAACTGCAGCGCCTTCTCCCGGCGCTCGGCGACCAGATCGGTGACGACGATGCGCGCCGCGCCGAAGGCCCGGGCGGTCTGCGCGCAGATCACGCCGATGGGTCCGGCACCCGCGATGAGGATCGACGTTCCCGGCGCGACCCGCGCCTTGCGCATCGTGGCGATCGCGACCGACAGCGGTTCGAGCAGCGCGGCCGCCTCGTCGGAGATCGTGTCAGGTACCGGATGGGCCATGTCGTCGTCGATCAGCACGTACCGGCAGAACGCTCCGTCGACGGGCGGAGTCGCATAGAACTCCATGTGCGGGCACAGGTTGTAGCGCCCGGCCTTGCACTGGGTGCAGCGCCGGCACGGGTGCTGCGGCTCGACCGCGACGCGCTGACCGATCCGCTCCGGGTCCACGCCCGCCCCGACAGCGGCGATGCGACCGGATAGTTCGTGTCCCAGGACCATGGGCTCGTCGACGACGAAATCGCCGATGCGGCCGTGTAGGTAGTAATGGACGTCGGAGCCGCACACGCCGACCGCGGCGACCTCGACGAGAACCTGGCGTTCACCGGGCGTGGGTACCGGGCGGTCCACGATCTGCAAGCTGCGCACACCCGTCATGACGCTGGCCCGCATGGTGGCCGGCACGGGTTCGACCGCTGCGGTCATCTCGATCCCCTTCATCGATGCCGACGGCCTGAGGCGATACTCGTCCGGCAGCCGCGCTAGTTTGGTTGCACCTCTTGCTCATCTGAGCGCTTGTGATGTGGATCATCGTCTGCGCTATGCTCATGTGTCAAGCGACCCTGCTCATATGAGCGCATTCGCAGTCGCGTAGGAGGGGCGTCATGGGACCTGATGAGTTGTTCCAGCGCGCAGTGATCGCACGGCGCTACTACCTCGAGGGTCGCACCCGCGTGGAGATCGCCGAAGAGTTCGGACTGTCCCGCTTCAAGGTGGCGCGGATGCTGGAGGAGGCGCTCGAAACCGGGATGGTCGAGATCACGGTCCACGATCCGGGAGCTCTCGACCTGGAGTTGTCGACCGCACTGCAACGCAAATACTCGCTGCGCCACGCGTATGCGGTCGCCGCGATGTCCACGAACGCCGCCGACAAGGTGGAGGCGGTCGCCAAGGCGATGGCCGACCTGTTGCAGTCGATCGTGCGCGACCACGACGTCATCGGAGTCGACTCCGGCAGGACGATGACCCACATCGCGCCATACCTCCGGTCACTCCCCAGATGCGACGTGGTGCAACTGACCGGGTTGGCCGGCGCCATCTCCTACAACGGTGCCGACCTGACCCGGCGCATCAGCGAGATCACCGGCGGGACGTCGTGGCCGCTCTACGCACCGCTGGTGGTGTCCGACGCCCGAACCGCCAAAAGCCTGGCGAGCAGCCAGCAGATCCAGGCAACCTGCGCCCAGCATGCCAACGTGACCTGCGCGCTCGTCTCGGTCGGCGCCTGGGGACCGGACACCTCCCAGGTCTATCCTTCGCTTCCCCTCGCCGAGGCCACCGGTCTGCAGGCCGCAGGCGTCTGCGCCGAGACATGCGCTCTGCTGCTCGACGCCGAAGGCAACAGGATCGGCGACCTGGACGGGCGCCGGATGGGTATCAGCGAGGAGACGCTGCGCGCGATCCCGACGGTCATCGCACTCAGCACCGGTTCGGCGAAAATCGAGGCGACCAGGGCGGTGCTGAAATCCGGGCTCATCTCGGGCCTCGTCACCGACACCGAGATCGCCGCCGCGATACTCACCTGATTCTCGACATCACCTGACGATTCATCGACGAGGACAAGGACGACACATGACTTCCAACACCGAACCGGTTGTGGACCTGGGCTTTCCATTGAGCGACAAGGTTGCGTTGGTGACCGGCGGCGGCTCGGGCATCGGCGCCGCGATCGTCTCGGCGTTCGCAGCGAAGGGCGCGCGGATAGCCGTCGTGGACCTCGACGGGGGCGCCGCTGCGGCGCGGGCCGCCGAGGCCGGACCGGACAGTCGCGGATTCGCCTGCGACGTCTCCGATCCCACCTCCGTCACCGCGACCGTGGAGTCCGTGGTCGAGGCGTTCGGCCGCATCGACATTCTGGTCAACAGTGCCGGGGTCGTCATGCTGGCCCCCGCCGAGGACCTGCCCCTCGACGCCTGGGACAAGACCATCGACATCAACCTCAAGGGCACCTTCCTGATGTGCCAGGCCGCGGGCAGGCACATGCTCGCGGCGGGCCGCGGCGCGATCGTCAACATGGCGTCACAGGCGGCGACGGTCGCCCTCGACCAGCACGTCGCCTACTGCGCGTCGAAATTCGGCGTGGTCGGGGTCTCGAAGGTGCTGGCGGCCGAGTGGGGCCCCCGCGGCGTCCGGGTCAATACGATCTCACCGACAGTGGTGCTCACCGAACTCGGCCGCAAGGCCTGGGACGGACCGCGCGGCGACGAACTGAAGAAGCTCATCCCCATGGGCCGCTTCGCCTATCCGGACGAGATCGCCGCGGCCGCAGTCTATCTCGCCTCCGATGCCGCGGGCATGATCACCGGTGCCGACCTGCTCATCGACGGCGGCTACACCATCAAGTGACGTGACGGCGGGCGGCACGGTCTCACCTGCCGGCCGGCATCGCCGCCGACCGCCACCTCAGGGGGTTGAGGTGGCGGTCCGGGTCGCCGGGAGCGGGTGGCTCGCGGTTGCCCGCCCGAAGGTGTCTACAGACTGACGGGCTCGCGCTTGCCGGCCAGCAGTGACGCATAACCGGACCGTTCGAGCTCGCGGCAGTAGTGCTGGTACACCTGCCCACCGCCCATGTACACCTGGAACTCCTCGCGCTTGCCGGGCACGTTCTCGCCCAGGAACCACGCCTTGGCCTTCTTGCCCTCGCTGTACATCACCGTCGCTCTGCCGGTGCGTTCGGTCTCCTCGGCCCACCACTCCTCCGACTCCGGAGTGGCCTCGAACGCGTCGACGTCGTTGTCGAGTGCCCACTTCAGGGCCCGCTGCAGCCACTGCGCACCCAACTGGATGGGCACCACGAGGTTCGAGTACGGCGTCTGCGGCCCCAGCGACATGAAGAAGTTGGGGAAACCGTGCACGCTGATCCCCAGATTGGATCGCAGCCCATCGCGAGCCCAACGCTCGCGCAACGTGATCCCCTCGCGGCCGATGATGTCGATGTTGGTCAGTGTGCCGGTCATGGCGTCGAATCCGGTCGCGAAGATCAGCACGTCCAGCGCGTACTCAGTGTCGCCGACCCTTACGCCGGTCTCCGTGATCGCCGTGATCGGGGTGCCCGCCGTGTCGATCAACCGCACGTGGTCGAGGTTGAACGCATCGTAGTAACCGTGTCCGGTCGGGACACGTTTACCGTTGAACGAGTAGGTCTTCGGGCACAGCAGATCCGCGGTGGCGGGGTCCTTCACGATCTCGCGGATCTTGGAGCGGATGAACTCCGATGCCAGCTCGCTGGCCTCGTGGTTCACGGCGAGGTCGTTGAAGCACTCGTTGGCGAAGTGGAATCCGCCTTCGTTCCACTTGCTTTCGAAGATCGCGCGACGGTCCTCAGGTGAGACCTCCAAGGCGCTGAACTGTGCCGGTTCCATCGCCACACCGAACGGGTGGTTGGCCGCCCTCTCGTAGATCGCGTCGTAGTTGTCCCGCAGCCACTGCATCTGTTCGGCGGTGACCGGGTCGTTGGTGGTCTCCACCACGAAGTTCGGGGTGCGCTGGAAGACCACGAATTCATCGACCAGCGGGGCGATCTCGGGCACGATCTGGATTCCCGAGGCGCCGAGCCCGATCAGGCCGACGCGTTTGCCGGCCAGGTCGACGCCCTCACGTGGCCAGTGTGCGGTGTGGTATTTCGCGCCGGTGAAGCTGTCGATGCCGGGGATGTCGGGATAGATGGCCTGCGAGAGCACTCCCATTCCGCTGATCAGATACTTGGCCACCAGTGTTGCGCCGCAGTCGGTTCGGACCGACCATGTGTTGGTGTCCTCGTCGTAGCGGGCGGACTGTACCCGGGTGTCGAGCCGGATGTCGCGGCGCAGGTCCAGGCGGTCGGCGACGAAGTTGAGGTAGGCCAGCACCTCCTTGCCCGCGGGATAACGCTGCGACCAGGTCCACTCCTCCCGCACTTCCTTGGAGAACGAGAAGGAGTAGTAGCTGTACTCACTGTCGGTGCGCACCCCGGGGTAACGGTTGCCCAGCCAGGTGCCGCCGACACCGTCCTGGGCGTCGACGACGAGCGTGTCCAGGCCGATCTCGCGGAGGTGGTGCAGTATTGCCAGGCCGGAGAACCCGGCTCCGATGACGATGGCGTCGTGGGTTTCGGTGGTCATGAGAGTCTCCTTCGGGGATCGGGTTTCAGGCAGAAGCGGTTTGGGACGTGTGCAGGTGCGCGCCGGCGGTGCGGCGGGCTTGGTACCAGACGGCCATTGAGGCGATCGCCTGGTCTGCGGCGGCGAGTCGGCCTGCCTGCAGCGGAAACACATGCTGTTGGCCCGCGGCCACCTCGAGGGTGACGTCCACGCCAGCCTCGCTCGCACGGGCGTGGAGGCGCGTCGCGTCGGCGTAGAGCGACTCGATGTCGGCGGCGGTGATGTAGAGCGGCGGGAAGCCGGTGAAATCGGCGTAGAGCGGATTGACCAGTGGGTCGACCGGGCTCGCACCACCACAGAGATAGCGGTCGATGTTGCCCTGCAATCCTTCCCGGGTGATCAGGAAGTCGGTGGCGTCGTTGGACACCAACGTCTCTCCGGTGTTCTCCATATCCAGCCACGGCGAGATCGCCATGACCAGACCCGGGGTGCGGCCCTCGTCGCGGTGCAGCCGCAGCGTGGTCGCGATCGCGATGTTGGCGCCCGCGCTGTCGCCGACGAAGCTGATGTCCGCCGCCGCAATACCCGCCTCGACCAGCGCGTCGAAGACGGCGCCGGCGTCGTCGAGCTGGGCCGGATAGGGATGTTCGGGTGCGCGCCGGAAATCGGCGACGAACCCGATGGCACCACACGCGGCGGCGACGTGGCCGGCCAGTTTGCGATGACTCGCCGAGGAGCCGAGCGCGAATCCGCCGCCGTGCAGGAACACCAGCACCTGGGTGGGGTCGGCGGTCAGCGGAGTGACCAGGATGCCGGGGACACCCCCGATCTCGGTGGACTTGTAGGTGACGTCCTCGGGTTCGGCGGTGGCGCGTTGCCAATCCTCGAACACCCAGCGCATCAACCGCAGCGACATCTGCGGGTTGGCCACGAACTCCTCGGTCCATTCGGTGTAGATGACACCGAGCGGATCGGTCGGCTGGTTGGTCATGGGCGTCTCCTGAAATCGGTTGGCCGCGGCTGTGATCCGCCGCACTGCAGCCAGTGTGTGAGTGCCGCATCCACCCGCTGTGCGCTGTCGCACATTGAGACACCGCTGTCTCAGCGTGTCGCACGTCACTACGTCAGCGCCGGTGCGCGCGACGCTGTTCTCACCGGTCCCCCGAGGAGAGAAGCACCCCCATGAACCGTCTGAACGACAAAGTCGCGCTGGTCACCGGCTCCTGCCGGGGCATCGGCCACGCCATCGCGGAGGCCTTCGCCCGCGAAGGCGCCACGACGATCGCCACCGGCCGCGCCAAGACCGATGAGTCGTTCGGTCCGCGGTCGCCGGGAATCGACTATCGCCAGCTCGATGTGTCCCAGGAGGACGACTGGTCGACCGTGATCGCCGATGTCCTCGACCGCTACGGCCGCATCGACGTGTTGGCCAACAACGCCGGCATCATCGCCTACCAGTCACTGCACGAACTCAGCGTCTCGGAGTGGGAGCGGGTCATCGCCACCAACCAGACCGGCACGTGGCTGGGTATGCGTGCCGTGATCCCGCACATGGTGGGCCGGCGCAGCGGTTCGATCATCAATGTCTCGTCGATCTGGGGCAACGCTGCCGTCGCGGGCGCCCACGCGTATCACGCCACCAAGGGCGCGGTCCGCAACATGTCCAAGAGTGCGGCGATCAGCTACGCCAAGGACAACGTGCGGGTGAACTCGGTGCACCCCGGTTTCATCAAGACCCCGCTGACCGACGCGCAGGAAGCCGAGATCAACGAGTTCGTCGTCGCCCAGACGCCGATGGGCCGGGCCGGCCTGCCGGAGGAGATCGCCAACGGAGTGGTCTTCCTGGCCTCCGACGAAGCCAGCTTCGTCACCGGGTCCGAGCTGGTGATCGACGGCGGCTACCTGGCACAGTAGCGTCGGCCGGCCGGCTGAACTATCCGGAAAGGTGGTAGGTCTTGAGCTTTCGGTGGATCGTCGCGCGCGAGACACCGAGCAACTCGGCGGCCTTCGAACGGTTGCCACCGGCTTCCTGCAACGCTCGCCGGATGGTTTCCATCTCGGTGCGTTCGATCATCGACCAGGACCGACGGGCCCGCAGGGAGTCAGGCAGATGATCGAGGTGTACCAGGCCGCGGACACCCTCGGAGATCAGCTGCTCGACCAGCATCCGCAATTCGGTGATGTTGCCCGGCCACCCCGCAGCCTCAAGAGCCTGGCGTGCATCCTCCCCGAGTGACAGACGAAGGCCCGGGGACCGTTGCGCGACAAGGACGTTCCACAGCGCGCAGATATCTGCCGCGCGTTCGCGCAGCGGCGGTACCCACACCATCGCCACACCGAGCCTGGTCGCTGTCGCCTCGGCGTCGGCGTGGGTGGCGGCGGTTGCCGTCAGCAGAACCGATCCACCGCCGTCGCTGGTGTCGATCAGCGCGCGCAACGCGGCGAGGGTCTGCGCGTCCAGGTGTTCGACGGCACGCAGCACCACCCGCGATGACGAGGCGACCGTGTCGGCGAGTTCACGCAGCCAGGCCTGGTCGCCGATGATCTGGCGCTGCGCGGTGTGCACCACCTTCACATCGGTCAAGACCGACCCCGGCCGGTACGGACGCCCCAGCGCCAACGAGGTTTTGCCGGTGCCGGCCTCACCGGCGATCAGCAGGGCGGTCCGGGAGGCGATGTGTCTGCTGACGTGGTGGGCGGCGCCCAGCCATGACTTCGTCTGCCCCACCAGCGCGTCGGCCGTCGCCCTGTTGTGCCCGGCCGACACCCGGGGCGCCGGACTCAACGCGGCCACCACCCCGGCGCCGCCGTCGAGCACGGTCACTTCCACCGCGGTGGTCCCGATGGACAATTCGGCGGTCAGGCGGGCGTCATGACGCAACCCCACGCACAGGTGCCCGATCAGATCGACGTCGGACTGGGTGAGCTCACCGGTGCGCCGGCTGCGCATCGTCAGACCGTCGGGGCCGAACGCCACCACTGGACCGTGATGCCTGTCGGACGTGTCGAGGAACGCCGCCAACATGGCCCGGGCGCCCGGCTGCGCGACGTCGAGGACATGCTGCTGCAGCTGTGCGGCAAGCGAATTGGTCAATGGAAGCAGCAGTCCGCTGCGCTCGTCGATCTTCGTCGACATGGTCACGGCCGCGAGCAGCTTGCCGGTGATCGGATGCCACACCGGCGCCCCGGTGCACAGCGCGTTCTGGTAGACGTCGGCGAAATGCTCGGCACCTTCGATCAGCACACTCTTCCCCGAGGCCAGGGCAGTCCCCACCCCGTTGGTTCCGACGGCATCCTCGGCCAGCACCGCCCCCCGCACCGTGCCCAGGCGATCGAGTTGATTCATCGCGGCAGAGTCCTGCGACCACCGCTGCACGATGCGGCCCTGGGCATCGGCGAGTAGCAGCCCCATCCCCGTCCCGGCCAGATCCTCTGCCGCGCGGGCCATCGGCGCCTGGAACATCTCCAGCAGATGGTTGTCGAGCAGGTCCTCGTCGACCCGCGGCACATTGCGGACGTTGGCAGGCGCCCCGAGCGCGCTCTTGGACCGTAGCCACGATTCCAGCAGTTCGGTCGGCACGGCCTGACCTGCATCGGAGGCAGTGAGGAACTGTGCGCGGATCTCCTCTATGCGCGATCCACCGCGTCTCACCGACACCACCACTCCTTGCGTCACGCGTTCGACAGCAACCCGAATGCGATCTGGGTCACACAGTACATCTTGGGCCCTGTCGCCAGCGTGGCTGCCGACTGTCTCAAAAAGACGCAGTCGCCGAGGAGTGCCCCGTTGCGTCTTAACGTGAGGCCAGACCGCGGTGGAGTGGCCCGTGGCAGCCCCCATCAGAACCCTGAAAGACGGAGAACCATGACGACGACGCTGGTCAGCCCTGCCGACACCGCAGCAGTCCACGGTCGGCAGGTCCCCACGGGACTGTTCATCGACGGACGATGGCGCCGCGCCGAGACGACGTTCCCGGTGCTCGATCCCGCCACCGGCGCCGAGATCGCAGCGGTGTCCGACGGCACCGTCGACGACGCGCTTACCGCGCTGGACGCCGCGGTCGCCGCCCAGTCCGCCTGGCGGCACGTGGCCCCGCGCGACCGTGCCGACCTGTTCACCCGCGCACACCGACTGCTGATGTCGCGGGCCGACGCGTTCGCCGACGTGATGACAGCCGAGAGTGGGAAGCCGCTGGCCGAGTCGCGCGCGGAGTTCGCGCTGTCCGCGGAGTTCTTCCTCTGGTACACCGAACAGATCGCGCATCTGCACGGCACCTTCGCGCCGGCCTCCCACGGTGGCTATCGCGTGATCACCACCCATCAGCCGGTGGGCCCCGCGCTGCTGATCACGCCGTGGAACTTCCCGATGTTGATGATCGCCCGCAAAGCCGGCGCGGCGCTGGCCGCCGGATGCCCGGTGATCGTCAAAAGCGCCAAGGAAACTCCACTGACATGCGCACTGTTCGTCGAAACCCTCAGTGAAGCAGGATTCCCCGACGGCGTGGTGAACCTGGTGCACACCTCGTCGTCTGCCGCGGTGTCGGCCGCACTGATGGCTGACGACCGCCTGCGCAAGATCAGCTTCACCGGATCGACCGGTGTCGGGGCCACACTGCTGGAGCAGGCGGCTCCCGGCATCATCAACGCGTCCATGGAACTCGGCGGCGACGGGCCGTTCATCGTTCTCGACGACGCCGACGTGGAACTGGCGGCGCAGCAGGCCATCGTGTGCAAGTTTCGCAACGCCGGACAGGCCTGCGTGGCCGCCAACCGGATCATCGTGCACAGCGCCGTCGCGCAGCGCTTCACCGATCGATTCGTCGAACTCACCGAGGCTCTGACGGTCGGCAACGGCTTCGACTCCGGCGTGGACGTCGGGCCCATCATCTCGGCGCGCCAACGCGATTCGGTGGTCGAGCTGGTCGCGACCCTGCACGGGGCGGGCGCTGACCTGCTGACCGGTGGGCAACCGCTGCCCGGCGACGGGTACTTCTTCTCCCCCACCGTGTTCCGGGTGCCGGGCCGACCGGCCGAGCTGTGCAGTCGCGAACTGTTCGCCCCCGTCGCCACCATCTACGAGGTGGGCTCGACCGCTGAGGCGGTCGCCTTCGCCAACGACACAGGCTATGGACTTGCGGCGTACGTGTTCACCAAGGACCTGTCTCGTGCGCTGACGGTCGGTGAGCGACTGGACTTCGGCATGGTCGGCATCAACCGCGGCATCATGGCCGACCCGGCCGCCGCGTTCGGCGGTGTCAAAGCCTCCGGGCTCGGTCGCGAGGGTGGCCACGACGCCATCTACGACTATCTCGAACCCAAATACCTGGCCGTGACCGTCGACGAGGAAGAAGGCCTGTCGTGACGACCGTTGCCGCACCAGCTGCCCTGCACACCGCCAACGACCTCGGCCTCGGGTTGCTCCGTCAGCCGGCGATGGTGCTGTTCGGGTCCGGCCAGCGTCGCCAGATCCCGCGGGTGGTGGCCGGAATCGCGACGCGGGTGTTGATGGTGACCGACACGCGGATGGCGGCCAGCGCCGAGTTCGCGCTGCTCGTCGACCAGCTCGTCGGGCAGGGAGTCTCGGTGTCGGTCTACGACGGCACCGAACCGGACCTGCCGCGCCGCAATGTCGTCGAGCTCGTCGAACGATTCGGCGCGACGATGCCTGAGGCGATCGTCGGCATCGGCGGCGGTTCCTGCATGGATCTGGCCAAGGTCGCCTCTGCGGTCCTGACGCACGGCGGCGATGTCCGCGACTTCTATGGCCAGTTCCTGGTTCCGGGCCCCGGCATCCCGGTGGTCACCGTTCCGACGACCGGCGGCACCGGCGCCGAAGTCACCTGCATTTCAGTGGTTTTCGATGAGGAGCAGGGCATGAAGGTG
Organism: Mycolicibacterium vaccae NBRC 14118 = CIP 105934; assembly: GCF_001552715.1. Taxonomy (GTDB): domain Bacteria; phylum Actinomycetota; class Actinomycetes; order Mycobacteriales; family Mycobacteriaceae; genus Mycobacterium; species Mycobacterium vaccae. The sequence continues at coordinate 10,749 of NZ_BCRS01000086.1, read as the reverse complement.
GGCGTCGCGAGCCCGCACCTGGAGGCTTACGCCGCCATCATCGATCCCGAGCTGACGTTGACCTGTCCTCCCGGCTTGACGGCGGCCTCCGGCGCCGACGCGCTGTCGCATCTGATCGAATCGTTCACCGGCCGAGCCAAGAACCCCGATGCCGACCAACTCGCGAACACCTTGTACGCAGGCAAGAACGTGCTGGCCGATGTCTACGCGCGCACCGGACTGGCACTGCTGAACAACTCGCTGCCGGCGGTCGCCGCCGACCCCGGCGACCTGGCGGCCCGGTCGGACACGCTGTTCGGCGCCTACTGCGCCGGGATGGCGATCAACACTGCCGGCACCGCGGGCGCGCATGCCATCCAATCGCCGATCGGCGCCCTCACCCACACCCCGCACGGTTTCGGCATCAGCGCCCTTCTGCCGTATGTGATGCGCTACAACCTGCCCGCCCGAGTGCCGGAGTTCGCCGAGATCGGCCGCATCCTCGGGGTCGCCGCACCGTCGGAACCCGATGAGCTGCAGGCGCGGTCGGCGATCGACCGGATCGAGGAGATCCTCTCGGTGCTCGGTGCTCCACTGGATCTGCGAACACTGGGCCTGGCGCCCGGTGACTTCGAGTACGTCGCACAGCAAGCCATGCTGGCCACCCGGTTGACGGCGAACAATCCCCGCGAACTGACCGTCGAGTCGGTGGTCTCGATCCTCGAAGACGGCTACGCCGGTGACCGAGGTTGGTGACGAGGTGACTGTCGCGATCCTGGGCGGCGGTTCGATCGGGGTGGCGTTCGCGGTGTTGTTCGCCCGCGAGGGCTTCGAGGTGGCCGTCTACGATTCCGTCGATGCCGCGCTGCCGCGGGCATCATCCGAACTCGGTGACCGACTCGCACAGTGCGGCGCTCGGTGCGCCCCGCGCGTACGCTTCACCTCCGACCTGGCCTCAGCGGTGGACGGCGCCGGATTTGTGCAGGAGTGCGCCCCCGAGCGCCTGGATCTCAAACAGGATCTGTTTCGCCGTGCCGCCGCACTGACCTCGCCGAGCGTCCCGCTGGTCAGCTCGAGTTCGGCGATCGTGCCGAGTGCGTTGGCTGCCGGCCTCGGCCCGGCCGTCTCGGCACGGATCCTCGTCGGGCATCCCGGCAATCCGCCGTATCTGTTACCCGTGGTCGAGGTAGTCCCTTCCCCGGAGACGGCCGAGCCTATTGTGCAGCAGGCGCTTTCGCTGTACCGGTCGGCCGGCATGCGTCCGGTACGGGTACGCCGCGAAGTGGAGGGCTTTGTCTTCAACCGGCTGCAGGGCGCGCTACTGCGCGAGGCCTACTGCCTGGTGCGTGACGGGGTGGCGACCGTCGACGACATCGACGAGGTGGTGCGCAGCGGACTGGGCCGACGCTGGAGTTTCATGGGGCCGTTCGAAACGGCTGACCTCAACACCCGTGGCGGTATCGAGTCACACGCCGCGAAGATGGGTCCGGCCTACGAGCGCATGGGTGCCGAACGCGGGCAGCATGATCCGTGGACGCCGGAACTTGTCGCGCAGGTGACCGCGCAGCGGCGCGCGATCCTGGACCTCGCAGACTGGGAGGACCGGGTGCGATGGCGGGACCGGAAACTGACCGGCCTGGCCGCTGCGTTGGACGCCGACCGCGCGGTCGAGATCGGGTGACGACCCTGCGTTGAGCCGCCGGAACGCCTGACGAAGCGCTAGACACTATGCGGCGCAGGCCATTCGGATGAGATCGGCAACCGCGCGCGGCTGCGACAGGTAGACGGCGTGGCTGGCGGCCGCCTCCGCCATGGCGGCTCCGGCCCGCTGCGCCATCGCACGTTGGGCGGCCGGTCTGATCATCCGGTCCTCGGTCGCCACCAGGTACCAACTCGGCTTGCCGCGCCAGGCGGGCTCGGTGACCGGTGAGGACATGGCATCGGCACCCCACGGGACCTGGGAGTCGGCCAGGAACGCGGCCTCCGCGGCGGGCAGGTCAGCACCGAACGACTCGTGGAACCTCGCCCGGTCCTGAACGAAGAACCCGCCCGGCGCCGCGACGATCGGCGATCCCACCGCACCGGGGTCGCCCCCCAGCGCGCCGACCGACTCGCCCCGATCCGGCACGAACGCCGCGATGTAGACCAGTGCCGTGACCTTGCCGTGGTTGCCGGCCTCGGTGATGACCGCACCGCCGTAGGAATGTCCCACCAGCACGACCGGTCCGGCTTGCGCGTCGATGATCCGTTGCGTTGCCGCCACGTCCTCCCGGAACGACAGGTTGGGGTTCTGCGCCACAGCGACGTGGTAGCCGTCCGCGGTGAGCAGGTCATAAACTGCACGCCAGCTGGATCCGTCCACGAAAGCGCCGTGCACCAGAACGATATTCAGCGGTCCGGGGTCCCTGCTCATGGTGATCACCTCGCCGGAAGGCAATACCCGTAAACGGTCGCGACCCAAACGGTCCATGAGCCGACCTGCAACCTCGCGTGCGTGCCGCTGCGATGATCGCGTTTGAGTGTTGCAATGGGGAATGCGCGAAAAATCGAAGCTGGTGGCGCTGACCGCTGCCACGTCCCTGGTCTTCCTCATGGCGGCACCGATCGCAGCGGCCGAACCCGAACGGGTCGCCCCACCGGAATTCGTCTCACTCACCGACATGGATCCCTCGATGCTGCTGGACATCCGCTATGTCACCGCGCACAACTTCACCGGCGAACCCGTCGACGGTTACCAGGCGCCGATGTGCCTGCTGACCCGCCCGGCAGCAGAGGCGTTGCAGCGCGCGCAGCAGGAATTCGTCGCACAGGGCTATTCCCTGAAGATCTATGACTGCTACCGACCGCAACGCGCCGTCGACTCCTTCGTCGGCTGGGCCGGCGACCTGTCCGATCGGCGGATGGAAGCGGAGTTCTATCCACGCGTGGACAAGACGCAGCTCTTCGCCGACGGGTACATCGCCGAACAGTCGGGCCACAGCCGCGGAAGCACCGTCGATCTGACGCTGGTGCCGCTGCCCGCGGGCCCGCAGCCCGCGTACGTGCCGGGGCAGCCGTTGGTCGATTGCGCGGCACCGGCCTCAGAACGCTTCCCCGACAACGCCCTTGACATGGGCACCGGGTACGACTGCTTCGACACGCTGTCGCACACGCTCGACCCCCGCATCCAGGGCGAGCAGCTCAAGAACAGGCTGCTGCTCAAGGACGGGCTGGAGAAACAGGGCCTGCAGAACTACGAGAACGAGTGGTGGCACTTCACGTACAAGCCCGAGCCGTTCCCCGACACCTACTTCGACTTCCCGGTGGAACAGTCGTCGCTGGTGAATGTGGGCTGACCACAATCCAATACGCAGCCGGGTTACTTCGGCGCTTTTGGGCCTGCTCCGCGCAGAAGGCCAGCTCGACTGCCCGCGCCTGAAGGTTTGCCGCAGAGCTGAAATTTACGAACGGTCGTCACAGCGTTTACCTGCTCTGGATACGGCCGAAACACCACGGCAATAGTTTGGATCCATTCTTGGATCCAAAGCAGCCAGGGTCCCTTTCGGGACGAAGACCGGAGACCTCCATGATTCGGCAGTTCGCTTTACCTGACCTCGTGATCGCCGCCCGCACCGGCGACACCGACACCCTCGCCCAGTTCGATGCGGTGTGCACCGAGTCCGGAGCGTTTGCCCTGACAGGGCTTCCGATCTCCGAGCCCGTCCTGGCCGCCGTGTACGAACAGACCCTCGAGTTCTTCCGATTGCCTCAGGGCAGCAAAGAGGCGCTGCGTGATCCCGGCGGCAATCCTTATATCGGCTGGCACGGGCCAACCGAAGGCAGCGAACGGGATTCGGGCAAGCGCAAAGAGATGTTCCATATCGGACCACGGATCTCGCCGACCCTCGCCACCCCCGATCCCGGGGGTCACTTCGATGCACCTCCCGGCGCGATCGGAGGCAGCCTGTGGCCTCGGACCCTGCCCGCGTTCACCGAGGCCTGGCACGCCTATTACCGGCAGATGCAGGAATCCGCGATGCTGCTGGGTGAGGTGATGGCCGCAACCTTGGGTGTTGAGCTCGCCGTCTGGCAGGAGTTGGTCGCCACGAACTGGGCCGACCTCGCCGCCAACTATTATCCAGCGGCACGCCCAGAGGACACGGGGTCGCGCAACGCAGTGCACACCGACGACACGCTGTTCACCATCCTCTACCAGGATGACGGCGGTGGCGGTGGCCTGCGGATGCAACGCCGGGACGGCCGGTGGGTGGATGTGCCCCCCGTCGCCGAGACTTATCTGGTCAACATCGGCGCATTGCTGACATATCTCACCGCAGACCAGTGGTGGGCGGTGCCACACGAGGTCACCGCGCCACGTGTCGAGGATCCCTCGACCCAGACGCCCCGGGTGTCGATTCCATTCTTCTACCGCCCCAACGACAGTCGCGCGCTGACACCGTTTCACACCGCCGCTCAGCCGACCGGCACCGTGCTCATGAGCGAATGGCTGCATAACCGACGCACCTCTGCAGTGCGCTGAAAACATTCCTCGGACAGGAGATCCATGTACGAACCACTGACGCGACCCGTTGACCGCCGCACGTTGATCCGCGGCCTGTTCGGCGTGAGTGCACTCGCGGTAGCAGGCCCCGCGCTGGCGGCCTGCGCCGGCGGAGCGTCGCAGACTGACGTGCCGGGCCTGACCACAGTTACCACCCAACTCGGATGGAAGAAGCTGGCACAGTTCGGCGGCCACTTCGCCGCGCTGAAGAACGGCTACTTCGAGGAAGAGGGTATCAACGCCCAATTCCTGTCCGGAGGTCCCAACATCGACCCAGTGAACGTGGTCGTGACCGGCCAGGCTGACATCGGTGACGCGAACGGATCCGACATCATCAAAGCCAGCAGCCAGGGCATTCCGATCCAGGCGTTCGCCACCATCTATCAGGAAACACCGAACGCGCTGATGTCGCTGAAGTCCAATCCGGTGACCACCTTGGACCAGATGAGCGGAAAAACGGTGGGCTTGCCGGCCGGTGAGCATGCTCTGCTCAAGGCCATGTTGACGAAGGCAGGCGTCGACCCCGCGACCGTCACGATGGTGCCGGTGGGCACGGACCCGTCCATCCTGAGTTCCGGCCAGGTCGACGGGTACATCGGCTACGGCACGCAGCAGGGGCTTTCGCTGCAGCAGCAAGGTGTGGGTGTCGACATTGTGTACTTCGCCGAGTTGGGCAATCCCGACTACGGCAATGCCCTGTTCGCGACGGAGGAGACGGTGTCAGGTAAAGCCGATGCGCTGACCAGGTGGCTGCGCGCCGACATCCGGGGATGGGAGTACTTCGTCGCCCACCCCGAAGAGATCGCCCAGTACACCTGGGACCAATACCACCAAGAGACCGGAGCCGTACTGGCCGACGAGAAAGTCTCTGCCGCGGCTGCGGTCCCGCTCATCACCTCGGGTGCGGCCCAGCAGAACGGCCTGATGTGGATCGAGCCCGCGACATTCGCCACCGTGGCCGCCCTTTACGCCGATGCCGGAGCGATCGACGCGCCGGTGGACGTGAACACCGTGATGACACAGTCGATTCTGTCTGCGGTCGCCAAGGACACCTGATGTCCACCTATGTGGTGGCCGGAATCCTCGGACCCGACGGGCACCGTGCCACCGGACCCGCCAAGCTGACCGTCGACTCCGGGATCCTCTCGGTGCAGACGCAGGCGTCGGCGCACGGATCGACGTTGGTGGCCATGCCCCCGCTGGTCAACAGCCACGACCACGGCCGGGGCCGCGGACTGACCGCTGCCGGTATCGCAGATGGGCCGTTGGAAGTGTGGATCGACCGACTGTCCGCCGATCGCCGGGACCAGACCGACCTGGTGGGGCGAGCGGCAGAGCAGATGCTCTGCCAAGGGATCGGCGCCACGGTCCTGTGTGTCAACCCCGGAACGCCAGATCTAGAATATGAGATCGACACGGCCTGTGCCGCAGCGCGTTCCGCCGGGATTCGCACCGCAGTCGTTGTGCCGTTCGCCGACGCGGCAGGGCGGATGCGGGGTCGCGACGAGACGGGGTATACCGCCACGGAGTTGTCTGCGCGCCTGCAGATGTTCCAGCGGCTGGCACAGCGCGCGCCCGACCTCGAGTTGCAGCTCGGCCCGGTGGGCCCACAGTGGGTCAGTGAACACACCCTGTTGGAGCTCAACGACTTCGCGCTCGATCACGGTGTGCGTCTGCACACCCACCTGTTGGAGTCTCCGTCGCAGCGGGCCTGGGCAGACGAGGTGTATCCCGAAGGGCTGGTGGCCTGGTTGGACCGCCGTGGAATTCTGGGGCCGCACGTCACCTTCGCCCATGGCACCCAGCTTCGCTCCGACGAACTGGAACTGCTTGCCGAGCGCGGCTGCGGGCTGGCCATCAACGCCAGCTCAAACCTGCGCCTGTGCTCCGGCTTTGCACCCATTGCCGCGGCGCGGGCCGCCCGTCTGCCGACCGCGATGGGACTCGACGGACTGTCACTCAATGAAGACAGCGATCCATGGACCGAACTTCGGCTGCTCCGGGGCATCGCCCAGGCCCAGTCGAACGAAACCGTCAGCGCTGCCGACATTCTGGCGCTGGGCTTCCACGCCGGCGCGATGGGTGCGCAACGCCCTGAGCCGGTGGCCGACGGTAGCCGGGCCGATCTCCTGGTGGTCGATATCGGCGAGTGGGCACAGCTGCTCGACCGAGACGACTGGTACTTGCCCGAGATCGTGCTGGCCGCGCGGGTGGCGGTACACGCACTGTGGGTGAGCGGAGTCGCCGTCGGCGCCGATCGTGGTCACGATACGGGTCGACCTGTTCTCAGCATCGGAGGCATGGCATGAGTAATCTGAGCATGTACACCAACGCCACTCTTGCCCAGGGCAATTCGCTGGGACTGGACATTACGGACGTCTCCTATGAGTACCGGAACGGGCGAACCTCGGTACCTGCAGTCCACCAGGTGTCACTGACGTTGGAACCCGGGCATGTCGGCGTGCTGCTGGGTCCGTCCGGATGTGGGAAGTCGACGCTGCTCCGACTTGCGGCCGGCTTGATCAATCCCACCCACGGCTCCCTGAGCTACTCCGGGGCGTCACCGCACGACTTGCGCGACCAGCGGAGGATCGGCTTCGCGTTCCAGGATCCGTCCCTGTTGGCGTGGCGTTCGGTGCGCAAGAACCTCGAGTTGCCGTTCGATCTGGCAGGGCTGTCCAAAGATGCCGCCTGGGTGGACCATCTGCTGGCGATCACTTCCCTGACTGACTGGGCTGGGCACCGTCCGCGCCAGCTTTCCGGAGGTATGCGACAGCGCGTCTCGGTTGCCCGAGCGCTGGCTACCAAGCCTTGGGCGTTGCTGCTCGACGAACCGTTCGGCGCCCTCGATGAACTCACCCGAGCGCAGCTGAACTTCGAACTGCTCGACATCCTGGACCACACCGGCACCACCTGCTTGATGGTGACGCATTCGGTGGAGGAGGCGGTACTGCTCGGGGACCGCATCATGGTGCTTTCGCCACGACCGTGCACGCCGCGCGCACTGCACCACGTTGACATCGCCCGCAGCGATCGGCGGAGTTTCCGGGATTCCGCTGAGTTCGCCAAAATCTGTGCCGATATCCGCGCCAGCTTGGAGTTGTCATGACCGCCGCATTGGCGCCCGCCATCGACAGCGTGGGAATCCCCAGACGTGGCGAACGGCAGCAGATTCCCGTCGTGCTACGTGAACTCCTCTGGATCGCAGGGGGGATCGCCGCTCTGATGATGCTGTGGTGGGGCACTGCTACCAGCGGAGTCCTCGGCCCCAGCTTCATCGCGCCGCACAGTGCGCTCGGCGCACTCGTGGGACAGTGGGAAATCATCTGGTACAACGCCGAGCCCACGCTCGTGGCCGCGGTCACCGGTGCCGGATTGCTGCTCGTAGTCACCGCCGTCGGCCTGGTGTTGGTAGGGATGGCGCCCTGGCTGTCACCCTGGTTGGTGAGCGTCAGCGTGGTCGTCGGGAGCCTGCCGCTGATCAGCCTGACGCCGGTGCTGTCGATATTCATTCCTCGAGGCACCTCACTGATCATCGTCGTCACGGTGCTCAGCGGGCTGGTACCGGTGGCGGCGATGCTCGGGTCGGCGGCACACGCCACCCAGGTGGGTCGCGGTGAACTCGGCGCGCTGTATTCGGCGAGCGCACTGCGCTGGTGGCGGTTCGTCGGACTCGGACGCACCGTACCGATCGTCGACATCGGCCTTCGCGCGATGCTGCCGGCCTGTTTCGTGGGCGCCATCGTCGCGGAATGGTCCGGTGCCGCAGGCGAACGCGGGTTGGGCGGCCTGATGGCCAACGCACTGTACAGCTATCAGGCGCCGCTGCTGTGGGCCGCGATCATCCTTGCCTGCGCGGTGGCGGTGAGCCTGCTCGGCGCGGTGGCGCTGATCATGGCGCCGATCCGGAAGGCGCTGCAATGACCACTACCAACGTGCGTGTCGTCGCCGGCGTGGTGCTCTCGCTGGTGTTGCTCCTGTCGACCTGGCAACTGGCGATCCTGACCCACGACATCCCCGCCTACAGCCTGCCTGGGCCGGTGGCCACCCTCGGCCACATCCTCGAGCACTCGGGACTCTTGGCGGCACGGGCAGGAGCAACGGCCTCTGCTGCCGCGGCAGGAATCGTGGTGGCCGCAGTGTTGGCCCTGGCGCTGGCAGTCGCTGTGGTGCGGTGGCCGGTGTTGCAACGCCCCGTCACCGGATACGCGTTGGTGCTGCGAACGATCCCGATCGTCGGGGTGGCCCCGCTGATCACCCTGGTCGTGGGCCGCGGACTCTGGACATCGGTGCTGTGTGTGGTCATCGTCGCCACCTTCACCCTTTTCGTCTCGGCAGTGACCAGCGTGCGATCGGCGCCCTCCGCGCTGGACGACCTGGCACGGCTGTATCAGGCGGGCTTCGCGCGCCGCTGTCGCACCATCTACCTGCCGTCGGCCTGGGCCGGGCTCGTCGTCGGGCTCCGGATCACAGTGCCGCTGTCGGTGATGGCCGTAATCCTGTCGGAGTGGCTGTCCGGCAGGCCTGGTCTCGGCAGCCTGATGGCACTGTCACAGGCCAACCGCGACACCCCGATGCTGTGGGCGGCGACCGTTGTGGCCGCCGCTCTCGGGTTGCTGGCGTACGCCGCTCCCGATGTGATCACCCATATCGCCGAACGCCGCGGGTACACCGTCGCCGTCGGCACACAGGAGGTTTAGGAATGGGCACCGCCCCCACCGTCAACTACGAACTCGTCGTCCGTGGTGGCACCATCGTCACCCCCGAACGCCTGATCCGCGCGGACCTTGCCGTCGCCGACGGAACAGTGTGCGCGATTGGTACTTCACTTGCGCACGCGGACAAGGAGATCGATGCCACCGGCCGGTACATCCTGCCCGGCGTCGTTGACGCCCACGTGCACTTCCGCGAGCCGGGCATGGCGTACAAGGAGGACTTCGGCACCGGGAGTCGGGCAGCCGCCGTCGGTGGGGTCACCACGGTCTTCGACATGCCGAACACCGTGCCGCCAGTGGCGACCCTGGACATCTTCGAGCACAAGTTGGACACGGTCGCCGGCAAGTCTCACGTCGATTTCGGCCTGTACGGCATGCTCGGTCAAGACAACGCCGACGAGATCCCGAAACTCGCCGGGGCAGGTGCGATCGGACTCAAGCTGTTCATGGGCCAAACCACCGGCGACAACCCCTGCCCCGACGACGGCGCCATCTACCGCGGTTTGCGCGCGGCCGAGGAATCCGGACTGGTGGTGGGCGTCCACGCGGAGAACAACCCGCTGCTCCAACAACTCGCCAAAGAGCTACGCGCCCAGGGCCGTACCGATGTGCGGGCGCATCTGGAAAGTCGACCGCCACTGGTGGAGGTGGAAGCCGTCACGCGGATCGCGACCTTGGCAGGCGCGGTCGGGACCACACTGCACATCCATCACCTGTCCACCCGGGACGGGCTGGAACGAGTGAAGATGTTGCGCGCACTGGGGCATCGACTGACCGTCGAAGCCCTTGTCGGGCATCTGCTGCTCGACGACTCGGCGTACGACGAATTCGCCAATCTGGTCAAGCTCAATCCCCCGGTGCGTCCCGCCGAGCACGGCGCCGCGCTGTGGGCCGGCATCAGTAGCGGGGACGTCGACATCGTCGCCACCGACCACGCGCCACACTCGGGCGAGGAGCAGGCCGAGCCCAACGTGTGGTGCGCGCACGGAGGTTGGATAGGCGTGGAGACCAGCCTGCCGCTCATGCTGACACAAGTCGCGCAGGGACGGTTGACCATCAACGACGTCGTTCGACTGTGCGCGGCGAACCCGGCCAGAATCTGGGGAATCGATGACCGAAAGGGGCATCTCGATGTGGGGCCGACGCCGACTTCGTCATCGTCGACCCCGCCGCGCCGGGTGTGGTCACCGGTGCTCACCTGCACTCGAAACATCCCGTCACCCCGTACGAAGGCTGGGAGACGACCGGCTCGGTGGAGGCGACGTATCTGCGCGGCGAGTTGATCGCTGAACACGGCGAGATCGTGGGCCCGCCCCGGGGTAGACACCTGGCACCACGCGACAGAAAACCGACAACCCTGGGGGGACCGCTGTGAGCATTACCGAGACACCTGCTGCCACCACGTCGATCGTCGACGAATTCTGCGCCCAGGAGATGGGGTCCGTTCCAGCACCTTCCCCGTCGGGTCAGGGGACGGTGCGGCTGGCGGCCATCGGCACCACCGCCGCCAAGCCG
>NZ_BCRS01000085.1 GCF_001552715.1 Mycolicibacterium vaccae NBRC 14118 = CIP 105934 | reverse complement strand
AACGGGCTGGTCGGCGGCAGCCCAGGCGGAGACCGCAACGGCCGCAAGCCTGGGGACGGGGTACTGGGCTGCGACGATTCTGAGCTCGAATCGAAAAACGGGGAGTCGGAATCGTCGTCCGGAGCGTTGTTCGTGAACCGAGGATCCAGGCCTGGCGGATTAGCCGCGGTGGGGTCGAAGTGGCGGTTGGGGACGAACGGTCCGAACTGAAGATTCTCGAACTGGCCACCCGGGAGATCGGTGTTGGCGCCCGAGCGCAACGTTCCATCGATGATCTCCTGAGCCCCGACGATGTTCTCTCGCCGGATACCACCCGGGAAGGCAACTTCGCTCTGGTAATCGAATCGGTGATCCCCCAGGGTCGCGTTGACGTCGATACCGCCGGGCGCGTAAATGATGTAGCGAAAGTTCCGGCGGCCTACTTCTTTGTGACCGGACGGGCCGTTGAAAGCCAGGTTTGGGTCGCGGCTCGAAGACACGAAGGCACCGTTTTCCCCGTCGACGAAACCCTGGAGGTCAGTGTTCGAGGGGTCACGCGGGAGGAAACCGAACTCAAACGGACTATGGGCCGCACCCAATGGGTCGCGATGATCATCGCGAAATACGAAGTTGGTGTCCGTGCGATACTGCACGGTTTTGCCAGGCGGTAAGCCGGTGACCGGGATGGATGGCGCAGTGGGGGTGAACCCGGGCTGTGCCGTCGGAAGATGCGGATCGGGCGCCGGTGGAGTCGGGCTGTATGTCCCCTCACGGAATGTGTTGGGGATATCAAGGTCGATGTCGCCATCGTTGACGTTCACGAACCTGACGTGGAAAGTCTCCGAATTTGAGGGTACTGCGGGGATTGAAGAGCCCGGTGCACTCGACCGAGTGCCCGAAGGTCCGGCTTCATCCGGACCCGGCCCCAATGCTTCTGTCGTGATCGATGGATTGGGTGCCTCAACGCGCTCGAAGCCATTCGACGCATCCTCGGGCGTGATAGCCGCACCGGTGGACACATCGCCGGCGACGGACCCCGACTCCGGCGGATCGGGTCGGGGCGCTTGGTAGGCACCGAACTCGCGGGTCAGATCAGCATCAAGCAGCGCATCCACGGTCGGGTCGATCTGTGACCACTGCCCCGGCGCCACCACCCGACCCTGCGGATCGATCACCACCGCCCGCACATCCGGCGCGTGTGCCACCTCCGAGGGCATGCCATCACGCGGATAGTCCTCAGGACTGCTCACTTGCTGGCCATCCGGACGCTGCGGATCCACCCACCGCAACCCGTCGGTGGTGGCATGCACCGCTACCACATGACCAATCGCACCCCGCGGACGCGACACCATCACCACCGCCGTCGACCCCGGCCGCGCCGCCACCGCCTCCAACAACCCCTTGCGATCACCAACCCGCGCCCACTCAGCAGCGTCAACCACCTGACCCTGCACACCCGAAATACCGCCGCGGTCGAGCACCATGTCATCAGAGCTGACCGGCCTGCGAATACCGTCCGGATACAGTTGTCCGACAACCCAATTCGCCCACGGCACACAATCAGCCAGCGACGCATCTCGCCCCAACCGCGGCGGGACCCCACCCACCACAGACCCCAACACCGACGCCGATATCGGCCACACCGGCACTCCACCCTCGAAACGGCCCCCAGCATTACTGTGCGTGGGCGGTCGCCCACCGGCGGTGACTTTGGGCTTGGGACACTTGCTGGTCGGCGGTGGCGGCGGCGGCGCCGGGATCATCCCGGCGACGAGTTGGGATTTCTCATCCATAGACGAGTGCGATGCTGATGTCGGGACGGGGCTGCTCGCGACGTTCGACACTGCCGTCGGAGCTGAATTTGATTCTGCCGCAATGCCTGCCGCTGCCCTCGTGGTCGGTGCGTCGGGCTTGGCGCGCTCTGTCGGGTTCGCCGAGGGTGTAGATGGCGATGTCGGCGGGTTGCTCGAGGCTTGGGTCGTTGCGGTCTGTGTTCCGGCGACCGATGTCGGCCCGGTGGTGTGGGCGTTGGCCCGCGCGGGTTGCAGTGTGGTCATGTTTGCGGGCGACGGTGGAGTTCCGGCGTCGGCCACCGTCGGCGGCGGGGTTGTTTGGTTCGCAGCGCCATTGGCGTCCGACGCCGCGGTACTGGCTTGCGTTGATGGGTCGTGAGTTGCCTCGTCTACCTGGCGTGAATCATCCTGCGCTATGTCATTGCCAAGTGGCTGGCCGACCGGCGGCGACGCATCACCGTGCGTCGGTGGGGCCTCAGCCGGTGTTGCCGTCTGAGATAGCGTAGGCTCCGCTTTCCCTCCGGAGCCTTGGCCGTGGTGCGAATCATGCTGCACTGGCGATGAATTGGCGTCCTCGCCACCGGAGTGCTGTCCGGAGGTGTTCGACTCATTCTGGCTGGAGAGCTGCTGCGGGGTGGGCTGGCTGCTGGAATTCTCGGTCGAACTCTGCTGTGTCGGCTCTGGGGCACTGCTACCGGCGGAAGGCTGCTGCGTATCTGTGGGCGGATGATGCCCATCGGATCGATGCGAGGGCGTGACATCGTTGGAGTCATCACCAAGTGACTGTTGCGAACCCGGCTGTCCGTTCTGACTGCCGACCGAATCATGCTGCGGCGCAGCCTGACCGGCCTGGCCGTCGCCGGTTTCCTTCGGCGAACCGGCGCGAGTGCCGTTCTCACTGCCGGACGCCTGCTGCGAACCCGACCCACCGTTCTGCCCGTTGTCTCCTGATCGGGCTGATGAGCCGTCGTGCGTCTGCGACGCATTCGTCGTCGCCGTATTCGAAGTGCGAGCGTTGTCCGACACCGAACTCGATGGCCCATCAGACGGGGCATTGGGCTGGTGCTGCGCGTAGGGCGGAGGTGAGCCGCCTGGATCGGACTCCTGATATTGAGGCGGCGTGTCAGCAAAGCTGGTGTCGCCGGAATCATCGCCGCCAAAGTCCTTGGTGTCGTCGGGCCCCTTGGCCTCGGCGTTGAACGCGTGACTGCGGCCCGCGTCCAGATCGAGCGGCGGCGTGTCGGGGCCACCGCCGTGCGAACTCTGGATGCCGCCGGATACACCACCCAGGACGCCGCCTGCGAGAATCTCGCCTGCATTGAGGCTGCCGCCCACGGCGACGGCACCGACCACGCCGGCAACCACTTCGGTACCGTACGAAGCGCCCGCACCAGCGAAAGCATTGCCGATTCCGCCGCCGCCGTGCTTGCCACCCAACGCCCCGAACGCCGGACCATGGAAAGCTCCCCCGGCCGCGCCCCCGGCAGCAGCGCCTTTGGCCGCGGTTCCGACGTCCTTCCAATCGATCTCGTCCTTGCGTCCCTTGTCTACCTGATACTGCTGGATGGACAGGTTGATGATCAGTTCCTCGGCGACCTCCTGGGCGCTCTGCTGGGCGACTTCCCGGAGCAGTCGGGCCACGGCGGTCTTGGACAACGCCTGGATCGCCCGACGCACCAACGCCTGCATCAGCTGAGTGAACAGCATGCGGATGACCGCCATAGTCAGCAGCTCGATCACAGGGATCCACGCCAGAGAGGACCCGAATGTCCACGGCGCCATGGCGATCGCGTACAAGAGCTCCGCGGCACCCATCGACAACCCGATCAGGATCTCGATCTTGGACGCCTCGATCTGCGTGCCCGCCGCACGCGCAAGCTCCCCAACCGCCGACATCGCCTCGACCAGCTTGTCCATCGAGAAGTCGCCGTCGAAAAGCAAGGCGAACTCCTGCTCCACCGCGGCGGCCGTCTCCCCCGTGATCACCGACATCGTGCGGCTACGCACCCGATTCAGGTCGGGAATCAGATCCGACATCTCCGCCGTCGACGCTTTCCAATGTTCGCCGATGCGCCACAGGCCGTCCTCATCGCCTTGGGGCCACTTACTGCCCGCTAGGTACGAGACCCACTGCAGCTCTGGAGGAATGTCGATAGACATGACGCCTCAGGCGCAGCCGCTGCACGACTGCACGAAGAACGCGGTGCAGCTAGATGTCATCAGTCCGCTCGAGAGTGTCCGCCCCGGTCCGTAGGCCATCGGCGTACTCGTCGAGCAACTCCGCCTTGGCCGCCACCGACCCCTCCACCCACGCCCGCTGCCCCTCATACCCCTTATCGTCGCCGTCCCCATGGCGAAACTTCCGACCGCTGTCATCGTCGCCCCACGGCGCACCCTCCGCGGCCAGCTTCACCGACAACCGCGACAACACCCCCTTCATCCGAGCACTCACATCCGCCAGATCAGTAGACGCAGCCCGCAATTCGCTCGGCCGAACACCGAATTCCGGCATCGATCACCCCTTGATCGTCGGGAACGAGGAATCGACGTCGCCGTCGTTGTCGGTCCGCTTCGGCTGGGACTGCAGCGAATCCCCCATCGCGCTCACCTCGGCCAGCGCCTCCCGGAAACCGGGCAGACCGATGACGTTGCCCGAGATCTCGGACACCGCCTTGCGCCGCTCGTTCATCGGTGCAAGCAACGCCTCCGACCGCTTGTCCAACTGGCGGACGGCAGCCTGCGCTGCGCTGGTGATGTGCCCGCCGAGTTCAGCGAACTCGTGGTCCTCCAGATAAGACTCGTCCACGACGGTCTCGACGACCGTGCGCTGCGCGTTCACGGTGACCTCGACCATGCCGTCGGCGGCCGTCGCGCTCGCCGTCATCGTCGATCGCTGCTGCTGGATGTTGGACAGGTCGCGCATCTGTTCCTGCACCAAGGCCAGCACCTCACTGAACTCGTTTCGTATCGAATCGTTGCTCACGCTCATCCTTTCGGTCTGCAGGCGCCGATGCGAGACGAATCCCGACCGTATCGGTCACCAGGCCTCTACTCATCAAATGCTTTTGCGGGGTCGATCATTCAACGTCGGCCAGGTCAGACTCAGGGTTCTCCGCTGACCTCGCGCAGCATCTCTATGTCGGCGGCGATGAGGCCGTCGATGCGCTCGGAGAGCAGAGCAGCCGTCAACGGGATACCACTGCTGCGGTCAGGCGCACCCAGGTAGTCGCCATCGTCCTTCACCCTGATCCAGGTCAGGGATTCCTTGCCGGAATCGATGCCCCACTCCCTGGCCGGGCGCCAGTTGCTCTGCACCTTCGCGTAGGCCGACAACTGTGAGACCGACACCTTGACGCCAGGATCGGCGACTACTTCGTGGTGTGCCACGACTACGTCGTCATCCACGATCGCCGGACGTATCGGAACATACTCGGGGATCACGATCCGCGGATGGCGGCCGGGATCCTGCAAGCCCATGGCCGCCGCGACGGCCGCGCCCAACTCGAACGGCGAGATCGTGTACACATCCAGGACGTCCGCCTCGGGCCGTTGCTCCAGCAGGTAACCTGCCTGCCCGGTGCGAAAAGCCAGTACGCGGATACTCGGTGTGTCGGCTGGGATGTACTGGACGTGACCGGCAACTGTGACGTCGGCATGCGGCCACGCATCCAGACACCTGGCGAAGGTGCTCAGATCCCCCGAGCGCAGACGGTCCGGCAGTTGCGCCGCGTAGGGGGCCACGTCGTCAACGAACTCGAACCGGGTCGGCCGAGTCAGCATGAAGGGGTACGGCAAGGAATCGCGGCCGTCACGCTCGTTGATCAGCTGTAGGTCCAGCAGCTCCATTGCGCCGACCTCACGCCGCGAAGCCGGCTCGCTGTGCCTGATCGCGGTGCCCATCAGGGGCTCACGTTCCAATCCTGATCCCAGTCGGCCCCGTCTTGACCGATGACCGACACCACAGCGTCCTTCTGACCGATGATGTCGTTTCCGTTGCCTTCGCTGCGAAGTGCCTTGTTGCCCTTGTGGTCCTTGCCTTCCCCTCCCTTGCCGCCACCGCCTTGACCGCCGCCAGGCGGCGGACTGCCGGCGGGGTATCCCGGCTGTCCCGGCGCGGTATCCGGCTGTAGTGCGCCCATGTGCGCAGCCGGGGTGAAACCCGCCGCCGCGGCAGGCACTCCGAAAGACGGCAGCTGGGGCTTGCCGGCCCCGACGCCGGCCGCAGCGGCGCCACCTGACCCGGCGCCGGTACCTGGGTTGTTCCCCAATGCGGCTTGACCGCCGTGGGTTCCGGTACCTCCATTGAATTCGGGTGGTGGCTGTGTCGCCCCCTGCATTGCGGTCTGCACGATTTGATTGACCCCGTCGAAGATATCGCCGAGAAGGCCGCCGCCGACGGACGAGCCGCCGGCCGCGACGCCGGGCAACCCGGCCGCATTGTTGATGTCGGACGGGCTCAGCGCCGATGGGCCCAAGAGGCTCCCAGCGGAATCCTCGACGTCGACCGCCTCCGCCGGTGTGACCTCGGGCAGCCCGGTCGCCCGAAGCGCCCCAGAGTCGTTGAGGACTGTGCTGAGGTCACTCAGTTGCGGATCGTTCAACAGCTTCTGCGCGGCCTTCGCGGTTTCCGGGTCACCGAACAGCGTCTTGACCGCATCGGCCGCCTCGGGATCGCCGAACAGTGTCTTGGCCGCATCAAGCGCTTTGGGATCACCGAGCAGACCCTTGGCGTCTTTTCCGAAGAGTGTCCTCGCGGCATCAGCCAGCTTGGGATCGCCGAAGAGTTTCTTGGCCGCATCCGCCGTCTTCGGATCGTTGAACAACTTGTCTGCGGCCGCAATCGACTGCAGATCGGTGAGCACCTTGGACGGGTCGAACTTGCCGCCAGTGTCGGGACGGCCTGCGTCGGATGGACCGTCGAGGCTGGGTAATCCGGGCAGTTGTGGAGTTTGCGCCCCGAGACTCGGCATGGCCGGGGGAGTACCGCGGGGAGAGGGCGACGCGCCCCCTGCCCCCGCCCCGGAGTCACCTCCGGACTCTCCCGCGAGGTTCGGAGTCTTCGTCTGCGGCGGAGGGGGCGGGTTGAACGACTGTTGCGCCGTGTCGTCAGTTGTGGCTGGAGGGCCGCCGTACCGGCCGTCATCGGCCTTTCTGGCATCTCTGCCGGACCGATAGCCAAGCGACGACAAAGCGTTGTCGCGGCGCGCGTCGTGATGGCCGCCGCCACCGACGGCCCCGCCGACATCTGGGGTCTGCGCCACACCGATGGCGGGGTGATTATTCGCGATGTCCATGATCTGCTTCGAGTAAAAGTCGGTCATCACCTCGCGGGCGAAAAAGTTGAAATATCGTTTGACGGTGTCGGTCTCGTTGGGGTACGCCGACAAGCAGGCCTGGTAGATCTCCCATTGGTCGAGGATGTTGTGCTTGTTCGTCGACATGGTCTGCGAGAAGTACTCGCTCAGCATGCCCAGCGACACCGCTCCCTTACCCAGTTCCTCAGGGACCTCGTAAGAGCTCAGGAGATTCGCCATGGCGGCGTCGTGTGTTTTGCCCCGCCACCCGCGTTCGCTTTCCAACGTCTCGACACGGACCTTCAAATCCGACATACCCCTGATGATCTGTTGGGCGACGTCACGCAGGGTGTTGTTGTAGCCGGGGGCGATGTTCTCCGAAACGCCTTCCATATAGCCGCGGATGGTCTCGTAGTCCTTATCGCCGAAGAATTCGAGGGCAACCGGCGCCGCCTCGAGTTTGGCGCCGTTGCCTTCCTTGCCGACCTTGGCGTCCGGTTCGTTCTTGCCGCCGCCGTTGCGCGGATCGCCGTGGTTGTCTTTGATCTTGCCGTCGACGTGGTCCTTTCTGTATTCGTCGAATGTCTTGGGACGCGGATCTTCCACGACCCAGGGGCTCACGACAGTGGCTACCATGGTGGTTCCAATCCGATAGGTAGAAGGGACGGCTGGCGTTTCCGCTTATCTGGGACGCCTTCTCGAATGTCTGGTCGGATGTCTACGTAGAGATCTCTGCTGACCGTCGTGGCGGGCACTAGCCCGACTCGATCAGCCGCTTGCCGGCCGCGGTGACCGTATCGGCGAATGCGTCGAGGTACTCGGTGTACTCCTTGATGACCCGTTTGAGCTCGTTGCACCCGCTATCGAGATTCCTTTTCGTCTGCGCCGCCGACTCCAGAGTCCCGTGTGAGTCGTACCCGGGCAGCCCTTCGACCTTTTTCAGCTGCTCGTTGAGGAGATCGCGAAACTCGTGGACCGCCTTGATGTACGCGTCGCGTACCTCTTTCGTGAGCTCGAGGTCCGGCTCGCCGTTCTTGGCGCCGTCTTTGAGGGCGTTCATGCTGTCGATCCACGTGTGTCCCATCGACTTTTCTCTCCTTCGTTAGGCCTGGTGACTCGTGGAGCCGGGGCCGGCCGGGCCCCGGCTCCACGAGCACGTCAGAATGCCGCGGCGTTGGCCCGGTCGAGCGACTGCATCGCGTCTTGCTGATCCTGAGCCTGCTTCTGAGTGTTGACGGTGGTGTTCACCGCTTCGTCCAGCATTCCGTCGATCCTCTGGTGTGCGGCGCTGAGTGCGGCGGCGCCCTCGCCCTCGTACACACTCATCAGCGTCGTGAAGATCGAGCTGATGTCTTGGCGCACTTCCTGGATGTTGTTCAACATCCCGTTGATGTCGGTGAGCGAACCGGCGTTCGCGCCGAAGTTGTAGAGAATGTTGTCAGCCATGTCTGTTCTCCTTGTCCTTAGCCGTTGTCCATGTTGGCGACCGCCCGGAGGTGCTCCGAGCCTTTCTCGACGGTCGCGTCGAGCGACCGGATGATCTCGTCGAACTCCTCGCGCTGCGCTTGCGAGGTCTGCCGATAGGTCGAGGCGCTGCCGCCCTGCCAGTTCGCCGACAGCATCTGTTCTTGCGCGTCGCTGATCTGGTTGAGCTTCTGCACGGCCTGCCCGCGAGCCTCTTGAATCTGTTGGATCTTCGCCTCGGCTTCTGCCGGGGTCAGTGAAACGCTCATGTGCGTACTACTTCCTTCCTGGTGACATGCGGAATCGTCTGGGGATAGCGGTTTTTCCCGTTTGGTTCTTGCTACCCGCCCTCCCATCTCTCGGCGGAAAGGTCGACGAGCTGACCCATGGCCTGACCGAAGGCCTGGTCGGACCCCGGCTTGAGCGTCGACCACAGCTGCCCGGACGGCGACATACTGGGGACGGCGATCACGCGACCGCGTGCGGTGTACAGGACCCCGACGGCTGCTGGCACACGTGCGATCAGGCCTTCACCGGGAACCAGGGTGCTGTACACGATTTCGGCGAAGGCCCGCCTCGATCCCAGTGCCGCCCCCAACAGCATGGCGGCACGTTGCTGGACTCCCAGCGCTCGGATCCGGTCCGCGAGGACGAGTGGGTCATGGCTCACCGACAACGCCTCGGTCATGTCCGACAAGGGCGCACCGACCGGATCGATCGCGGCTGCTCCAGCCGACGGCAAGTCGCCGAGAAGCGTTGCCGTCACGTCCGATAGCGCGATGTTCATACCGAGAACCCCGACGTCGAGCTGCTCCCCGACACGCCGCGCCATGACGCACAGCGAGCCCCGCCGGACGACGGTGAAGCGCCCGACTCCGGCCGGGGTCACCAATCGCATGACGAGTTCGCGGTCTGGCCGTTGCAACGCGTGAAGCACCGTAACGGTCTCGGGGTCGACCACTCCGTCGACGACGACGCCCCGTTGGGTAAGGGTGTGCGCCGCATGGTTCAAGGCGGCTTCCCGGACGTCCACCGTGGCGTGACGAGCCCGCAACCCCAGCACCGTGGGCGACCCGGGCCCCGACGTTCGCAACGTCAGCGCAGCCAGCTCGTCTGCTGTGAAGGACCGTTCCTGAGTTAGCGAATTGGTCATGCGTCCGTCTCCGCTCCGCGTCCGATGACTGCGGGGGCGACCCAGTGATCCGACACCTGTTCCAGGGTCGATTCCGGCGGATCGGCGTACGTGGGCGCCTCCGGTTCGGACGGGAGGACCACACCGTCGAAGGCCGAGCTGGTCGGGCCCCAGCTCACGTTCGACACCAGCAGGGGGGCATCGCTCGTCGCCGTCGCGGGCAGCCAGGTCCCGCCGGCGCCCGCCAGGCCTGCCTCGGGCTCACCGCCGCCTGCCAAGGCCTCGGTGCCGAGTGCCGACTCGTGCTCGCGCGAGTTGTCGCCGCGGCCCATGCCGGCCGCCATCGGACCATAACCGCCCATACCGCCCATACCCGTTCCGGCACCGGTCGACGTACCGCTGAGCGACGCCCCGGCGGACGCAGGCCTCGCCTCACCGCTGGACTTGACCGCGGCGACTTTGAACGCCCCCAGCGGGGCGGGGGGGACGGATGCACCCCGACCGCCGCCGCCACCGTGACCGGCCGCGTCTCCGCTGGCCGCCTGCGCCTCGCGTTCCGCGGCTCGCGCCGATCCATTGCTGACGTCGGGTGGGGGCGGCTGATCCCACGGCTCGGCCAAGTCGGAACACGAGTCCTCGTACTGCTGCATCACAGCGGCAGCACTGGTCTGGTCGGCATCCGCGGCCTCGTCGAACTCGGCGAACCGCCCATTGAGGATCGCTCCGTTGTAGGCGGCCAACGACGCCATCACGTCACGGGTCGTTTGCGCCTCCACGGCCTCCGCCACGGTCGGCATGGCCAGGATGGCGACGCTGTGGGCGACGGCGGCCTCTTCGGCCCGTTGCCCATTGCCTGCGGCGCTGAGACTCATTGCCCGCAGCCATTCCCCGAAGTCCTGGATCCGGCGAACCACCGCGTCGGCCGAACCGCTCTCGAACGCGCCGGTCAGCTGGTCGGCGAGCCTCTGGTATTCCTCGGACACGGCTGCCAACTCGTTGGCGACACGCACCCAGCTGGCTCCGGCTTGGCCGGCGGGAGTGGGACCGGGCCCCTCGGTCAGATCTCGGGCGAGCTGCTCGGTGCTGCGCGATTCCCACGCGACATTCGTGAATCCCATGTCCTGACCTCCTCTCTGAAGCTGCCGGTAAGCGACGATTGCCGCGGTGCACGATCGGGTGATCGATGTGCAGCGTCAGACCGCAAAGCCTTCGTCGAGTTTCGTGACGTCGTCGGCCTGGGAACGCAGAGTGGCGGCGGTCTCGCGCATCTCGGTGGCACCCCGTTCCAGCGACGCACCGAACGCGTCGTGAACGCCGTTGAGGGTGTTCGCAACCCGCTGCGAAACCTCGTCGCGCGCACCCGTCTGCACGGAAAGGTTGGGGGCCTCGGTGTGCAGCAACTGCTCCACGCGGCCGGCCAGCGCATCCAGCTGGGCCGATGCCTCGGCGACCTCCGTCGGCCGCATCCGCAGAATCTCGTTATCCACCATGGTTTCGACTCCTATCAAATCCGCAGTCCGACACCGGGACTGTCCAGTGGGTCCTTCTCACCGATTACCGGTGGCGCGACTCTGCCTAGATCGCCGACGATCTCGCCGCCCTGGTCTGAGGTGTGCAGGAAATCGGCCGCACTGTGGCCCGAACCGACCCCGGCCTTGCCCTGTTGACTCATCGGGGGCGCACCCCCGCCCGCCATCGGCGCGCCAGCCGCCGCCGCTTCGACGCCGGATCTCGTCGACGTCGCCTGCACCGAAGTCCTAGTCTCGGCCCACGGAAGCGGCGCACCGAGTGGGCGTCCGGTTGACGCAGTGGCCGCGGCTGACAGTCCGCGGCGAAGAGCGCCGGCACCACCACCACTGGCTCCTCCCCCACGCGGACCGCTGCTCGCCACCACGCCTGAGGCTTCAGCCGGCGCCATCGCCGCCCCGGAGGGGACGCTTGCGCTTGATGCCGAACCGATCGCCTGAGCCACCGGTGATGTGGCGGTGGATATCAGTTGCACCAACGAGTTCATTCCGGGCCCGCCGGTTCCCGGAGCGGTAGTGACGTCCACCGGCGCACCGGCCGCCGTCACGGTGGCGGTTTCCGCAGCCAGAGCGCTCCGGGTCTCCGCCATGACCTCGCCTGCCGAAGTGACCGCCTCCGCCGCGGCGGCAATGGCCGCGGCAATCCCCCAGGGGAAGATGATGCTCGGCCCGATCGCGGCGATCTTGGCCCAGTAGACGTTGATGATCTCGATGAGCCGCGCCTGCGCGTTCTGTACCGCAGCGGTCGCCGTCGCCAGGCTCGAACGGAGTGTCGCAGCTTGGTCGGACACCTTGGTTCCATCCGCCAACGCGGCTTGGGTGGTGGCCTGTGCCGCAGTACTGGCGTCACCCTGCCAATCGGCCCCCAGGCCCGACAGCGCCTGCTGCACTTGCTGTCCCACGAACTCCAGCGTCTGGTTGATGCCGTCGAAAGACTGCACCGGGTCGGGTTGCCCCATCTGCCCAGAACCGAGGCTGCCGAGTGCATCGGTTACCGGCTGAATCATCTGCGACGGATCGAACCCACCCGCCCCACCGTCGCCGGGCGCATCGCCGACGGGGTGTGCCGGCTCCTCGTTCGACGCAAGCCCGAGCCGGGCCAGGATCTCGCGGACAGGTTCGTTCAGGTATCCATCCAGGTTGAGATGGGCCGCGTCGAGAGCACCGGGCGACTCCGAGTTCGGAGCCACGCGGAGCGTCTCGGCGCCGTTCCCCGGTGAGTAGTGGTGTGTCGTCGATGCCACCTGAGGTCGCCCCGGTCAGCCGTTGTCCGTGACGATGAAGGAAGCCTTCGCTGCCTCCGTCGCCACCCCGATCGCAGCGTGCAGCCGGGCAACCGCCAGTGTCGCGGCATAGTTGTTCGCCTGAGCGGACCCGTACGCCGCGAGGTACTCGGCGCCGATCGGGCCCAATGCCGCGGTGGCCGACGCCAGGTTTGCGGCGTGGTCTGCCGCCCCCGCAGCAGACACCGCCGCCGCGGCAGCCGCATTGGCGGCCGAAAACGCTTCGAGCCCCGGGGGAACTACTGAAAACGCCATCTCAACTTCCTCTCGGGAATGCCACGCGGGCTAGCAACGGCGGGAATGCGCTACGGAGTGGGAAACGCGCGATCGATGAAATCCATTCACTCGCGATGGTGGAGCCGCCTCGAGACCGCCATTGAATGTTCCCGGAGCTTCCCGCGTTTCAGATGGTGATGGCAACGCCGCGAGGACGTGGACCGGCACGAAGGAGATGTGGAGGCCGATGATTGCTGACAGCCGTGACGCCCAGCAGGTTTTCGACGCCGGGGTGTTGTCCCTGGGCATCCCGATCGACGGCGTCGAGATCGAACAGGACCTGCAGTACGCGGCGTCGGCATTCCGCCGGGCCACGGAGTACGACCCGAGCATGTGCGATGCGTGGCTCGGCCGGGCGGCCACCGGCGAGACCACCGCCGAGGTGCTTCACCACCTGAGCGTCAACGCACGGAACCTCGGTCGCGAACAGCGTCGGCTGGGTCTGCCCCCTCGCTCCCTGGCGGGGCGCTTCGAAACCGGCCTCTACCTCGACTACCCGCTCAGCTCGCTGTCCGAGATCCGCGTCGCGTACGCGGCCAGCCTCATTCAAGGCAGGGACCACGCAGCCGCCGAACAGATCCTCGACGAGCTGGCCACCGCCGGCGGCTCGTCCGTGGACCCGTCGACCGACCAGATCCAAGCGTACGTTCGCGGCGTCTTGCACTTCACGACCCAGCGCTGGCCGGACGTGCTGACCGCGCTTGCCGACTCGGCGTCCTACACCGACGAGTACATTGCGGCCGGCTGCCATCTCATGGTGGGTTCAGCCTGCGCTCAGATGGGATTGTTCGGCGAGGGCATCCGCCGGCTGGATCAGGCGATCAGCGGCCCCATCCCTGCGGCGCAGCGTGCTGCTGAGTTCTGTAAGGGACTCACCCTACGTGAGATGGGCAACGAGACCGACGCACGCCAGATCTTCGAGCGGATCTACAGCGAGGATCCCGGTTTCGCGGCCAATTACGCCGCCCTCCAGGACCCCAAGTTCCGGCTGGTGGTCACCACCAAGGAGTCCATCGACTCCCGCCGGGACAAGTGGGATCCCGCGAGCGCTCCAACGGGCGCCGACGTCGACGCCGAGGAACATGCCGAACGCAGCAGTCAGCACCTGAGGGCCGCACAGGAGGAGCTCGACCGCCAGGTCGGGCTCACCGACGTCAAACTGCAGGTGGCCAAGCTGCGGTCGGGTGTCACGTTGGCCAAGCTGCGCCGAGACAAAGGGCTCAGCACGGCGTCGAGCAGTCTGCACCTGGCCTTCACCGGCCCTCCCGGCACCGGTAAGACGACCATCGCCCGGGTTGTCGCCCAGACCTATTGCGGTTTAGGACTTTTGGAGACGCTCAAGGTTGTCGAGGCCAAGCGCCAGGACTTCGTCGGCCAGCACCTCGGCAGCACGGCGATAAAGACGACCGAACTGATCGACTCCGCCATGGGCGGGGTGCTGTTCATCGATGAGGCCTACACCTTGATCCAAACCGGACTGTCCGGAGGCGATGCCTTCGGCAAGGAAGCGGTCGACACCCTCCTGGCACGCATGGAGAACGACCGCGATCGCCTGGTCGTCATCATCGCCGGATACGACACCGAGATCGACCGCTTCCTCGGTGCCAACGAGGGGCTGTCGTCCCGCTTCACCAAGCGGATCCGCTTTCCGTCGTACACCCCAAGCGAACTGGGCGACATCGGGCGCCTGATCGCGGGTTCGCGGGATTCCGAGCTGTCGTCGGAAGCGTACGACGATCTGGTCGCGGTCTGCACCGAACTGTGCTCGGGTCAGTCCGCCGACGCGGACGGCAACATGCGTAAAAACATCGACCTTGCCGGCAACGGTCGGTTCGTCCGTAACGTGATCGAGGCAGCCGAGGAGGAACGCGCGTTCCGGCTGACCGAGAGCTACGGCATGGCGCTGGACGAAATCGACGAGACCGCGCTCGTTCGCATCGAGTCCAGCGACGTCAAGGGCGCGTTGAGCAACATCTTGCAGACCCTCAACTTCCAATAGGATCCAGCAACCGACCGAACAGTCCGCCAGCACTAAAGAGGAGACTGCGTGACCGACCACGACAGCGCCGATGGTTACGGCCGCCACCATGATTCGGCACCGGCGCGTCACGCAGCGGAAGACACCGGGGAGTTTCCGTCCCGGTTCAACACCAGCTTCACCGCGGGAAACCTGGGCTCGACCGCACCGCCGCCAAGGGACTTGCCCTCGGCCGCCGAACTGGGGTTGACGCGCTCGGAGCGGCCTCCCGGACGGCATGGTTGGCGCAAGGCCCTGCACCGCGCCACTGGGGGAACCGTCACGCCCGGGGTGGACGCCGACGTCGACTCGGAACCCGTCCGCACTGGCCGCTTGCATCACGGAATCTGTAGCATCGCGGTGCTTTCCATGAAGGGCGGGGTAGGAAAGACGACGACGACCGTCGGCCTGGGTTCGACGATCGCGACCATGCGGGGCGATCGGGTAATCGCCGTCGATGCCAATCCCGACCTCGGTACGCTCGCCCAGCGCGGACCTGACCAGGTCCGGTCCACGGTCCGAGACCTGCTGGCGGACAGAGGAATCACGCGCTATTCCGATGTTCGGAGGCACACCTCACAAAGCGGCAGCCGCCTGGAGTTCCTGGGTTCGGCGCGTGACCCGGCGGTGTCGGAGGCGTTCTCCGAGACGGACTACCGAGATGTCCACCAGGTTCTGGACCGTTTCTACAACGTCGTCCTGACCGACTGCGGAACCGGCCTTACTCACTCGGCGGTCCAGGGCGTGCTGAACGCCGCAAGCGCCCTGGTGGTGGTCGCATCCCCGGCGATCGACTCGGCCCGCAGCGCCGTGGCCACGCTGGACTGGCTCGAACACCACGGTTTCGGTTACCTGGCGGCTCACACCAGCGTCGTCGTCAACTCGCCGTGGGCCAGGGACACGTCGGTCAACGTGTCCCAGCTGACCCGGTACTTCCACGACCGGGTGCAGAACGTCGTCGTCGTTCCCTACGACGACCATCTGGCAGAGGGCGGCGAGATCCAGCTCGATCGGCTCAATCGCAAGACCAGGTCGGCCTATGCCGCATTGGCGTCGGCCATGCCGTCGGCCTTCACACACGGAGGGCGCAAGGGTGAGTTCACCCTGCGCCGAGTGGGCCGCGCGGTTTGAGACCGTTCTGCGCGGCGGATCAATACGTGCCCGGTGCCTTCGGAGCGGAGTCCGGTGCCCCCTGGCCCCGCTCTTCGTAGGCCCGATCGGTCCGGTCGACCCCGGGCATGCCCGCGTCAGCAGTGACGTCACCCTCGGCCCGCCGGACCCTGGGCTCCGACGGTGCCGGCGCCATCGGCGACACATGCCGGGCATACTTCGCCTGCAAGTCAGCCCATGGGTCCAAGTCGCTTCGGGGTGTGCCGTCGACGGCGCCCCGGGCCTCACCCGCAGCATCCGCCGTTCCTGTGGCGGAGTGCTCATCAGGCCAATCGGCACCGTACTGTTGGGCGTATTCCCAGTAAGCCCGGACGTATTGGGCATACCCGTCGTAGTCATTCTCGGGTGCGGACTGTGCCCCTGACGATTCCCGGGGTTCGAGCAGCAGGGCCGACACCGCCACCACCACCTGCAGCGCCAGGAGGACATCGACCGCGACCAGCACCCAGCCCGACCCGCCGGCCGTGACCGTGGCGGTCACGGCATCGGTCAACGCGGTCACCGCCACGGCGACGACGAGCCACCCGCGCACTGCCTGCCCGGGCAACAGGCCGGTGACGGCGACCGCACCCGCCAGCACCGCGAGGGGTACCGCGAACCCAGGCGGGGCGACCGCGGCCAGACCCACCGCCCACGCCGCCAAGCCGAACACCGCGGTTGCGGCCCAAAGTGCCTGTTGCACAAGTCTTTTCCCGATTACGGCCGACCCTGTCGAGTTCCAGCCCGCCGTCTCCGTTACGGGATCGGCGTCGTAGCCGTTTTGGCCGTAAACACTGGACCTCTGGCTCATCGCTGCTCCTGCCTGCTAGGCCAGTCCCACTCGGGCTGGTCACCGTCATCGCTCCATCCACGCACATCCACCTCGCCGACCACGTCGGCTTCGTCGACCACGTCGAACGAGGACCCGATGTATCGCATCTCCTCGCCGGTCGCCACCATCGTCACCGTCGCCGAACCCGTCCGAGTGGTCACCAACACCTCGTCGCGGTCCCGGTCGAGCAGTTGCAAGCGAACGTCGGCAGCCGTCGACGGGGGGCTGTGGATGGGACTCACCACCATGGCGGTGGTACCTGGCCGTACCGATTGTTCGGGTTCCCCGTCGTACATCTCCACCGAGTAGTCCCGACGCGAACCGGCCTCGATAGCGCCGCGGTCAGCACCGGTTGCCTGGAGCTGGTACACGTCCCCCACCGCGTCGACCATCTCCCGCCACGCCCCGGTACGCCGGGTATGCACGCGAACGCGAGCGCCCAGCGCCAGGGACCGCAACACCACCTGCTGGGCCAGGTGCAGCGTGCCGTGCAGCTCCACCCTGGCCACGGACGGCCCGAACAGCGGCACGGCGACCGCGCGTCCGTATTCGTCAGCACCGACGACCTGACCGCACCCGGAGACCGGCAGCTCGAGACCTGCCAGCGTTGGTGCACCCTCGTCGTCGCCGCGGGCCGTCATCCACTGGCCGACCGGCCGTCTCGGCGTCGGCAAGGGCAGGGCGCAGACGAGTGCGTCGAACTGGCGCCCCGCAAGTCGGCGCAAATCAGCGCGTCCCGGGCGGTCGCGGTCGGGTGAATCCAGGCGGACAATACCGCGGAGCTCGACCACGTCGCGCTGCTCGTCGCGTCGCAGTGACAGCGTCACCGTGGTCGAGCGGCTGGGCAGTTTCCACAGCGCGTCGAGCCCGCCGGAAGTACACACCGCGGGCGGAATTCCGTAGCTGCGCATGTGAAATCGACCGCTGCGGCATGCCGTCCAGGTCTCCTCCAGCGTCTCAAGATTCACACCGCTGGAGAGCTCGGTGACCGCGTGCGCCATGCCCGAGGCGGTTGTCGTGCTGGCCCTCAGTCCGGCATCGCAGAGTCTGTTGGTCACCCGCCGCGTCGCGACGGCCGCGGTGTGCAGCGCCGCGTCCCAACCGCCGCCCCGAGCCCGGATGGCCCCGGGGCAGCGAGCCGGATCGAGCCGAACAGCCAGCCAGACCGAGCGGTGGGCGATGGCCGGCAGTGGCCCGAGGACGGCGTCGTACACCGCTGCGACGTGCCCGCGCCCGGCCGAGCGGGAACCTTGGCTGATCACGTCGATCGACTCCAGCGCGATGTCGAACTGCCGTAAGCAGTCAGCCAGGACACCCACTGGCACCGCCTCTCCCGCGACCGTGACCCCCGGTTCCAGCACAGCGAGCGACTGCGCCGTCCCCTCAACTCGGATCATCGACGTCAGAATCCTGCCGTCCCAGGCGAACCCGATCTGCGCGCCCCCGGGTTGTTCGTGGTCGAACGGGGCCCAGCGAGGCGTTGCGTGCCGTCCGCGTCGACCCGTTGCGGGTTGCCGGCGCCGTCGGCGGTCCCGCCAGAAGGCGAACCGGACAAGAGCCCGCCGCGCGAGCGATCGTCCGGCCACCGGCACCACGAGAACCAGTCCGACGGCCAACCCGCAGGCGGCGCCCCACCATCCGGGGTGATCGAGCCGGAGTGCGAAACCGAGTCCGATGCACACCACTGTCTGCGCCAGGAGCAGATCCGCCAGCGGCATCATTCGCTCGATGAGGGGCCGATCGGTCGAGGTGAACGCCACCGCCCCCGGGCCCGCCGACGCCACGGCCCGTTTACTGTGTCGACGCGCGGCCGTCGTACTCACGGGGTGGTCTCCATCCTGGATATATGCGCAGTTTCGCGCCGCGTTGCGAATGCTTTCGCCGCGGATTCGGTTCCTCTACTAGTAAGGACGCTTTCGACGCAGCATTCCTTCGCGAGACCACGAGGGAGAAAGGCACGCATGCCGGCACAGGTCACTACGCGCGCTCAGGTAAATGGCTACCGCTTCCTTCTGCGACGGCTACAACATGCGCTGATCCGTGCCGACTCGCGGATGATCCACGACCCGATGCGGGGGCAGATGCGAGCTCTGCTCACCGGTGTGGCCGCCGCCGTCATCATCGCCGGCGCCGCGGGAATCCTCGCGTTCTTCAAGCCTGTCCCCAGCTTCGGCAACTCGACGATCATGATCAGCAACACCGATGGCGCTCTGTATGTCCGGATCGGCGACCGGTTGCACCCCGCGCTTAATCTCGCCTCAGCCCGACTGGCCGCCGGGAGGAACGAGACACCCGGACGGGTGGACCGCAAGTTCCTCGACACCGTGGCCCGGGGTCCTGCGCTGGGCATCATCGGGGCCCCGAGCGCTATCCACGGCGGGGACGACATGAGCACCTCGGCATGGGCGGTCTGCGATTCCACGGTGACGCCGCCCGCCACCGCGTCGGTCGGCACGACGTCGGTGTCGACGACAGTCCTGGCCAACAACCCCGTACTCGACCGTGACATCGTGCCGGCGACGACCGGGCAGGCGCTGCTCGCCCGGTCGGGCGGCGATACCTATCTGCTGTACGACGGGGTCCGCGCCGCCATCGACGCCCGCGACCCGGTCCTCACCGCAGCCCTACGTCTGGACGGCGTGCAGCCCAGAGAGGTCTCCGTCGGGCTCATCAACGCATTCCCTCTCGTCGCGGATATCCGGCCGATTCGCATCGGCGGGATCGGTGCGGCCACGTCCTACCTGCCGCCGGAGTTCCCGGTGGGCTCACTGGCGCGCACCACGGACTCACGGGGTGAACAGCTCTATGTCGTCCTGGCCGAGGGACTCCAACCGGTCTCGGCGGCGACCGCTGACATCATTCGCTACGGCAACCCGGAGTCCGCCGCGGCGGGCGAGCCATCGGTAATCTCACCGGCCCGGCTCGGTCAACTGCCGGTCGTCGACGTGCTGGACGTCGACGACTACCCGGCGACCGCGCCGGATCTGGTGAGTGCCGACTCCGCGCCCGTGGTGTGCATGTCGTGGGAGCGCCGCGTAGGCAGCGCATCGGCGTCCACGAGGGTGCTGCTCGGCAACCGTTTGCCGCTGCCCCGGGACGCCCAGCCGGTGCAGGTGGCCACCGCCGACGGCGCCGGACCCAGCGTGGACGCGGTGTACCTCAAGCCGGGCACCGGTGAGTACGTGCAAGCCGCGAACCCGGGGTCCGGACCGGCCTTCGGCGACCTGTTCTACGTGAGCGACGTGGGCCTGCGCTATCCGGTCAAGGATCCGGCAACCGCGACGATCCTCGGTCTGGCCGGGGTACGCGAATCACGCGATGCCCCCGAACACGCCCAGCCGGCTCCCTGGCCGATCCTCTCGTTGCTCCCACCGGGACCCCGGCTGTCACAGGAAGCGGCGATGATCGCCCACGATGGCATGGCCGCCGACCCCGCGGGGCGAGCGATCGGGTCCGGCAGCGGGTCCTAGCCAGGCGCCGAGCGTCACAGTCGCAGCCCCCGGAAGAACGCGTAGACCCCGACGATCCAGCAGGCCAGCGGAACGACCAGGCCGACGGCGAGGTACTCGCCGAGCTCGACGAGGCGTCGCATCACCGGGGAGAACTCGCCCCTCGGCGCCACCAGCCCACACACCACGACGAGCGTGGTCATGGCGATCAGCGCCAGGGCGGCCTGGACCCGCCACTCGGGAAGAAAGACCACGACCTTAACCACGACCAGTAGGGCGGTGAGCAAACCACCCCCGATCAAGGTGGCAGCCTGGACGAGGTCGTGGTGACTCCTACCCCGTAGACACAGGACCGTCGCAACCGCGATCCCGAGGGCCGCGCTCTGCCAGTGGAAGCCGTCGTGGACGTCATTGGCCAGGTGGGCACCGGTGACAGCCGCGATCGCGGCCGCGGAGACGACTCCGGTCAGGTAGTCCGACGCCCTACTGACGCGTCGGCTCATCCCCTCCTCGGTGGGAACCATCCGGCTGATCGCGCGCAATGCATTAACCCCGTCGACTGTTGTCCCACCCTGGATTTCGATGTCGTCGAGCGGTTCCCCTGCCGTCGGGACGCGAGGGACCGGCAGTCGCGACGCGACGATCGTGATTCCCGGCGCCAGGTACACGACCACGACCGCGACCGTCGCCAGGATCGCCCCGATGGTCCGGGGCGCCGGATCGACGGTCAACTGGACCAGCGACATCGGAATGCCGAACGCCGCCAGCGCGATGAACCCGCTGAACAGCGCACGGCCCGTTCCGGTAAGCAGCAGCACGAGCAACGCCGTCAGCGCCGTCACGCCCAGCGCCACCGGCAGAGCGGTGATGCCCTGGGCGACAGGCAGGACGTACAGCAAACCGCCGAACAGCAACGGCAACGCCGCAGCGGCGGGGCCTGCCGCGCTCTCCGAGTTCTCGGCCGGCCGGGCCCTCACGCACGCGATCGCCGCGCCGACGGCGCCCACGAGGACGAGAACCATTGCCGCCAGGGACATGCCGAACACCGTGAATCGGGATGCGAGCGTGGGCAGCACCAGCACCGCTGCGATCGCGAGAACCGTGCTCATCGCATACCACCCCGTCGCGGGCCGCCGGAGCCACGAGTCGCCGGCCGCTTCGCCGCCTGACCCCGTCAGCTCGTCGACCAGAATCGACGGGGAACGTTCGCCGATCCGTCGGATCAGCAGGACGTCGCCGTCGAACACCTCCGCCTCGGCAAGGGTCCGTCGGGGATCGATAACGGCCCCGTTGAGGCGTCCGAACGTCCATCGTCCCGCGCCGGCAGCGGCATCACTGTCGAGCAGGTCGTCCACGTCACCGAGGTTGGCCATGTCGACGACTTCGCCGGCGAGCACGGAGACGCTCACCGTGGTGGGCAGGCCCACGTCGATGAGATGGGTTCCGACGACGACGGTCACCCGGCTCAGCTGCTGGTCCTCGTCTGACTCGCCGTCGAGTGTGGACAGCGTGGGCGGCATGGTCATGGTTCGGTGCCTCCCGGCGACTCTCGTGCGGACCTCATCTTTCGTCAGGTTGAACGCGCTGGAGCGGAATTTGCGTTCTACATCAGTGGACTCGGCGCACATGTCGGGCCGAGAGCGTCGGAGGTGGGATGACCAGGCAGGGCTTCGTCCGTCGGTTGCGGCTGTCGCCGCCGCGCATGCCGGGCGGCGAGGTGAGCCTGCAATCACCCCCGGAGGTGCCGCGGGTCATCCCCGGAAACCTCCTCATGAAGTTGATGCCCATCATCATGCTCGTCGCCGTGGTCGGGATGATCGCGCTGGTGATCACGGTGGGCGGCCGCGACGTCAGCCGCAATCCGATGTTCCTGCTCTTTCCGCTGATGATGATCATGTCGATGGCCGGCATGTTCATGGGTGGCGCCAAATCGGGCAAGGCGGCCGCGGAGCTCAACGAGGAGCGCAAGGACTTCTTCAGCTACCTGGCCGGGTTGCGGGACGACGCCGAGCACACCGGCGCGGCGCAGCGGGCGACTCTGCAATGGAGCCACCCCGATCCGCGCACCCTTGTCGACCTGGCCGGCACGCGCCGCATGTGGGAGCGCCGGCCCACCGACAACGACTTCTGCCACGTCCGGGTCGGCGTGGGCACCCATCGCCTGGCCACCCGTCTGTTGGCCCCCGAGACCGGACCACCCGAGGACCTGGAGCCGGTGTCCACCGTCGCGCTGCGACGCTTCGTCGCCACGCACTCGGTGGTTCACGCCCTGCCGACCGCGGTGTCGCTGCGGGCATTTCCGACGATCAGCTTCGAAGGTGACCGCACCCGGATCCGGCAGCTGGTGCGCGCGATGGTGTTGGAGCTGTGCACCTTTCACGGTCCCGATTACGTGCAGGTCGCCGTGGTCACGTCGAATCCCGACAACGCCAACTGGAAATGGGTGAAGTGGCTGGCCCAGGCCCAGCACCAGACGCTGCGTGACGGCTGCGGCACGATGCGGCTGCTGTATCCGACGCTGGAATTGTTGGAGACCGCGCTGGAGTCCGACCTCTCCGAACGCGGCCGCTTCAACCGCAATTCGCAGCTCGAGGAGGGCCGGCGGCACCTGGTGGTCGTGATCGACGACGGGTACGTGACCGGGGACGAGCGGTTGATCACCGACGCCGGGCTGGAGAGCGTCACCGTGCTCGACCTCAACGGTCCCCGGGACGCGTCCGGGTCACGGCGTGGCTTGCAGCTCGTGGTCGACGGCGCGGACGTCGGCGCACGGACCGCCGCAGGAGTCGAACACTTCGCGAAGGCCGACGTGCTCAGCCTGGCCGAAGCCGAGGCGACGGCACGCACGTTCAGCCGGTTCCGGCCGGGCGGTGCCGCGCACATCGTCAATCTCGAAGCCAACGCCCGGGCCACCGATCCGGGCCTGATGGCGTTGCTCAAGATTCCCGACGCCGCGGAGATCGTTCCGGAGGAAGTATGGCGGCCCTCCTCACCGCGCAAACGGCTGCGCGTTCCCGTCGGCATCACCCCTTCAGGGCAGCCGCTGGAGCTGGACATCAAGGAATCCGCCGAGGGCGGGATGGGACCACACGGCCTCTGCATCGGTGCGACGGGCTCAGGCAAGTCGGAGTTCCTGCGAACCTTGGTACTGGCGATGGTCACGTCCCACTCCCCGGAGGCGCTCAACCTCATCCTGGTGGACTTCAAGGGCGGCGCGACCTTCCTGGGCCTGGACGGCGTTCCCCACATCGCGGCGATCATCACCAACCTCGAGGATGAACTGACGATGGTCGACCGCATGCGCGACGCGCTGGCCGGTGAAATGAATCGTCGGCAGGAGCTCCTGCGTTCGGCAGGCAACTTCGCCAACGTCGGCGACTACGAGCGCGCGCGGGCCGCAGGCGCAGCGCTGGAGCCACTGCCGGCGTTGTTCATCGTGGTGGACGAGTTCTCCGAGTTGCTCTCCCAGAAGCCGGATTTCGCCGAGCTGTTCGTGATGATCGGGCGACTCGGCCGAAGTCTGCACATTCACCTGCTGCTGGCCTCGCAGCGACTGGAGGAGGGTAAGTTGCGAGGACTGGACTCGCACCTGTCGTACCGGATCGGCCTGAAAACATTCTCCGCCGGCGAATCCCGCAGTGTGCTGGGCGTTCCGGATGCCTACCACTTGCCCAGCGTGCCCGGTTCGGGCTTTTTGAAGTGCGACGCCAACGAGCCTGTGCGCTTCAATGCGTGCTACATTTCCGGCCCCTACTCCAAGCCACGTCTCTCCTCGACCGGTGGCCGGCCGTCGACGCTGGGCAACCGGGCACCCAAGCTGTTCACCGCGACACCGGTGGAACGGGATCCGGCTCCCATCGCACCGCCGGAGACCGAAGCCAGCCAACCCGAGGACGAGACGTCGACGTCCTCGGCACGGACGACGCTGCTCGACGTCGTGGTCGGCCGGCTGCACGGACACGGCAGGCCCGCACACGAAGTATGGCTGCCCCCGCTGGAGTCCAGTCCCGCCGTGAACGCGCTACTGCCCGACTCCGACTGGCGCGACGCTCGAAACGTCAACGGGCGCTTGCTGATTCCCGTCGGCGTCGTGGACCGGCCCTACGACCAGCGACGCGACGTCCTCGTCTTGGATCTCGCCGGCGCGAAGGGCAACGTGGCCATCGTCGGCGGTCCGCAGTCGGGCAAATCCACGGCGCTGCGCACACTCGTCATGGCCGCTGCCGCAACCCACACCCCAGAACAGATCCAGTTCTACTGCCTGGACTTCGGCGGCGGCACGCTGGGCAGCCTGACCAGCCTCCCGCATGTCGGCAGCGTCGCCGGCCGGATGGACTCGGACCGCATCCGTCGCACCGTCGCCGAGGTGACCGGGATCCTGCGGGCGCGCGAGCAGCGGTTCCGCGAGCTGGGGATCGAATCGATGCGCGACTTCCGGCAGCGCAAGGCCACCCTGGCCGCCATGCCGCCGGCGGAGGCCGCCCGCGACCCGCTGAGCGACGACCACTTCGGCGACGTGGTACTCGTCGTCGACGGGTGGGCCACCATCAGGAGCGACTTCGACCTGCTCGAACCGGCGCTGCAGGCCATCGCGATCCAAGGCCTGTCCTACGGGGTCCATCTCGCGATCACCGCCACGCGCTGGATGGAGATCCGGCCCGCTGTCAAGGACATGATGGGCACCCGCGTCGAACTTCGCATGGGTGACCCGATGGACAGCGACGTCGGCCGCAAGTTCGCCGAGCTCGTTCCGGTCGGGCGGCCAGGACGCGGGATGAGCGCCGAACGGCTGCACATTCTCATCGGCCTGCCCCGGCTGGACTCCTCGTCCGACGTGGAGGATCTGCCGGCCGGCGTCGCCGCGGCCTGCGCGACGGTGCGCGCGGTCTACGGCGACCGCGAGGCGCCACGGCTCCGCATGCTTCCGCACGACGTCGACCGCGCTGCGGTCACCGCGGCCGCCCGCGACGCCGGCGCGCTGGGCAGGAACAAGGTGGCCATCGGCGTGAGCGAATCGGAGCTGGCGCCGGTGATCCTGGACTTCGACACCCAGCCGCACCTCGTCGTGTTCGGGGATTCCGAGTGCGGCAAGACCGGGCTGCTGCGCAACATCGCCGCGGGCCTGACCGAGAGCTCGACGCCGGAGGAGTGCAACATCGTCGTGGTCGACTTCCGGCGCACGCTGCTGGGCGCGGTCGAGAACGCCTACCTGAGCGCCTACGCGACCGCCGCACAGTCCTGCGGTGAGGCCATGGCCGAACTGGCCGCCACGCTCAAGGAGCGGTTACCACCCAGCGACGTCACCCAGCAGCAACTCCGGGACAGGTCGTGGTGGCACGGCCCCGACGTGTACGTCCTGATCGACGACTACGACTTGATTCCCGGTGGGTCGATGAACCATCCACTGGGACCGCTGGTCGAGTACCTGCCCCAAGCCCGCGACGTGGGTCTGCGCGTGATCATCGCCCGTCGCATCGGTGGGGCCGGGCGGGCCATGATGGATCCCATCATCGGGCGTCTGAAGGACCTGTCGTGCCACGGCCTCGTGATGAGCGGGACCAAAGACGAAGGCGCACTGTTCGGCTTCAAACCCCAACCCATGCCACCCGGGCGGGGAATGCTGATGTCCCGGTCGGTGAACTCCGACGTCATCCAGCTGTCACGGATGCCCGACCTGTGACCGAACTTTCCACGCCGAGCACAGTTCTCGACTCCACCGAGCACCATACGATTTCACCGTTGCCTGATCTGGTGCGGGTTGCGGTCGTCGGGCAGCGCCGACAGATCGATATGTCCCTCCCGCTGGACGTCCCCGTTGCTCTGCTCATGCCCGAGGTCGTCCGCCTTTTCGATGACGCATCCGCGCCCCGGCCCGGGGGGCCGGGGCCCGCCGGGTCCGAGGACCGCCCCAAGGACGTCGTCTGGGTGCTGGTCGCAGCCGAGTCCGGGACAGACCTGCCACCCGACGGCACACTGCGCGGCGCCGGCGTGGCCCAGGACGACGTCCTGTACCTCCAGGGCCGACACACCCTCGCCGCCCCCACGCTCTACGACGACGTGGTCGACGCCGCGGCGCACCTCAACCGGTCGGGCCATACCGGTTGGGACGCGGCGGCGGCCCGCCGGGTCGCGTACCTCGGGGTG
>NZ_BCRS01000084.1 GCF_001552715.1 Mycolicibacterium vaccae NBRC 14118 = CIP 105934 | reverse complement strand
CCGCCCACAACGCCGTGGCCCGGGCCTGCGCCGCCGCAGCCGCGGACTTCACCGCCTCCAGCCGCTCCACGACCGCCCGCAGCTCGGCCTCACCGGCCGACTCCGAAACATCGAACAAACTTTCGAACATGCACCCGACGCTACCGCGGACCTCCGACAAGAAAGTCGTTAAAGCTCCAGAGCCTGATAGGTGTTGCGGACGAACCTCGGCTGCGCGCTCTGCAGCTTCGCCAGCGAGGTGTTCCCGGCAACCGCCGCGGCCGCGTCGGCGGTCAGGTTGGGCAGGTTCTGGATCAGGTAGATCAGGATGACGTCGGCAGACGGGTCGGCCTGCCACCACGTGCCGTAGGCGCCGGGCCAGGAGAAGGTGCCCAGGCCGCCGGGACCGAACAGCTGGCGCGATCTGGCCGGGTCGGTGACCACCGACAGGTTCAGGCCGAAACCACGCCCGACCCAGAACGGCGCACCCAGGAAGTCGTGGCGCTTCTGCTCGTCGGTGAGCCGGTCGGTGCGCATCAGGCGCACAGACTCCTCGGACAGCACCCGCACACCGTCGAGTTCGCCGCCGGCCAGCAGCATCCGGGCGAAGCGCAGATAGTCGTCGGCCGTCGAGAACAGCCCCGCCCCGCCCGTGCAGAACGGCGGATCGACGATCGGCGGCGGACCCATCACGTCGTGGCGCAGCGTGTTGTCCTTGTCCAACTGGTACATCGTCGCCGTGCGCCGCCTGCCGGTCGGTCCGACGTGAAAGCCGGTGTCCGACATGCCGAGCGGACCCAGGATCCGTTCGTCCAGGACCTCACTGAGCGGTTTGCCCTCGATACGCGAGAGCGCGATGCCCAGCACGTCGGTGGCGTGGCTGTAGGTGAGGCGTTCGCCGGGCTGGTGCACCAGCGGCAGCTCGGCCAGTTCGGCCAGCCAGCGGTCCTGGTCCTGGCGGGTCGGCAGCTTGCGATAGGCATCCGACAGCGGCCCGACGACCGAGAACATGTACGCGAGCCCACTGCGGTGGGTCATCAGGTCCTCGACGGTGATGTGCCGCTGGGCGGGCACGGTGCGGTCGAGTCGGCCGCGGGGATCGACGAGCACCCTCATGTCGGCCAGTTCGGGCAGCCAGGTCGCGACCCGGTCGGTGAGGTTGAGCCTGCCCTCCTCGATCAACGACATCGCAGCGGCCACCGTGACGGGCTTGGTCATCGACGCGATACGAAAGATGGTGTCGCGCTGCATCGGTAGCCGCGCCTCGACGTCGCGGTAGCCCAATTCGTTGACCTGCCGGACCTCGCCGGCGTGCCAGACCAGGGTGACGGCGCCCGCCAGCAGCCCGGCGTCGATCGCTTCGACGATGGAGGTCTTGTTGCGGTCGAAGTTCATCCGGCCGAGGCTACCTGCCGGATACTCTGCCGCCCTGCGACGGTGCTAAGCTCGCCGCAGCATCCGACATCCTTTAACGACCCGTCCCGTGAGGCGGAGAAGGAGGTCCGGCTCACTCGTGGGCTCAACCGACCAATCCGGTCCCGACCGGGAGCTGATGTCCTCAGCGGACGTCAGTCGCACCATCGCCCGCATCGCCCACCAGATCATCGAGAAGACCGCGCTCGACGGTCCCGACGGACCTCGCGTCGTCCTCCTCGGTATCCCCACCCGCGGCGTGACGCTGGCCACCAGGCTGGCCCGCAACATCGCCGAGTTCAGCGGAGTCGACGTGGCACACGGCGCACTCGACATCACGCTCTACCGCGACGACCTGATGACCAAACCGCCGCGGGCACTGGCGGCCACGTCGATTCCTGACGGCGGCATCGACGGCGCGCTGGTCATCCTCGTCGACGACGTCCTCTACTCCGGCCGGTCGGTGCGGTCTGCGCTGGACGCGCTGCGCGACCTCGGCCGCCCCAAGGCGGTCCAACTCGCGGTGCTCGTCGACCGCGGGCACCGTGAGCTCCCGATCCGCGCCGACTACGTCGGCAAGAACGTCCCCACCTCGCGCGCCGAGAACGTCAAGGTCCGGCTCACCGAGAACGACGGCGTCGACGTGATCTCCATCGCACCCTACGGAGGGCCTGCCAGGTGAAGCACCTGCTGACCGCGGCCGATCTCAGCCGCGACGACGCCACCGCGATCCTCGACAACGCCGACCGGTTCGCCGAGGCGCTGGTGGGCCGCGAGGTCAAGAAGCTACCCACGCTGCGCGGCCGCACCATCATCACGATGTTCTACGAGAACTCCACCAGGACCCGGGTGTCCTTCGAAGTGGCCGGCAAGTGGATGAGCGCCGACGTCATCAACGTCAGCGCGTCGGGATCCTCAGTGGCCAAAGGGGAATCGCTGCGCGACACCGCGCTGACGCTGCGCGCCGCGGGCGCCGACGCGCTGATCATCCGCCATCCCGCCTCCGGCGCCGCCCAGCAGCTGGCCGCCTGGACCCTCGACGAGCACGGCGGCCCGTCGGTCATCAACGCCGGCGACGGCACCCACGAGCACCCCACCCAGGCGCTGCTGGACGCGCTGACCATCCGGCAACGTCTCGGATCCATCGAGGGCAGGCGCGTGGTGATCGTCGGCGATGTGCTGCACAGCCGGGTCGCCCGCTCCAATGTGGCGCTGCTGCACACGCTCGGCGCGGAGGTCGTGCTCGTCGCCCCGCCGACGCTGCTGCCGGTCGGGGTCGCGGACTGGCCGGTGACCGTGTCGCAGGAACTCGACGCCGAGCTGCCGCTGGCCGACGTGGTGCTGATGCTGCGGGTGCAGGCCGAACGGATGAACGGCGGCTTCTTCCCGTCTTCCCGCGAGTACTCGGTGCGTTACGGGCTGTCGGAGAAGCGGCAGGCCCGGCTGGCCGAGCATGCCGTGGTGCTGCATCCGGGCCCGATGCTGCGCGGCATGGAAATCGCGCACTCGGTGGCGGATTCTTCGCAATCTGCCGTGCTGCAACAGGTTTCCAACGGTGTTCACGTCCGGATGGCGGTGCTGTTCCACCTGCTCGTCGGAGCCGAAGAGGAGGCGATCAGCGCATGACGGTGCTCAAGGGAGTCCGGCTCTACGGCGAAGGCGATCCGGTCGACGTGCTGGTGCGGGACGGGCAGATCGCCGAGATCGGCGAGGGCCTGACCGCGGATCCTGACGACACGGTGATCGACTGCACCGGCCAGGTGCTGCTGCCGGG
The DNA here is from genome assembly GCF_001552715.1 of Mycolicibacterium vaccae NBRC 14118 = CIP 105934. GTDB lineage: Bacteria > Actinomycetota > Actinomycetes > Mycobacteriales > Mycobacteriaceae > Mycobacterium > Mycobacterium vaccae. The sequence goes on along the minus strand of NZ_BCRS01000084.1, from coordinate 23,188 downwards.
CTTCGTCGACCTGCACACCCATCTGCGCGAACCCGGCCGCGAGTACGCCGAGGACATCGAGACCGGTTCGGCCGCAGCGGCTCTCGGCGGATATACGGCGGTGTTCGCGATGGCCAACACCGACCCCGTCGCCGACTCGGTGGTGGTCACCGACCACGTGTGGCACCGCGGCAGGCAGGTCGGCCTGGTCGACGTGCACCCCGTCGGCGCCGTCACCGTCGGGCTCAAGGGCAAGCAGCTCACCGAGATGGGCCTGATGGCCGCCGGCGCCGGCCAGGTCCGGATGTTCTCCGACGACGGTGTCTGCGTCGACGATCCGCTGGTCATGCGCCGGGCGCTGGAGTACGCCTCGGGTCTGGGCGTGCTCATCGCCCAGCACGCCGAGGAGCCCCGGCTGACCGTCGGCGCGGTCGCCCACGAGGGCCCGAACGCCGCCCGGCTCGGGCTGGCCGGCTGGCCGCGCGCGGCCGAGGAGTCGATCGTCGCCCGCGACGCGCTGCTGGCCCGCGACGCCGGCGCCCGCGTACACATCTGCCACGCCTCGACGGCAGGCACCGTGGAACTGATCAGATGGGCCAAGGAGCAGGGCATCTCGATCACCGCCGAGGTCACCCCGCACCACCTGCTGCTCGACGACACCCGGCTGCAGACCTACGACGGGCGCAACCGGGTGAACCCGCCGCTGCGCGAGACCAGCGACGCCGAGGCACTGAGGCAGGCGCTCGCCGACGGCGTGATCGACTGTGTCGCCACCGATCACGCCCCGCACGCCGAGCACGAGAAGATCTGCGAGTTCGCCAACGCCAGGCCCGGCATGCTCGGCCTGCAGACCGCGCTGTCGGTCGTGGTGGAGACCATGGTCAACCCCGGCCTGCTGACCTGGCGGGACGTGGCCCGGGTGATGAGCGAGGCCCCCGCGCGGATCGTCGGGCTGCCGGACCAGGGCCGGCCGCTGGAGGTGGGGGAGCCGGCCAACCTGACCGTGGTCGATCCGGCGGCGAGCTGGACGGTGCGGGGTCCGGCGCTGGCCAGCCGCTCGGACAACACGCCCTACCAGGACATGGAACTGCCCGGCACAGTCACCGTCACGCTGCTGCGCGGGAAGGTCACCGCGCGCGACGGGAAGGTGGCCGAGTGAACACCCCGACGCTGGTCGCCTCGTTGGTGCTGGCGGCGATCCTGGCACTGCTGATCGCCGTGATCATCCAGGCGATGATGCGCGGTTGGCGACGCCGCGTCGAGCGCCAGGCCCAGCTGATCGGCACGCTGCCGCCGCTGCCCGACAGCGTCGGGCCCGCGCTCGTCCCCGCCACCAAGGGCCTCTACATCGGCAGCACCCTCGCACCGCACTGGAACGACCGCGTCGCCGCCGGCGACCTCGGCTTCCGCGCCAAAGCCGTCCTCACCCGCTACCCCGAAGGAATCATGTTGCAGCGCACCGGCGCCGGGCCCATCTGGATACCCGACGACGCCATCTCCGAGATCCGCACCGAGAAGAACCTGGCCGGCAAGGCCCTCACCCACGAGGGCATCCTGGCGATCCGCTGGCGGCTGCCGTCAGGGACCGAGATCGACACCGGGTTCCGCGCCGACGACCGCGGCGACTACGCGAAGTGGCTCCCCGAGGAGGTGGCATGACGAACAAGGCCCTGCTGGTGCTGGAGGACGGCCGGATCTTCACCGGCACGACCTTCGGCGCGGTCGGCGAAACCCTCGGCGAGGCTGTGTTCTCGACCGGGATGTCCGGATATCAGGAGACGCTCACCGATCCGAGCTACCACCGCCAGATCGTCGTGGCCACCGCGCCGCAGATCGGCAACACCGGCTGGAACCACGAGGACAGCGAGAGCCGCGGCGACAAGATCTGGGTGGCGGGCTACGCCGTACGGGACCCGTCGCCGCGGGCGTCGAACTGGCGCGCCACCGGCACCCTCGACGACGAGCTCAAACGTCAGGGCATCGTCGGCATCGCAGGCATCGACACCCGCGCGGTGGTGCGCCACCTGCGCAGCCGCGGCTCGATGAAGGCAGGCGTCTTCAGCGGCGCCGCCGCGGAGGCGCCGGTCGACGAGTTGGTCAGCCGGGTGCGCGGTCAGGAGGCCATGCTCGGCGCCGACCTGGCCGGCGAGGTCAGCACCGACGCCGGATACGTGGTGGAACCCGAAGGCCAGCCGCGGTTCACGGTGGCCGCGCTGGACCTGGGAATCAAGACCAACACGCCGCGCAACTTCGCCAAGCGGGGCATCCGCAGCGTGGTGCTGCCGTCCTCGGCGACGTTCGAGCAGATCGCCGACGCCAAGCCCGACGGTGTCTTCCTGTCCAACGGACCCGGCGACCCGGCGACCGCCGACCACATCGTCGCCGTCACCCGCGACGTGCTCGACGCCGGCATCCCGCTGTTCGGCATCTGCTTCGGGAACCAGATCCTGGGCCGGGCGCTCGGGCTGGCGACCTACAAGATGGCGTTCGGCCACCGCGGCATCAACATCCCGGTGATCGACCACACCACCGGGCGGGTCTCGATCACCGCGCAGAACCACGGCTTCGCGCTCGAAGGCGAGGCGGGCCAGACCTTCGACACGCCGTTCGGTCAGGCCGAGGTCAGCCATACCTGCGCCAACGACGGTGTGGTGGAAGGGGTCCGGCTCAGCAACGGCCGCGCCTTCTCGGTCCAGTACCACCCCGAGGCGGCCGCGGGCCCGCGGGACGCCGAATACCTCTTCGATCAGTTCATCGACCTCATGAACCAGGGCAAGCCCGGGGAGTCCAACTAATGCCACGTCGCCCAGATCTGAACCACGTCCTGGTCATCGGGTCCGGCCCGATCCTCATCGGCCAGGCCGCGGAGTTCGACTACTCCGGCACCCAGGCGTGCCGGGTGCTGCGGGCCGAGGGCCTGCAGGTCACCTTGATCAACTCGAACCCGGCCACGATCATGACCGACCCCGAGTACGCCGACCACACCTACGTCGAACCGATCACCGCGGAGTTCGTCGAGAAGGTCATCGCGCAGCAGGCCGAGCGCGGCAACAAGATCGACGCGCTGCTGGCCACCCTCGGCGGCCAGACCGCGTTGAACACCGCGGTCAAGCTGTACGAGAACGGCGCCTTGGAGCGCTACGGCGTCGAATTGATCGGCGCGGACATCGACGCCATCCAGCGCGGCGAGGACCGGCAGAAGTTCAAGGACATCGTCACCAAGGTCGGCGGCGAGTCCGCCCGCAGCCGAGTGTGTTTCACGATGGACGAGGTGCGCGACACCGTCGCCGACCTCGGCCTGCCGGTCGTGGTTCGGCCCAGCTTCACGATGGGCGGTCTCGGCTCCGGCATGGCGTACTCGGCCGAGGACGTCGAGCGGATGGCCGGCGAAGGTCTGGCGGCGTCGCCGTCGGCGAACGTGCTCATCGAGGAATCCATCTTCGGGTGGAAGGAGTACGAGCTCGAGCTGATGCGCGACGGCCGCGACAACGTCGTGGTGGTGTGCTCGATCGAGAACTTCGACCCGATGGGTGTGCACACCGGCGATTCGGTGACCGTCGCCCCGGCGATGACGCTGACCGACCGCGAGTACCAGACCATGCGCACACTGGGCATCGAGATCCTGCGCGAGGTCGGGGTGGACACGGGCGGCTGCAACATCCAGTTCGCGGTCAACCCCACGGACGGTCGGCTGATCGTCATCGAGATGAACCCGCGCGTGTCGCGGTCCTCGGCGCTGGCCTCGAAGGCCACCGGCTTCCCGATCGCCAAGATCGCGGCGAAGCTGGCGATCGGCTACACCCTCGACGAGATCGTCAACGACATCACCAAGGAGACGCCGGCCTGCTTCGAGCCGACCCTGGACTACGTCGTGGTCAAGGCGCCCCGGTTCGCGTTCGAGAAGTTCCCCGGCGCCGACGCCACCCTGACCACCACGATGAAATCGGTGGGCGAGGCGATGGCGTTGGGCCGCAACTTCATCGAGGCCCTCGGCAAGGTGATGCGGTCGCTGGAGACCAGCCGGAGCGGCTTCTGGACCGCCGCGGACCCCGACGGTGACGTTGATGAGGTGCTGACCCGGTTGCGCACGCCGACCGACGGCCGGCTCTACGACATCGAATACGCGCTGCGCCTGGGGGCCACCGTCGAACAGGTGGCCGAGGCCTCCGGGGTGGACCCGTGGTTTGTCGACCAGATCAGCGGGCTCGTGCGACTGCGCGCCGAGGTGATCGACGCCCCGGTGCTGGGCGCCGACCTGTTGCGCCGCAGCAAGCACCACGGACTGTCGGACCGTCAGATCGCGGCGCTGCGCCCGGAACTGGCGGGGGAGATGGGGGTGCGCGCGCTGCGGCAACGGCTCGGCATCCACCCGGTGTTCAAGACCGTGGACACCTGCGCCGCCGAGTTCGAGGCCAAGACGCCGTACCACTACAGCAGCTACGAACTCGACCCGGCCGCCGAGACCGAGGTCGCCCCGCAGACCGAACGGCCCAAGGTGCTGATCCTGGGCTCCGGGCCCAACCGCATCGGACAAGGCATCGAGTTCGACTACAGCTGCGTGCACGCGGCGACCACGCTCAGCGACGCGGGCTTCGAGACCGTGATGATCAACTGCAACCCGGAGACGGTGTCCACGGACTACGACACCGCCGACCGGCTGTACTTCGAGCCGCTGACGTTTGAGGACGTGCTGGAGATCTACTACGCCGAACAGGCTTCCGGCGACGGCGGCCCCGGCGTGGTCGGGGTCATCGTGCAGCTCGGCGGACAGACCCCGCTCGGGCTCGCCGAACGGCTGGAGAAGGCGGGCGTCCCGATCGTGGGCACCCCGCCGGAGGCCATCGATCTCGCCGAGGACCGCGGCGAGTTCGGCGAGGTGCTGCGCCGGGCCGGACTGCCCGCGCCGCGCTTCGGCATGGCCACCAGCTTCGACCAGGCCCGGCGGATCGCCGCCGAGATCGGCTACCCGGTGCTGGTCCGGCCCTCCTACGTGCTCGGCGGGCGCGGCATGGAGATCGTCTACGACGAGGACACCCTCGAGGGCTACATCACCCGCGCCACCCAGCTGTCGCCGGAACATCCGGTGCTCGTCGACCGCTTCCTGGAAGACGCGATCGAGATCGACGTGGACGCGCTCTGCGACGGGACCGAGGTCTACCTCGGCGGGGTGATGGAGCACATCGAGGAGGCCGGTATCCACTCCGGCGACTCGGCGTGTGCACTGCCCCCAGTGACCCTGGGCCGCAGCGACATCGAGGCGGTGCGGCAGGCCACCGAGGCGATCGCGTTCGGGATCGGGGTGGTCGGCCTGCTCAACGTGCAGTACGCGCTCAAAGACGACGTCCTCTACGTGCTGGAGGCCAACCCGCGCGCCAGCCGCACCGTGCCGTTCGTCTCCAAGGCCACCGCGGTTCCGCTGGCCAAGGCGTGTGCCCGGGTGATGCTGGGCGCGAGCATCGCCCAGCTCAGAGAAGAGGGTGTGCTGGCGCGCACCGGCGACGGCGCCATGACTGCGCGCAACGCGCCGGTGGCGGTCAAGGAGGCGGTGCTGCCCTTCCACCGGTTCCGCAAATCCGACGGCTCGCAGATCGATTCACTGCTCGGACCGGAGATGAAGTCCACCGGCGAGGTGATGGGCATCGCCCACGACTTCGGCAGTGCGTTCGCCAAGAGCCAGACCGCCGCCTACGGCTCGCTGCCGTCGCAGGGCACGGTGTTCGTGTCGGTGGCCAACCGGGACAAACGCTCGCTGGTGTTCCCGGTCAAGCGGCTGGCCGACCTGGGCTTCAAGATCCTGGCCACCGAGGGCACCGCGGAGATGTTGCGGCGCAACGGGATTCCGTGCAGCGAGGTGCGCAAGCACTTCGAGGAGCCCAGCCCGGAGCGCCCCGCGCGGTCCGCGGTGGACGCGATCAGGGCAGGCGATGTCGACATGGTGATCAACACCCCCTACGGCAACTCCGGGCCGCGCATCGACGGGTACGAGATCCGGTCGGCCGCGGTGTCGATGAACATTCCGTGCGTGACCACGGTGCAGGGCGCCTCGGCAGCCGTGCAGGGCATCGAGGCGGGCATCCGCGGCGACATCGGCGTGATGTCGCTGCAGGAACTGCACAGCACTCTGGGGTCCTGACGGTGAGCGGGTTCGGGGAGCGCCTGTCCGGCGCCATGGCGCGGCGGGGCCCGCTGTGCCTGGGCATCGACCCGCACCCCGAACTGTTGCGGGCCTGGGGGCTGAGCACCGACGCCGTCGGCCTGGCCGCGTTCAGCGAGTTGTGTGTGGCGGCGTTCCAGGAGTTCGCGGTGGTCAAGCCGCAGGTGGCGTTCTTCGAGGCGTACGGCTCGGCCGGCTACGCCGTGCTGGAGCGCACCATCGCCGATCTGCGGGAAGCCGGGGTGCTGGTGCTCGCCGACGCCAAGCGGGGCGACATCGGGTCCACCATGGCCGCCTACGCGGCTGCCTGGGCCGGTGACTCGCCCCTGGCCGCCGACGCGGTGACCGCGTCGCCGTACCTGGGGTTCGGCTCGCTGCAGCCGCTGCTGGACACCGCGCGTGAACACGACCGTGGGGTCTTCGTCCTGGCTGCGACGTCCAATCCGGAAGGCGCGACGGTGCAGCGCGCGGTCGAACCGGGCGGGCGCACCGTGGCGCAGTCCATCGTGGACGCGGCCGCCGAGGTCAACCGCGCCACCGGCAGCGGCAACGTCGGGGTGGTGGTCGGCGCGACGTTGACCGACCCGCCCGACGTCAGCGCGTTGGACGGCCCCGTGCTGGTGCCGGGGGTCGGCGCCCAGGGCGGTCGTCCGGAGGCCCTGGCGGGCCTCGGAGGGGCGGCTCCGGGCCAGCTGCTGCCCGCGGTCTCCCGTGAGGTGCTGCGCGCCGGTCCGGACCTCGCGAAGCTGCGTGACGCGGCCGCGCGGATGCGCGACGCGGTCGCCCATCTGGGCGGTCGGTGACGCTCGTCGCATCGGCCCGTTGCGACACGCCCGACACGCGGTGACCAGGGAAATTCTTCGACGATCGCGCCACCGCGCCACGTGCCGGGAGGCCGCACGTCGGGAAGTTTCGCCGGCAAACACCCTGGAAACCCGAATACCCGCCGTATGCAGGCTGTTTGGCATCGAGGGCCATCGGCAGGAGTGCGCCGGCACCCTGTCCGCGCGGGCTCGTCGGGTGCACGGCAGCGCGCTACACGCTGGGGTTTTGATGCCAGTAGCCGGGGGTGGGGTTAGCTTTCGTCAGTCTGCGTGGGTACGGTCGTCCACGCTGGCTGGTTCTGGTTCCGCCACTACCAGCCGAGACAAATCAGTTGATGGACGATACGGAGGAAACCCGTGGCCCTTCCCCAGTTGACCGACGAACAGCGCGCGGCAGCGTTGGAGAAGGCTGCTGCCGCACGTCGAGCGCGAGCCGAGCTCAAAGACCGGCTCAAGCGCGGCGGCACCAACCTCAAGCAGGTGCTCAAGGACGCCGAGACCGACGAAGTCCTGGGCAAGATGAAGGTCTCCGCGCTGCTGGAGGCCCTGCCCAAGGTGGGCAAGGTCAAGGCGCAGGAGATCATGACCGAACTCGAGATCGCCCCGACCCGCCGCTTGCGTGGACTCGGCGATCGCCAGCGCAAAGCCCTGCTGGAAAAGTTCGACTTTTCCTAAAGGGGCTGTGAGCGAGGGCAGAGGGCCGGACGACGCGTCCAGGGCAGCGGTCCTGGTGTTGTCCGGCCCCTCTGCCGTCGGAAAGTCCACCGTCGTCCGGTGCCTGCGTGAACGGGTCCCGGACATGTACTTCAGCGTCTCGGTGACCACGCGCGCCCCGCGGCCCGGTGAAGTCGATGGAGTGGACTACTTCTTCGTGACGGCAGAGCGATTTCAGCAGCTCATCGACGAGGGCGCGCTCCTCGAATGGGCTGACATCCACGGCGGGTTGCACCGCTCGGGCACCCCGGCCGCGCCGGTGCGCGCAGCCACCGAGGCGGGTCGTCCGGTCCTGATCGAGGTCGACCTGGCCGGTGCGCGTGCGGTCAAGCGGGCGTTGCCCGAAGTGACCACCGTGTTTCTGGCGCCCCCCAGCTGGGAGGTGCTGGAGCGCCGCCTGGTCGGCCGTGGCACCGAGACACCCGAGGTGCGGGCACGCAGGCTGCAGACCGCCAGGGACGAGTTGGCGGCGCAGGGCGACTTCGACCGCGTCGTCGTCAACGGGCAATTGGAGTCTGCCTGCGCAGAATTGGTATCCTTGCTGGTGGCCCACGCGCCGGTGCGGCACGACCAGGCTTGATCGCCCCCTGCACCATCCGACGCTTCATCTTCACAATCGCCAGGAGAACTTCTACGTGAGCACCCCGCACGCCGACCCGGTGGGCATCGATCCGGCCGCCGCCAGCGCCTACGACACACCGCTGGGCATCACCAACCCGCCCATCGACGAGCTGCTGGACCGCGCGTCGAGCAAGTACGCGCTGGTGATCTACGCCGCCAAGCGCGCCCGCCAGATCAACGATTACTACAACCAGCTCGGCGACGGCATCCTCGAATACGTCGGCCCGCTCGTCGAGCCGGGTCTGCAGGAGAAGCCGCTGTCGATCGCGATGCGCGAGATCCACGGCGACCTCCTCGAACACACCGAGGGCGAGTAGCCGGGGCGGCCCCCCAGTGGAGCGCAAGCGGATCATCGTCGGCGTCGCCGGTGGCATCGCTGCCTACAAGGCCGCCTCGGTGGTCCGCCAGCTGACTGAAGCCGGGCACAGCGTGCGGGTGGTCCCCACCGAATCCGCGCTGCGTTTCGTCGGCGCCGCGACCTTCGAAGCGTTGTCGGGTCATCCGGTGCACACCGGGGTCTTCGAGGACGTCCACGAAGTGCCGCATGTGCGGATCGGCCAGACCGCAGACCTCGTCGTCGTCGCTCCGGCCACCGCCGACCTGCTGGCCCGGGCCGCCGTCGGGCGCGCCGACGACCTGCTCACCGCGACACTGCTGACCGCGCGTTGTCCGGTGCTCTACGCGCCGGCGATGCACACCGAGATGTGGCTGCACCCGGCGACCAGCGAGAACGTGGCGACGCTGCGCAAGCGCGGAGCAATCGTGATGGAACCGGCTTCGGGCCGGCTCACCGGCGCCGACACCGGGCCCGGACGACTTCCCGAGGCCGAGGAGATCAGCACGCTGGCCCAGCTGCTGCTGGCCCGCGCCGACGCGCTGCCCTACGACCTGGCCGGCGTGAAGGTCCTGGTGACCGCAGGCGGCACCCGCGAGCCGATCGACCCGGTGCGCTTCATCGGTAACCGCAGCTCCGGCAAGCAGGGCTACGCGGTGGCCCGGGTGATGGCCCAGCGCGGCGCAGACGTCACCCTCATCGCCGGTAACACCGCCGGGCTCGTCGACCCGGCCGGCGTGCACGTCGCCCACGTGGGATCGGCCGCGCAGCTGCGCGACGCGGTGTCCAAGCACGCGCCGGACGCGAACGTGCTCGTGATGGCCGCCGCGGTGGCCGACTTCCGGCCGGCGAATCCGGCCACGAACAAGATCAAGAAGGGGCCGACCGAAGAGGGCGACCCCACCATCGAGCTGATCCGCAACGACGACGTGCTGGCCGGCGCGGTCCGGGCACGCACAGACGGACAGCTGCCGAACATGCAGGCCATCGTCGGATTCGCCGCCGAGACCGGCGACGCGAACGGGGACGTGCTGTTCCACGCCCGGGCCAAGCTGAAGCGCAAAGGCTGCGATTTGCTGGTGGTCAATGCGGTCGGGGAGAACCGGGCCTTCGAGGTCGACCACAACGACGGATGGCTGTTGTCGGCCGACGGCACGGAGACGGCGTTGGAGCACGGGTCGAAGACCGTCATCGCGAGTCGTATTGTGGACGCGATCGCAGCTTTCCTGCACTCCGGTGGAGGGTAGGCCGGCACAGCACACGTCAGTGCGCGTAAGGGTTGCGCGCAGCGGGGGGACACGCTTGGGTGCTAGAGGCACCCGGCGCGGCGTCGCCTCCGCGGGTATAAGTTGACTGACTAACTATCTCAGGTTCGCTTGAGTGGAAGGAATCGGACGTGAGTGAAGCTCGGCTGTTTACCAGTGAGTCGGTGACCGAAGGACACCCCGACAAGATCTGTGACGCCATCAGCGACTCGGTGCTCGACGCATTGCTCGCCGAAGATCCCAAATCCCGCGTCGCGGTGGAGACACTGGTGACGACCGGCCAGGTGCACGTCGTCGGTGAGGTCACCACGGCCGCCAAGACGGCCTTCGCCGACATCACCAACACCGTCCGGGAGCGCATCCTGGAGATCGGCTACGACAGCTCGGAGAAGGGCTTCGACGGCCTGACCTGTGGCGTGAACATCGGTATCGGCGCGCAGTCCCCGGACATCGCCCAGGGCGTCGACACCGCGCACGAAACCCGCGTGGAGGGCGCTGCCGATCCGCTGGACTCGCAGGGCGCCGGCGACCAGGGCCTGATGTTCGGCTACGCCATCGCCGACACCCCCGAGTTGATGCCGCTGCCGATCGCGCTGGCCCACCGGCTGTCGCGCAAGCTGACCGAGGTGCGCAAGAACGGCACGCTGGACTACCTGCGTCCCGACGGCAAGACCCAGGTCACCGTGCAGTACGACGGCACGACCCCGGTGCGCCTGGACACCGTGGTGCTGTCCACCCAGCATGCCGACGGCATCGATCTGGAGAGCCAGCTCGCCCCGGAGATCAAGCAGTACGTCATCGACGCGGTGCTCACCGAACTGGGCCACGAGACGCTGGACACCTCGGCGCCGCGGATCCTGGTCAACCCGACCGGCAAGTTCGTCCTCGGCGGACCCATGGGTGACGCCGGCCTGACCGGCCGCAAGATCATCGTCGACACCTACGGCGGCTGGGCCCGCCACGGCGGCGGCGCATTCTCCGGCAAGGACCCGTCAAAGGTGGACCGCTCGGCCGCGTACGCGATGCGCTGGGTCGCCAAGAACGTCGTCGCCGCGGGCCTGGCCGAGCGCGTCGAGGTCCAGGTCGCTTACGCGATCGGCAAGGCCGCGCTCGTCGGCCTCTTCGTCGAGACGTTCGGCTCCGAGACCGTCGACCCGGTCAAGATCGAGAAGGCCATCGGCGAGGTCTTCGACCTGCGTCCCGGTGCGATCGTCCGCGACCTGGACCTGCTGCGCCCCATCTACGCGCCGACAGCCGCGTACGGGCACTTCGGCCGCACCGACATCGACCTGCCGTGGGAGCAGCTCAACAAGGTCGACGACCTGAAATCAGCCGTCTAGGAGACGACCTCCACGGCGGCGAACTCGTAGTCGTCGATCGGGAACCGGCGGCTCCGCCAGTACGCCTCCACCGTGCTGGCGGGCCGCAACGGCACATCCCCGTGCTGGTCGAAGTAATAGCTGTTGGCCCGCCGGCAGCTGTCCTGCCAGAAGATCTGGCGATGGCGCTTGCGCATCATCTCGGCGAAATAGCGGTCGTTGGCCTGGCTGCGCACCTCGACCCGGTTCGCGCCCCGGCGCCGGGCCTCGGCCAGGCATCGCACGATGTGCCGGGTCTGCGCCTCGATCAGCGCGAAGTACGACGAGCCCACGTAGCCGTACGGGCCGAACACCGTGAAGAAGTTCGGGAAGCCCGGAATGCTGACGCCCTCATAGGCCTGCAGCCGGTGCTCGTCCCAGAACTGCGCCAGTGACCGTCCGCCCGGGCCGGTCACCGGGAAGGTCGGGACGTGCTCGGCGTCCAGCACGTGGAATCCCGTCGCCAGGACGAGCACGTCCACCTCCCGCAGCCTGCCGTCGTCCGTGACCACACCGGCGCGGGTGATCTCGGCGATCGGTTCGGTCACCAGCTCGACGTCGGCGCGGTTGTACGTCGACAGGTAGGTGTTGTGGAAGCCCGGCCGCTTGCAGCCGACGGCGTAGCGCGGGGTGAGCTTGTCGCGCACCACGGGGTCGTGCACCTGGCGGCGGAGATACGACCGCCCGACGGCGTCCATCCGCTTCGCCATCGGGTTGACCGTGAAGTACTGCGCCGCCAGCGGGAACGTCAGCTCCACGAAGGCCTGGCTGAGCAGCCGCTGCACCGATCTGCCGAACGGCAGGCGCAGCAGGGTCCGCGCCGTCGCCGACAGCGGGACGTCGAACTTCGGGAAGCACCAGATCGGTGTCCGCTGAAACACGGTGAGCTGCTTGACGATCGGGGCGATCTCCGGGATGACCTGGACCGCTGACGCGCCGGTGCCGATCACCGCGACGCGCTTGCCCCGCAGGTCGAGGTCGTGGTCCCAGCGCGCGGTGTGCATCGTCGCGCCTGCGAACGTGTCCACCCCGGCGATGTCGGGCGCCTTCGGCACGGTCAGTACCCCGCCGGCGTTCACCAGGTAGCGCGCGGTCAGCGTCGCGGGCCCGTCGGCCGATTCCAGCGTCAGGCGCCACAGGCCGGCCGCCTCGTCGAAATCCGCGGCGCGCACGGTGGTCCCGAACCGGATCCGGGCGCGCAGACCGTACTTGTCCACGCAGTGCGCCGCGTAGGCCTTGAGCTCGTCGCCGGGTGCGTAGGTGCGTGACCACGCGGTGCTCTGCTCGAACGAGAACTGGTAGGAGAACGACGGGATGTCCACCGCGATGCCCGGATAGGTGTTCCAGTACCAGGTGCCTCCGGGTTCGCCGCCGGCCTCGAGGATCAGGTAGTCGGACATGCGGCGGCGGTCCAGCGCGATCGCCGTGCCGATCCCGGCGAACCCAGCCCCGACGATCACCGTCCCGACGTCAGCCATGCCGACTGCTCCCTACTTCAGCGCCGAACGCAGCGCCGCCAGCCCTCGGTCGGTGGCCTCGGTGGCCGCGGGCACGATGCCGGCGTACCCGAGGTAGCCGTGCACCAGCGACTCGGCGTGATGCACCTCGACCGGCACGTCGGCCGCGGTGAGCAGTTCGGCGTAGCGGAGTCCGTCGTCGCGCAACGGGTCGTGCCCGGCGACGGCGATGTAGGCCGGCGCCAGGCCGGCGAGGTCGCCACGCGCGGGCACCAGGGTGGCGGGCGGGTCGGACAGATCAGTGTCGGCGACGTACCAGCGGGTCAGGCCCTTGCACGCGGCCAGGTTCAGGACCGGCGCGTCGGCGTTCTCGGTGAACGACGGCAGCGAGGTGTCGAACGTCGTCGACGGGTACCACAGCAGCTGGAACCGCAGCGACATACCGGCGTCGCGGGCCGACTGTGCGACCACCGCGGCGAGGTTGCCGCCCGCCGAGTCACCGGCCACGGCCAGCCGTTCCGGGTCGGCGCCGAGCTCGGCGGCGTTGTCGGTCACCCACCGGGTGGCGGCCCAGACGTCCTCCACCGCAGCCGGATACGGATGCTCGGGGGCCAGCCGGTATTCCACCGAGACCACCACCGCGCCGGCGCCCATGGCGTGCATGCGCGCCGTGCCGTCGTAGGTGTCGAGGTCACCGATGCTCCAGCCGCCGCCGTGGATGAACACCACCACCGGCAGCACGGCGTCCTCGGCCGGCGGACGGTACACGCGCACTGCGATCGGTCCCGCCGGTCCGTCGATAGTGCGGTCCTGCGCGGTGACCTCAGGAAGGATCGCATTGCGGGGCAGTTCCGCGAACCGGCGCCGGGCCTGCTCGGGGCCGCCCTCGGTGGTCAGCTGGAACGGGACGACCTCCAGCACCTTCTGCAGTACGGGATCCAACTCAGCCATGGCACACACCGTACGCACCCGGGCGGCGGGGGTAGCCGCCCACCACGGCAGATTTTCGCCGAGAATGGGGCAACCCCGGAGAGTGAGGAATGTCCGTGAGCTTTCTGCCAGGCCGTCGGAAGCCGGTTGCCGACCAGGCCCGACCCATCTGTCTGGCCCCGCTGACCGTGCTGGAGTTGGGCCCGCCCGAGCTGGTGGCCTGCGCGGCGGAGGCGGGCTACGACGGGGTCGGGCTGCGGCTGATCCGGGCCACCGAGCAGGAGCCGATCCGGCCGACCGTCGGCATCACCCCGATGATCCGCGAGACCCGGCGCCGGCTCGTCGACACCGGGTTGTTCGTCCTCGACGTCGAAGTGCTGCGGCTACGCCCGGAGACGCGGGTGCGCGACGACTTCGCCGCGTTCCTGGAAACCGGCGCCTACCTGGGCGCGACCCAGGTCCTGGTCACCGGCAACGATCCCGATCACGGCCGAACCGCCGACAATCTCGCCGAACTCGGCGTGCTCGCAGCGGAATTCGGAATGACGCCGAATCTGGAGCCGATGCCGTGGACAGCGGTGCGCAACCTCGGGGAGGCCGCACGTATCGTCGGTCGCTGCGCGGACAGCGGAGCCGGCCTGCTCGTCGACGCGATCCACTACGACCGTGAACTGGCCACCCCGGAGGATCTGAGCCGGGTGCCCGCCGAGTGGATCCGCTACGCGCAGATCTGCGATGCCGTGCTCCCGCGCCCGGAATCCGTGGACGAACTGCGCCGCCAGGGGCGCTCTGCCCGGCTGTTCCCGGGGGAGGGCTGCATCGGCGTGGTGCCGATGCTGCGGGCGTTGCCGCCGGTACCGGTCAGCGTCGAGGCGCCGGTGCAGTGGAATGCGCCCGCGGGTGTGCGTGCCCGCGCCGCGCTGCGCACGGCGCGCGCGGTGGTCGCACTCGCCGATGCGGGGCAGCCCGCGCTGTCGGCCTGACGGGCCTCAGCCGTTCTGCGGCGCCCGCGCCGCGGCGAGCAGATCGACGACGCGTGCGACATGCGGATCCCGGACCACCGAATCGTGGTCACAGTGGATGCGCTCGACGGTCAGGTCGCCGGTCAGCAGCCGCGCCCACACCCGGTCATCGTCGAGGTTGAACGTGCTGAGCACCAACAGGGTTCGCCCGGAGTAGGGCCGGGGCCGGTGTAGCCGGCCGACCCGGACACCGACCTCGCGCAGCGCGGTGACCTTCTGCTCCGCGGTGCCCTCGGCGATCCCGGCCAGCGGAAGCCACAACCGGTGCCGCCACAGCACCGACCGGTCGGCCGGCGTCTGCTCGAGCAGGGTGGACCGCACCCCGGGCAGGTGCCGCCGGGCCGCGCGCACGGTCCGCGGCGGCAGAAACGGGTCCAGCATCGCGACCAGTTCGACGTGGTGGCCCAGCGAATGCAGCCGGGCGGCGACGTCGACGGCGATGAACGCCCCCAGCGAGTGACCGACCAGCCGGTACGGGCCTTCCGGTTGCAGCTCAAGAAGATCCACCAGGTGCCTGCGGGCGGCACGCCCGACCGTCCAGTCCGGGAAGGCCCGGTTCTCCAGCCCCTGCGCCTGGAACGCCACCACAGCGGTGTCGCGGTCGACCCGGTCGGCCAGCGGAGCGAAGGTCAGTGCCGACGCGCCGGCGCCGGCGAAGCAGAACAACGTGTCCCGGGTGCCGGTCGTCGGCGGACGCAGCAGCACCGTCGTCGGCGCCAACGGGTTACCTTGCCGGACAAGCACTCCGGACCGGCGCGCGGCCACCGTCTCGGCCAGCTGGGCGACCGTCGGCGCGCTGGCCACGTCCGAGGCCGTCAGCCGCACCCCGTGTTGGTCACCGAGCGCGGTGATGAGCTGCTGGACGTTCAGTGAATCTCCGCCGAGGGCATAGAAGTTCTCGTCGCGGCCCACCTCGTCGAGGCGCAACACCCGCGCCCAGGCCAGCGCGATATCGGTCTCCAGGCCCGGCGACGGAGGCAGGATCGGCCCGCGCGCCGGCGCGGGCAGCGCCCGCCGGTCGACCTTGCCACGCTCGTTGCGAGGCAGGGCTTCCAGCAGCACCACATGGTTGGGCACCATCCAGGCCGGAAGCCGCTCGTGCAACTGGGCCCGGATGTCGGCGACCGCGGGCGTACGGGTACCGGGCACGGGCGCGACGTAGGCCGTCAGGGTCGGCGCCTCGGACGCGGTGTCGGCCACCACGAGCGCCTCCCGGATGCCGGGGCAGTCCAGCAGCGCGGCCTCCACCTCGGCGGGCTCGACCAGATAGCCGCGGATCTTGAGCGCCGCGTCCATGCGGCCGAGCACCACCAACACTTCGTCGTCGATGCGGGCCCGGTCATTGGTGACGAACGTACGGGTGCCGTCCGGGTTCTCGGTGAACGTGGTCGAGGCGCTGGCGGGGGAGAGATAACCCGCGGCCAGGTAGGGCGAGGTCACGGTCAGCCGTCCCTGGTCGTCGACGGCCAGGCTCTTGTGCGGCACCGCCACACCCGCCGGGACCACACCCGCGGGTATCGGGTCGCCGGGCCAGATGTCGAAGTGGGCGATGCCCAGCGTCTCCGACGAGCCCGCCCAGTTGGTGAGCACCGCGTTCGGCGCCAGCGCCCGGGCGCGGCGGAGAACGTTGCCGTACACCGGTTCACCGGTGGTGACGATGCGTCGCACCCGGTCCAGGGTGCGTCCGTGCGCGGCATCGGCCACCGACTGCAGGAACGAGGGCGTGCACATGACGATGTCGGTGTCGGTCAGCCGGTCGGCCGCGGCCTCGGGGGTGCAGCTGCGCGGGTCGACCACCGTCACCTCTGCACCCGAGAGCAGCGATCCGATCATCACGTTGAGTCCGGCGGCGAAGCTGACCGGCATGCACAACGCGACCCGCGCGCCGTCGACGATGCCGAACCGGTCGCGGTGCAGGATCCAGTCGCTGAGCCACGTCCCGTTGACGTGCAGGACCGCCTTGGGTTCGCCGGAGGAACCGGAAGTGAACTGGATGCTGGTCACCGTCTGCACACCCAGCTGCGGCGCCTCGGCCGCAGGCACCGCGGCAACGTCGGCCCGGTCGGCCGACCACACCGGATACCGTTGCCCGAGTTGACTGCTCAGCCGGTCGCCGTCCTCGACCACCACGGTGCCCAGAGGTCGGCCCTGCTGCTCGAGCGCGTCGAAGATGTGGGTCATCCGGTCGACCGGCAGCCCGGTGTCGAGCGGAACCAGTGGGGCACCGGAGGCGAAGCTGCCCATGATCACCGCGGCGGTGTTCGGGGTGAGGTCGCCGACGAGGGCGACCGCGGACCTCGGCTCGGTGCGAGCGGCCAGCGCCGCGGCCCAACCTGCTGCGGCGGCGTGCAGCTCGCCGTAGCTGAGGGACCCGCGGTCGGTGTGCAGCGCGATCTGGTCGGGCTTGTGTGCCGCGACCTCGGCGAATCGCGCTGTCACCGAGTCGTGTTCGACGTCGCCGAAGCGGGACAGGTCCGGCCGGGCGAGCACGGGCGGGGTGGAGTCGAGGGCCTGTCCAGACGGGGTGGCGGCGACCTTGCGCAGCAGCAGCACCGTGGGCACCAGCAGGATCAGCGTGTTGAGCAGTTCGGCGGCCAGGTACGTGTAGCCGATGGCGTCGATGCCCCAGCGCCTGGTGGTCAGCGTGACACCGCTGACCACCACGATGCCGAGCAGCAGCTGCGCGGCCACCGCGAGGCGCAACCGGCGCCGCAGCCGGGCGAGTGCGGTGTAGACGGTCATCAGCGCCACCGAGGGCAGGGTGAGGGCCATGATCCGGATCAGCGTGGTGCCGTGCTCGGCGTACTGCGGTCCGAGGATGCCGAGGATCAGCGGCGCGCTGACCAGCAGGGCCGCGCAGCCGGCGAGCGCGGCGCCGCCGCACAGCAGAACGAAACGCACTGTGCAGGCACGCAGGTCGGCGCCGGGGGTGGATGCGGTGGCGATGAACGGTGCTGCGGTCGCCCCGACGAGCACCCCGAGCGTGTTCACCACCAGCCAGCACATCGAGAAGTACGCGTTCATCTCGGTGCCGAGCTGGGCGACGACGATCAGCGGCACCAGCAGCGGAACCGTCACGCCGACCGCGTTGATGGCGTACGAGCTGGCGAAGAACTGGACCAGTTCGCGCCGCGGCGGCAGGGTGGCGGCCCCGTCGCGCCCTGCGGTCTCCCGCCGGATCACCACCAGCGCGATGATTGCGGTGATCACCGCGGCGGGCAGCACCCAGGACCACACGATCGCGGCCCCGGTGCCCAGGGGGATCAGCGCCGCCACCACGACGAGTTTGGCGGTGGACTGGCCGATGTTCTTGGTCGCGATCATCCGGGCCCGGCTCAGCCCGATCAGGATCTGGTCCTGCAGCGCGTACACCGCCAGCACCGCCACGAACGCCGGGAACAGCACCGCCTCAGGCCAGTTCGGGAACAGTGCGGCGCGGGGACCGAGCAGGACGAACACGATTCCGAACAGCAGGGCGGTGCACGAGACGAACGCGATACCGGTGCGCACCACCCGTTGGGCGTGTCCGCCGGCCAGGGGCAGGAAGCGTTCGTAGAGGCTGCCGAGGCTGAAATTGGCCAGGATCGCGATCAGGGTCGCCGACGAGATGATCGCCGACGCACGGCCGACCTCGGCCGCGTCGTAACCGCGCGCGGCCACCGTCCAGAACACGAAGCCGAGCACCCCGGTGGCGGCGCTCGACGTCATCACCGCGGCGATGTCGATGCCGAGACCGGGGGCGGTGGGGCGGCCTGTCGTCGGCATCGGTGGGTCCTAAGTGGCGAGGCGAGAACGTGGGAAAGGGCCGTCGATGACCGCAGGCTCACGATACTAAAGCCGCGCGAGTTTGCTTAGGCTACCCAAACTTGTGATGATGATCATACCCGGCGAGGGAGCGGCCACAACTGGCCTCCGGTTGACTAAGGTAACCCTCAGCTAATGGCCGTCTGAGTCACGGCCTATCTCGTCAACCCCAAGTGCGCTCCGTTGCAGACTGCGCAGAAGCAAGGTAGGACAAGGAGTTTGACCACGTGACGGAGATCGTTCCGGAGTCCGACGTGCGCGTTCCGGCAGACATCAGCAATCTGCTGGCAAATATCGACGAGCCTGCGCGGCCCGACGGGGGCCGGCCCACCGTCACCGTGGTCCTGCCCGTGCGCAACGAGGCGCGCAACCTGTCCTACGTGGCGCAGCGGATGCCGCCGGTCGACGAGATCGTCGTCGTCGACGGCGGATCCGTCGACGGCACCGCCGACGAGGCGCGCCGGCTGTGGCCCCACGCCACCGTGATCGAGCAGAGCCGCGCCGGCAAGGGCAACGCGCTCGCGTGCGGTTTCCTGGCCGCCACCGGGGACATCATCGTGATGATCGACGGCGACGGTTCGACCGATCCGGCCGAGATCCCGAGGTTCGTCGACGCGCTCGTCGGCGGCGCCGACCTGGCCAAGGGCAGCCGGTTCTCCTCGGGCGGGGGCAGCGACGACATCACCCACTTCCGGCGGCTCGGCAACAAGGGGCTCAACTGGCTGGTGAACCGTCTGTTCAGGACGCAGTTCAGCGATCTGTGCTATGGCTACAACGCATTCTGGCGGCGCAACCTGTACTGCCTCGACCTGCCCGCGACCGATCTGCCGGACCCGCAGTGGGGCGACGGATTCGAGATCGAGACCGTCATCAACGTTCGGGCCGCACGCAGCGGCTGGCTGATCCACGAGGTGGGCAGCTTCGAGGGCAGGCGGATCTACGGGCGCTCCAACCTGAATGCGGTGACCGACGGGCTGCGGGTGCTGCGCACCATCGACCGCGAGCGCCGGCAGCACCGGGCGACACGTGCCGCCGCCGGCGCCGGTTGGTCGCGGTGACCGCGCACCCACTACCGCTTGAGGACACCGAACCGGTCGCGATCCCGGTGAGCGTGGTGATCTGCTGCTACAGCAGTGCCCGCAGGCAGATGCTCGGCGAAGCAGTCAGCGCGGTGCTGCGTCAACTGGGCTCCGACGACGAGCTGATCCTCGTCGTCGACGGCAACGAGGTCCTGCAACGGGACCTGCAGGACGCCTACGGCGCATCGGTGACGTTGCTGCCCAACCGGTTCCGGCGCGGACTCGCCGGCGCCAGGAACACCGGCCTGCAGGCTGCCTCCGGTGAGGTCGTCGTATTCCTCGACGACGACGCGGTGCTGCACCCCGACGCGCTCGGCGACGCACGCTCGGCGTTCACCGACTCCACCGTGACCGCCCTCGGAGGGGCGGTCCATCCGTCCTGGCATGCCGGGCGGCGACCGGCGTGGTTCCCCCCGGAGTTCGGTTGGGTCGTCGGATGTGACTACCGGGGGCTGCCACCCGACGGCGCCGCAATCCGCAACCCGATCGGCGCCGCGATGGCCGTGCGCAGAAGCGAACTCGCCGGCATCGGCGGGTTCTGCGACGAACTCGGCCGGGTCGGCAGCCTGCCCGCGGGCTGCGAGGAGACGATGATGGGCATCGAACTCGCCCGCCGCGATCCGGGCGCACGGATCATCCGCCGCACCGGGTTCGCCGTGTCGCACGCGGTGCCCGCAGACCGCACTACGTTGTCGTACTTCGCGAGCCGCTGCTTCCACGAAGGCCGCAGCAAGGCGACGCTGGCCCGGCTCTGCGGAAGCGGTCCGGCGCTGCGCAGCGAGCGGGCCTACACCACCAGGACACTGCCGTCCGGAATGTGGCGCGCCCGTCGGTATCCGGCCCGGGTGGTTGCGCTGGCGTTCGGACTGCTGAGCACCACCGCCGGCTACCTGACCGGGCTGGCGATCGCGATGCTGCGCCGACAGGGGGCGCGATGACGAGGATCGCGGCGTGGCTGGCGAATCCGCGGATCACGGCCTGGTGGGCGCTGGCGCCGCTGGCCTACTTCGTGGCCGAGTGGGTGGTCTCGGCGACGTGGCGGGGCCACTACGGTTACCGCCGCGAGCAACTCGGCCCTCTCGGCGTCGCGTTCTGCGGACCCGCGGGCGACTGGCCGTGCAGCGAGCTCTATCCCGCGATGAACGCCGGCCTGGTGGTGACGGGACTCGCGGTCACGTTCGTCGCGGTGAGCCTGTTGGTGCAGCGGCGGGTCGACCGGGGCCCCGCGCTGGCTCTGGCGGTCGCCGGGTGGGGCCTGGCCGCCTCGGGCCTGGTGACCTACCGGGTGGACTACGCCTGGAATCTGACGTTCGTCGTGATGTTCATGACCCTCGGCTCGGTCGCGGTGTTGTTCCTCGCGCTGAGTTCGGGGTCGGCGATGTCGTCCGAGCGCCGGGGCGTCGCGCTCGCCTGCTCCGTGGTGAGCCTGGTCGGTTACCTGGCCTACATGGGCGGGCACACGGTGTTCGGGTCCGGCGGTGCGCAGCGCATGGCGATCTACGGCATCCTGGCGGCCGTCCTCGCGGTCGGCACCACCGGATTCGTCCGCACCCGCGCGCACGATCCGCAGGCACGGGAAGTTGTCGAGGAAACACCGTGACACAACGCAGATTTCGGCTGTCGATCCGGGTCGCCGCGCTGGCGTCGGCGATGGCGCTCACCGGGTGCTCGGCGCCCCCACCGGTCGGCAACGCGGAACCGGGCGGACCGCGGGTCGTCTTCGCCGACGACTTCGACGGACCCGCCGGGGCGCGGCCCTCACCGCAGTGGCGCTTCCAGACCGGCGGCGGCGGGTGGGGCAACAACGAAATGCAGACCTACACCGACAGCCCCGAGAACGTCAGCCTGGACGGCGCCGGACACCTGGCGATCAGCGCCCGGGGGGAGTCCCTGGACTGGATCACCTCGGCGCGGATCACCACCCAGGGCAGCGTCGAGTTCACCACCGGCCGCGCGGAGGCGCGCATCAAGCTGCCCGCCGGGGC
The DNA here is from genome assembly GCF_001552715.1 of Mycolicibacterium vaccae NBRC 14118 = CIP 105934. Taxonomy (GTDB): domain Bacteria; phylum Actinomycetota; class Actinomycetes; order Mycobacteriales; family Mycobacteriaceae; genus Mycobacterium; species Mycobacterium vaccae. Next base: position 1,662 of record NZ_BCRS01000084.1, on the reverse strand, counting down.
CGGGTTGCACCCGGCGTTCTGGCTGCTCGGCAGCGACATCGACAGGGCCGGGTGGCCGGCCGCGGGGGAGATCGACGTGATCGAGACGCTCAACCACGCCGGCGAGTTCCACACCGGCGTGCACCTTCCACGCGCGGGATCGCCGCGCGGTGAACAGATCTCGGCCTCCGGGCCGGTTCCGTTCCCGCTGGCCGGTCAGTTCCGGACCTACTGGGTGGAGCGCACGCCCGGCCGCATCGTCACCGGCGTGGACGACGTCACGCTGTTCAGCGTCACCCCTGCCGACCTGGCCGAGGGGAGCCGGTGGGTGTTCGACGCGCCGTTCTTCCTGCTGCTCAACGTCGCCGTCGGCGGTGACTGGCCCGGCCCGCCCGACGAGTCCACCCCCAACCCGTCGACCATGCTCGTGGACTGGGTCCGGGTGACCGCCCCGTGACGCCGCCGCGCACCGTCGCCCCCGCGATGCCGTCGCCGGGCCCGCCGACCTGGCCGCATGCGCGCTGGGTCGGCATGCTCGACCTCGACGAGCCTGTTCCCGGAGGCGAGGTCGAGTTCGTGCCGCGCCACGCCGAGGGCTACCGGGCGGCGCGGGTGCTGGTGCGGCACCGCCGCCATCCCGTGGCCTTCGTCGAGGCGCCCATCGACGACGACGTGGTGCGGCTGCCCGTCCCGCCTCTTCCGGATCTCGACGCCCCCGCGGACGCGGACCGGCTGCCCGCGATCTCGGTGGTGCTGTGCACCAGAGAACGTCCTGACCAACTCGCCGACGCGCTGAGTTCGGTGCTGACGCTGGACTATCCGGACTTCGAAGTGGTCGTGGTCGACAACGCCCCGCGCACCGACGCCACCGAATCGGTGGTGCGCCGGTGCGCCGACGCGAGGGTCCGCTACGTCGAGGAGCCGGTACCCGGGTTGTCGGCGGCCAGGAACACCGGGTTGCGCCAGGCGCGTCACCCCGTGGTGGCCTACACCGACGACGACGTCGTCGTCGACCGGCACTGGCTGCGCGCACTGGCCGCCGGTTTCGGCCGGGCGCCGCAGGTGTCCTGCGTGTCCGGCCTGGTCCCCAGCGGCGAACTGCGCACCGCGGCGCAGGCCTACTTCGACCGGCGGGTGACATGGGCAGGTTCGCTGCAGCGCCGGGTGTACAGCATGGCCGACCCGCCGGCCGACCAGCCGCTGTTCCCGTTCCAGGTGGGCCGTTTCGGCACCGGAGCCAACTTCGCCGTCAAGCGCGACCGTGTGCTTCAGCTCGGCGGTTTCGACGAGGCGCTCGGGGCCGGCACGGCCTCGCAGGGCGGCGAGGACCTCGACCTGTTCTTCCGCGTGCTCACCGCCGGTGACGCACTGGCCACCGAACCGGCGGCGATCGTGTGGCACCGGCACCGCAGCGACAACGAGGCGCTCCTGGTGCAGGCGCGCGGGTACGGACTCGGGTTGGGCGCGTGGCTGACCAAGGTGGTCCTGGATCCGCCGCACCGGCGGCTGGCGATCCGGGTGCTGCGCCGGCGGTTCCGGTCCACGCTGCGCGCGGGCGCCGACTACGGCGCCATCATGGCCGCGCCGGCCCGGCTGCCCGACGGCGTCGGCGACCAGGTGCCGTCCTCGGTGGGCCGCACCGAGGTGCTCGCGGTGCTGGGCGGACCGCGGGCGCTGTGGCTC
>NZ_BCRS01000083.1 GCF_001552715.1 Mycolicibacterium vaccae NBRC 14118 = CIP 105934 | reverse complement strand
GCCGCCGCCGAATCCACCGCCACCGCCGCTGAACCCGCCACCGAAGCCGCCGCCGCCGAAGCCGCCCCGCAGTGCGCCCGAGAGCAGGTTGCCGATCAGGATGCCGCCGACCACAGCGCCCATCTGACCGCCACCGCCGCCGCGCGGCCCGTTGAAGTGCCGCTGGGCGGCGGCGACGTCCGCGTTGGCCAGGGACTGCGCCTGGGCGGCGAGCATCGCGGCGCCGTTGGCGTGCGCGATGGCCTCGTTCAGGTTCGTCTCGCGCTTGTCGCGGGCAGCCTGCAACTGCCGGACGGCCTCAGCGAGCCGGGTCCGCGCCTCCGGGCCGACGGCGCCGCGCCGGGTGTCGATGTAGTCCGACACCGCCCGCACCCGCGACTGCGCGTTGAACAGCGCCTGGTCGTAGGTGCGGCTGAGCCGCTCGATGGTCTCCCGCTCCTGCGCGACCTCGGCCAGCAGCCGGTCCAGCTCGGCGTCGGCCTGCGTCAGGCGGGTGAACGCGCCCAGCGGGTCGGCGCCACCCTCGCTCTGGGCGAACGAAACCGCCTGCACCGCGGCGTCTCTGGCCGTGCTGAGCTCGGTGGCCACCGCGACCGAACCCTGCGCCAGCTGGGCCCCGGCCTGGTTGATGCCGTTCTGGATGTCGGCAATGACGGCGGGCAGACCGGCCACCGCACGGTTGATGTCGGTGGCGGCGCTGTCCACCGCGTCGAGCAGGGTGCGGGCCTGGCCGAGCGCGGCCTCGGCGCCGTGGATGGCATCGACGAGACCGGCCTGGCTGTCGGCCGGCCGCGACACCAGGCTGCGGGCCGTGCCGATGCTCTGGTCGGCGAACGCCAGCCGCTGCCGGGCCTCCTCGATGTTGTCGGCCACCGAAACCAGTGCGGTCTCGGCGAACTGGGACTTCAGCTGCTCCAGCGTCTGCTCGGCGGGGGTGAGCCGCGCGGTCAGGTCGATCATCTTCTGGGTCAGCGCGTCCAGCCGGGTGGGCGCGTTGATCACCAGGTCGCGCAGCCCGGCGAACGCCTCCCGCTGCGCTTCGAGTTCCTGATCGGCTTTCGCGGCGGACACGATGACCCGGGTGAGCAGATCGCGGCGCTGCCTCGGGGTCTCGGGCACCGCGTCGTCGAGGATGTGCCGGACGTTGAGCGCCTGAGTCAGCGTCTTCTTGGCGTTGGCCACCGCCCGGGTGAACGCGGCGGTGTCCTGCTCGCCGAATTCCTCGACCGCCAGCGCCAATTCGCTCTCGCTGGTGCGCACCTCGTTGTCGACGTCGACGACGATCTTGCGGGACAGGTCGTCGAGCGCGTCCAGCGGCACCGACGCCAGCGCGTCGGGGTCCGACGGGTCCAGCCGCTGCGCCGCGGCGAACTCGGCCTCGCGGCGCTTGCGCCTGCGGCGACGCTGCCACACCACCAGCGCGGCCAGGATCAGCCCGATCACGCCGAGCAGCACCAGCATGGCGACCCAGCTGACCGACCCGCCACCGCCACCGCCGCCGGCCAGCCCCTGGGCCGCCGCCACCGCCGCACCGGCCCAGTCGCCGGTGCGCAGCAGCGGTTCCACGTCGTCACGCCGGACCTTGTCGACGTCGACCCCGCGCACCGCCTCGGTGGGGGCGAGCAGCGCGTAGGCGCGGTCGCCGGTGGCCACCGCAAGGATCGCGTCCTGGCTGCCCAGATCGCTGATCCGGTAGGTGGATTGCGCCCACGCCTGTGCGTTCTGGCCGTCGAAGGTCTCGACGAACACCACCCACAGCCGCAGCCGCCGCTCGTTGTACAGCCGGTCCACCGCACCCTGCACCTCGGCCTTGCCTGCCGCGTCGAGGGCGCCGGCGTTGTCGGTGACGTAGGTGGGCAGCCGCAGCGGCGGCTCGGCCGCCGCTCCCGGTGCGCACAGGAGTCCGACGGTCAGGACGGCGAGCAACATGGAGAGGAGGCGGGCGACACGCATGTCCGCCAATGTAGTGCGGCACGCCCGCACGGCTGTGCTGACCGGGCGATCACCCCTGGCAGACTGTGCGTCGGTGTCCACTGATCTCACGTCGCGTGATCCCTACAGCGAGTTCGACCGCCAGCGCCTGGTGGTCGAACGGCCCAAGGGTGCCGCGCTGCCGGGCACGGGCACCGAGACCCGCACCGATTTCGCCCGGGACCGGGCCCGTGTGCTGCACTGCGCCGCGCTGCGGCGGCTGGCCGACAAGACCCAGGTCGTGGGTCCCCGGGACGGCGAGACGCCGCGTACCAGGTTGACGCATTCGCTGGAGGTGGCCCAGATCGGCCGAGGGATGGCGGTCAGCCTGGGCTGTGATGCCGACCTCGTCGACCTCGCAGGCCTGGCCCACGACATCGGCCACCCGCCCTACGGGCACAACGGGGAACGCGCGCTCGACGAGATCGTCAAGGCGTTCGGCGGGTTCGAGGGCAACGCCCAGAACTTCCGCATCCTGACCCGCCTGGAGCCCAAAGTACTTGACGCGCAGGGCCGCAGCGCCGGACTGAACCTGACCAGGGCGTCGCTGGACGCGGTCGCGAAGTATCCGTGGCCGCGGCAGGAGGGTCGGCGCAAGTTCGGGTTCTACGCCGACGACATGGCCGCGGCTCAGTGGGTGCGCGACGGCGCCCCCGCCGAGCGGCCGTGCCTGGAGGCGCAGGTGATGGACTGGGCCGACGACGTCGCGTATTCGGTGCACGACGTCGAGGACGGCGTCATCTCCGGACGCATCGACCTGCGGGTGCTCGCCGACGCCGACGCGGCCGCCTCGCTGGCCCACGTGGGCGCGAAGTCGTTCCCGTCGCTGACCCCCGACGATGTGATGGCGGCCGCCGAGCGGCTCTCGCAGGTGCCGGTGGTGGCAGCGGTCGGCAAGTTCGACGGCACCCTGGCCGCGTCGGTGGCCCTCAAGGCGCTGACCAGCGAGCTCGTCGGCAGGTTCGCCAACGCCGCGGTCTCCGCGACCCGGGACGTCGCGGGGCCGGGGCCGTTGTGCCGTTTCGACGCCGAACTGGCCGTGCCCAGCCTGGTGCGGGCCGAGGTGGCGCTGCTCAAGACCCTCGCGCTGCAGTTCATCATGTCCGATCACCGGCACCTGCAGATCCAGGCCGATCAGCGCAACCGGATCCAGGAGGTCGCGCTGGCCCTGTGGGGGCAGGCGCCCGGCAGCCTGGACCCGCAGTTCGCGGCGGATTTCGCCGCCGCCCCCGACGACGGCGCGCGTCTGCGGGTGGTCGTCGACCAGATCGCCTCCTACACCGAGGGCCGACTGGAACGAGTGCACGAGGCGCGGTCGCCCCGGCCTCTAGACTGACCGCGTGGCGGCTGAAGCGACTCGAGGGCGGGGCAGGATCCCGGATCGGGACATCGCCGCCATCCGTGAACGCGTCAACATCGAGGACGTCGTCGGCGACTACGTGCAGCTGCGGCGCGCGGGCGCGGATTCCATGAAGGGGCTGTGCCCGTTCCACGACGAGAAGTCCCCGTCGTTCCACGTGCGCCCCAACCACGGACACTTCCACTGCTTCGGCTGCGGTGAGGGCGGCGACGTCTATGCGTTCCTGCAGAAGATCGAGCACGTCAGCTTCGTCGAGGCCGTCGAGCTGCTCGCCGACCGGGTCGGCTACACCGTCACCTACACGGGCGGATCCACCACCAACGTCCAGCGTGACCGCGGCAGTCGCAGCAGGCTGCTGGCCGCCAACGCCGCCGCGCAGGAGTTCTACGCCGAACAGCTACAGACCGACGAGGCCGCGCCGGCGCGGCAGTACCTGCTCGAGCGCAACTTCGACGCCGCCGCGGCGGCCCGGTTCGGCTGCGGTTTCGCCCCGTCGGGGTGGGAGACCCTGACGAAACACTTGCTGCGCAAGGGCTTTGAGTTCAAGGAGCTGGAGGCCGCGGGCCTGTCCCGGGAGGGGCGGCGCGGGCCGATGGACCGCTTCCACCGCCGGTTGCTGTGGCCGATCCGGGCCAGCGGCGGCGAGGTCATCGGGTTCGGGGCCCGGCGGATCTTCGACGACGACCAGATGGAAGCCAAGTACGTCAACACCCCCGAGACTGTGCTGTACAAGAAGTCCTCGGTGCTGTTCGGCCTCGACCTGGCCAAGCGGGACATCGCCAAGTCGCACCGGGCCGTCGTGGTCGAGGGCTACACCGACGTGATGGCCATGCATCTGGCCGGGGAGACCACCGCCGTGGCGTCGTGCGGCACCGCGTTCGGTGACAGTCACCTGGCGCTGCTGCGCCGGCTGATGATGGACGACAACTGGTACCGCGGCGAGCTGATCTTCGTGTTCGACGGCGACGCCGCCGGGCAGGCCGCCGCGCTGAAGGCATTCGACGGGGACCAGCAGGTGGCCGGCAAATCATTCGTCGCCGTCGCCGCCGACGGGATGGACCCGTGTGACCTGCGGTTGAAGTCCGGCGACGGCGCGCTGCGCGACCTGGTCGCGCGCCGTATCCCGATGTTCGAGTTCGCGGTCCGCAGCCTGATCCCGGCCGGAGACGTCCTCGACAACGACCCGCACGCCAAGGTCGACGCGCTCCGTCAGTGTGTGCCGCTGGTGTCGCGCATCCGTGACTACGCGCTGCGTGACGAGTACGCGCGCCGCCTCGCGGGCTGGACCGGCTGGAGCGATGAGAGCCAGGTGCTCAACCGGGTCCGCGAGGAGGCGGCCAAGCGGGGGCTGCCGGAGCGTTCTCGCAGGCGTGGCGCTGCCCGGGAGCAGACCCCGACGCCTGCGGCGCACAGTTCCGGCGAGCCCCGGATGCTGCGGCCCGACCCCGCCGACCCGACGTTGTGGCCGCAGCGCGAAGCCCTCAAATCCGCGCTGCAGTACCCCGCACTGGCCGGGCCCGTGTTCGACTCGCTGGCCGCGGAAAGTTTCACCCACCCCGGCTACGCCGCCGTGCGCGCGGCCATCGAAGCCGCCGGCGGCACCGCGTCGGGTGCCACCGGCGCGCAGTGGATCGAGATGGTCCGAGAGCAGCTGGCCGCGCCGGAGGTCGGCAACCTGGTCAACGAGCTGGGCGTGGAGGCGATCAACGCCGACGACGAGCGGCTGCCGCGCTACATCGGCGGCGTGCTGGCCCGGCTGCAGGAGGTCTGGATCGGCAGGCAGATCGCCGAGGTCAAATCCAAGCTGCAGCGGATGTCGCCGGTGGAGCACAGTGACGAATACCACGCCCTGTTCGGCGACCTGGTCGCAATGGAGGCGTATCGCCGCAGTCTGTTGGAACAGGCCAGCGGTAACGACCTCACTGCGTGAAGCCGATAGGAGAGTTATGGTGGGCTTTATCGAACGTCGGGGAGAAGGCGAGCTGTGATGGTGGGCAAGATCCAGAGCAACAAGATGCGGCTGGTCGCAGGGGCTGTCGCCGCCGCCGCGGTCGCCGTTCCGATGTACGCGTCGCTGGCCGTCGCGGAGGCCCCGCAGTCGACTGCCGGCCCGGCCTGCCTGGCCTGGTTCGGTAACAAGGAGGACGGCAACTGCCTGTCCTACTCCAACGGCACCGGCGCCACGATCGGCACCCCGCAGTTCGGTTTCGGTGAGAACGGCTTCGGCTTCTACACCGGTCCGCTGCTGCCCGGCACCACGATCAGCCGGGGTATCGGCGGCAGCTAGGGGTTTCTCCGCACCATCTGCTCCGGCTCCAGAACCTCGGTGCCGGAGTCGATGCGCGTCAACTTCACCAGCGCCGGGTCGGGGGACACCCGCTCGGCGATCTTTCGTCGTCCGGCATCGATGACGGCCTTGGCCGCCGGGCTGGCCGTGAGCGCGCGGTACGTGCCCGAGATCTGCTCGAAACGCCGCCTCCCGGCCTTGGTTCCCATCACGTAGCCGACGGCCGCAGCTGCGACATACCCGATCACAGGGCTCCTCCCGGAGGTCTTGAAGTGAGGTGACGTGTCGGTGTCCATCCTGCCTCACCGGGGGGCCCGCGCGCCGTGCCGGGAACACATTGGCACCTTCGCGCAGACGTAGGCTAGAGTGCTCTCTGGCCCGCGGCGCAGACCGCGGGAGGGCAATCCCCTGTAGCTCAATTGGCAGAGCATTCGGCTGTTAACCGAAGGGTTCCTGGTTCGAGTCCAGGCGGGGGAGCAGGAAGTCTGCTGTGGCGTTGGTGGGAGACCGCTGACAAAGCGCGCAGCGCCGCTGTGGCGTGGATACGCTGTACTTACCAACGCAGATCTGCAGCCTTTGAGCCTCAACGGGTTTCGCGTCCTTCCGGTAGAGGGGGAACGCCATGTCCATCACATTCCGGGTCGCCGCCGCGGCGATCGGTGCGGCCGCGCTGGTGGGCGCTGTCGGCGTCGATGTCGCGCCGGCGGGGACCTTTCCGAAGAGCGGCTCGTATCACGACGGCGGCGAAGGCGCCACGGTCGAGCCTGCCCCCGACCCCACGACGCTGAAGACCGCGTCGTTCAGCCCGCAGATCCGCGCCAAGACGCCGTGCGGTGCCACTCCGTGGGGCGGCGGCTGCGGTTAAGCCGAACGGTTGGAAGCGCTTTGACGCCCGGCCGAGGCACCCGCCTATTGTGGGGCGCATGCGAGTTGCGCCTCTTCGGGGCAGACACCTGACGCTGGCCGTGCTGGCCGGTGCGGCCACGGTCGCCGCCGGATGCGGCTGGAGCCCGCCGTCGCCGCCGCCGACGAGTACGGCGGCCGACTGCGGCCCGGGCCCGACGGAGCAGGTCGTGGAGTCCGAGCTGTCGCTGCTGCCCGCGGGGATCTGGCGCGAGATCGACAGGGGCAGCGCGGCCGACTGCCGGATGCAGTGGGTCGTGGTGACCTCCGGCGACGCGGCCGACAGCCCGCAGCAGGTGTTCTTCTTCGACGGTGAGGAGCCCGTCGGCCCGCCGACGATGGACCCGAAGCCGTACATCACCGTGACCCCGCAGGGCGAGCATGACGCCGTGGTGCAGTACCAGTGGCGTCAGGGCCAGGATGAGCCGTGCTGCCCGACCGGTATCGGCACAGCCCGGGTGACCCTGGAAGAGGGCAGGCTGACCGTCTTGGACCCGATACCGAACCAGTGACCGTCCGCCGCTAGATCGTCCCCGCGCTGGTCGCGTGCTGAGGGGTGTGCTCGTCGGCGTCCGGAATGTGTTCGGGATGCAGCATCTCGGCGTAGCGCAACTGTTCGGGGATGCCGAACCCGTCGACGAGCAACTCGGCGTACGGCCGCAGCCGCCGGCAACGGTCGTTGATGGCGCGGGTGACGGCCTTGGCGCGTTCGGTGGACAGGAACCGGTGCTCGACGAACCAGGCCTTGTCCTCCTCGATCACCGACAGCGCGTACAGGTCGCACACCATGCCGAGGATCTCGCGGGCCGTCCGGTCCTGGCAGGCGTCGATGCCCGCGACGAACGCCTCGAGGACGATCCGGTCGATATGGGCGTGGGCCACGTGCAGCACGTGGTCCTGCACCGCGTTGAACGCCTCGAACGCGCTCATCTCCTTGGACTTGCCCTGCAGCCGTCGCGCCACCGAGGCCACCATGTACTCCTCGCGGTCCTCGAACATCTGCACCTGGGTGCCGCGGTTGAACAGGCTGCCCTCTTCCTCGTTGTCCTGGCGGGTGTCGAGGACGGTTTGCATGATCGTCTGCGCGGCAGTGCGTTTGAGCACCCGCTCGCCGGCGAAACTGGCGGCGAAGCGCACCCACTCGACGGGACTCATACCCTTGATGTCGTCGGCGTAGGCGGTGAGCAGTTCTTTGGCCACGAGTTGGAACAGCACATGGTTGTCGCCCTCGAAGGTGGTGAAGACGTCGGTGTCGGCCTTGAGTGCGATGAGTCGGTTCTCCGCGAGGTAACCTGCGCCGCCGCAGGCTTCACGCGCCTCCTGGATGGCCCGGGTGGCGTGCCAGGTGTTGGCCGCCTTCAGGCCCGCCGCGCGTGACTCGAGTTCGCGCTGCTCCTCGGGGTCGGGGTCGTCGGAGGTCTGCAGCTCATGGCATTTGGCGACCAGCTCGTTCTGGGCGAACTGCAGCGCATACGAGCGGGCGATCAGCGGGAACAGCCGGCGCTGGTGCACCAGGTAGTCCATCAGCAGCACCTCGCCCCCGTCGGGGTCGGAGAACTGCCTGCGCTGCAACGCATACCGGGTCGCGATGTCCAGGGCGACGCGTGCCGCGGCGCCGGCGCTGCCGCCGACGGTGACCCGGCCGCGGATCAGGGTGCCGAGCATCGTGAAGAAACGGCGGTTGGGATTCTCGATCGGGGAGCTGTACGTCCCGTCGGGTGCGACGTCGGCGTACTTGTTGAGCAGGTTCTCGCGGGGCACCCGGACGTTGTCGAACTGGATGCGCCCGTTGTCCACACCGGGCAGCCCGCCCTTGTAGTGGCAGTCCGAGGTGGTCACGCCGGGCAGGTCGTTGCCGTCCTCGTCGCGGATCGGCACCACGAAGCAGTGCACGCCGTGGGTCACGCCGTCCGGGGTGATCAGCTGCGCGAAAACCGCTGCCACCCGGGCGGTTTCGGCCGCACCGCCGATGTAGTCCTTGCGCGCCGACGGGGTGGGGGAGTCGATGACGAACTCCTGGGTGGCCGGATCGTAGGTGGCCGTGGTCTCCAGGGACTGCACGTCGCTGCCGTGACCGGTCTCGGTCATCGCGAAACAGCCGAGCACTTCGAGATTGATCAGCTTCTTGACGTAGGCCTGATGGTGCCGTTCGGTGCCGAGATTCTCGATGGCGCCGCCGAACAGACCCCACTGCACACCGGCCTTGACCATCAACGACAGGTCACTCATCGCGAGCATCTCGATCTGGGTGACCGCGGCGCCGACGTCGCCGTTGCCGCCGTGCTCCTTCTTGAAGCCGTCCTCGGCCGCCCCTCGGGCGGCCATGATCTTCATCTGCTCGGCCACCTTGGTGCGGGCAATGACGGTGTTGGGCGTGTAGTGCGGCCGGAAGATCTCGTTGCTCAGCTCGCGGCGCACCCGGTTCTTCACGTCCCGGAAGCGACCGTCCAACGAGTTGCGCAAGTGCTCGGCAGTGGTGGTCATGCCTCGACGGTAGCCCGCAGAGACTGCGCACAAACTGTGATGTCGCAAACCTGAGGGGAACCTGACCTGTGCCTGCGCCAGAGGCCGGTGTTCACTCGAGCACATGCCGACATCCGGGCAGCCGCTGTCACCGACGGGAATGCCGCACGTACCTCATCACCGGCACGCCGATGTGACCGGCGGCTGGCTGCGCGCGGCCACGTTCGGCGCGATGGACGGACTGGTCAGCAACACCGCGCTGATCGCGGGCGTGGCCGCCAGTGCGGACGCGCACACCGTGGTGATCAGCGGCGTCGCGGGGTTGCTGGCCGGCGCGTTCTCGATGGCGCTGGGGGAGTACACGTCGGTGACGACGGCCAACGAGCAGATCGAATCCGAAGTACGGGTGGAACGCCGGTCCTTCCGCAGCCACCCCGACGACGAGCGCGCCGAGCTGGTGGCGATGCTCACCGACATGGGGATGTCGCCGGAGACGGCGAAAAAGGCTTCCGAGGAGATCCACCGCGACGAGCAGAAGGCGATGAACTTCCACCTGGTGCAGGAGTTGGGAGTGCACCCCGAAGAGAAGCCGTCGCCCTGGGTGGCGGCGTTCTCGTCGTTCTTCCTGTTCGCCATCGGCGCGGTGATCCCGCTGATCCCGTACCTGCTCGGGTACGCGTCGCTGTGGGCCGGATTGGCGTGCGGCGGCGCGGGTCTGCTGTTGGTCGGCGGCGCCGCGGCGCGGTTCACCCGCCAGCCGCGGTTGTGGGCGGCCACGCGTCAGCTGCTGCTCGGCGGTGCGGCGATCGCGGTGACCTACTTCGTGGGCTACCTGATCGGTGTGGCGGTCACCTGATCAGCTGTCTCAGCGCGGTGACGGGCTCTGGGTCGTCGCGTCCTCGATGATCCGGCGCATGATCCCGACCGCCTGCTCCAGGCACGCGCGGTCGGCCGCACTGAGGCGCTCCAGGTACGGCGCAACGGCCGCCCCGCGGTCCGCGCGGGCCTGACGCAGCGCCGCGACACCGTCGGGGGTGATCCGGATCAGCACCGCGCGCGCGTCATTGGGGTCGGCGGCCCGGGCGACCAGTCCGGCGTCCTCCAGACGGCGCACCTGCGTGGTCATCGTCGGTTGCGAGCAGTGATCGAGCGCAGCCAGATCCGAGATCCGGGCCTCGCCGCGGTCCTCGATCGTGGACAGCAGTCGGGCCTGGGCGAACGGGACCGGCATCCGGAGCCGCTGGTTGGCGAGCCGGTTGATCCGGGCCACCACCGAGAGCAGATCTGAACCGAGCGTGGTCGACATGCGCCCATGGTCACACAGGCCCGACCGGGCAAATCGAGGCACGCCGTGGTGCCGGTCACAGCCCGGGCCGTCGGCCGGCGGACAGCAGACTGGCAGAATCGTGAGATGACATCGGCCGGCCCGGAGCGCGTCCCTCGACGTACCGGACCCTTGCAACCGGTCGAACTCGCCCAGGCCGCGGTGATGGGCGCGCTGTGCGCGGCCATCGCGATCATCGCGGTCGTGGTGCCGTTCGCGGCGGGCCTGTCGCTGCTGGGCACCGTGCCGATGGGTCTGCTCGCCTACCGTTACCGGCTCCGGGTGCTGCTGGCCGCGACGGTGGCCGGCGGCGTGGTCGCGTTCCTCATCGCCGGTATGGGCGGCTTCATGACCGTCGTGAACTGCGCTTACATCGGGGGCCTGACCGGCATCGTCAAACGGCGCGGACGCGGTACGCCGACGGTCATCGGCTGCGCCTTGATCGCGGGCGCGCTGTTCGGGGTCGTCATCGTGGCGGCGCTGGCCGTGCTGAGCCGGCTGCGCAACCTGATGTTCGACTCGGTCACCGCCAACATCACCGGTCTGGCGGCGGTCATCGAACGGGTGCCGGGCATGGAGCCGGTCGCCGAACGGCTCACCCGCGACTTCGCCACCGCGCTGGACTACTGGCCGTTGCTTTTCTTCGCCTCCGGCGTCGTCAGCATCACTTTCGTCAGCCTGGTCGGCTGGTGGGCGCTGTCGCGGGTGCTGGGCCGGCTGGTGGAGGTGCCCGACGTGCACAAGCTGGAAGCCTCCGCCGACGTCGGCGCCATCGCCCCGGTCCCGTTGGAGCTGCACGACGTCCGGTTCCGCTACCCCGGCGCCGCGCACGACGCGCTCGGTCCCGTGTCGCTGACCGTGAAGCCGGCAGAGCATCTGGCGGTCACCGGCGCCAACGGCTCGGGCAAGACGACCCTGATGCTCGTGCTGTCGGGGCGCGAGCCCACCTCCGGAACCGTGCAACGCCCCGGGGCGGTCGGGTTGGGCAAGATCGGTGGCACCGCGGTGGTGATGCAGCATCCGGAGAGTCAGGTTCTGGGCACCCGGGTCGCCGACGACCTGGTCTGGGGACTGCCGCCGGGAGCCGCGGTCGACGTGGACCAGCTGCTCGCCGAGGTCGGGCTCGACGGGTTGGCCGAACGGGACACCGGCGGCCTGTCCGGCGGCGAACTGCAGCGCCTGGCCGTGGCCGGCGCGCTGGCCCGTGAGCCGTCGCTGCTGATCGCCGACGAGGTCACCAGCATGGTCGACCAGGACGGCCGCGAGGGGCTGATGTCGGTGCTGTCGGGTCTGACGCGGCGTCACCGCACCTCGCTGGTGCACATCACGCACTACAACAACGAGGCCGAGGCCGCCGACCGGACCGTGATGCTGGCCGGCAACGGCGCCGACGACAACACCGAGATGGTGGAGCAGGCCGACGTTCCAGCACCGGCCGCGACCGCCGACGAACTGCGCGGCACGCCCGTCCTGGAGCTCGTCGGGGTCGGCCACCAGTACGGCAACGGCACCCCGTGGGCCAAGTCCGCGCTGGACGGCATCGACCTCACCGTGCACGAGGGCGACGGGGTGTTGATCCACGGTCTCAACGGTTCCGGCAAGTCCACGCTGGCGTGGATCATGGCGGGCCTGACCGTGCCGACCACGGGCAGCTGTCTGCTCGACGGTGAACCCGTCTCCGAACAGGTTGGCGCGGTGGCCATCTCATTCCAGGCCGCCCGGCTGCAGCTGATGCGCAGCCACGTCGCCCACGAGATCGCCTCGGCGGCAGGGTTCTCGGTGCGCGAGCGCGACCGGGTGATCGCCGCGCTGGCCACCGTCGGCCTCGATCCGGGCCTGGCGACGCGGCGCATCGACCAGCTCAGCGGCGGGCAGATGAGACGGGTGGTGCTGGCCGGGCTGCTGGCCCGCTCGCCGCGTGCGCTGATCCTCGACGAACCGCTGGCCGGGCTCGACGCCGAATCGGCGCGGGGGCTGCTGCGACTGCTGGAAGACCTGCGCCGCCGCGAGCGGCTGACCGTCGTGGTGATCTCCCACGACTTCGCCGGTCTGGACGAGCTGTGCCCGCGCACGGTGCATCTGGAGAACGGCAGGCTGGCGCCCGCCCCGACCACGGCCGGAGGCCGGTCGTGACCGCCGCCGCGCCCCGCAAGCCGCGCAGGCAGGTGGTGCTGCTGCGCCCGGTGCCCGGCGACACCGTGATGCACCGGCTCTGGGCGGGCTCGAAGTTGTTGATCGTGGCCGGGATCGGCGTGCTGCTGACGTTCTACCCGGGCTGGGTGCCGATCGGGGCGGTGGCGCTGCTGGTGGTCGCCGGCGCGATGCTGGCCCGCATCCCTCGGGGCGTGCTGCCCTCGATCCCGGGCTGGCTGTGGTTCCTGCTGCTGCTGGGCGGGGTCACCGCGACCTTCGCCGGAGGCAGCCCGGTGGTCGGCATCGGGTCGGTCGAGATCGGCCTGGGCGGGCTGCTGAACTTCCTGCGGATCACCGCGCTCTCGATCGTGCTGCTGGGCCTGGGCGCCATGGTGTCGTGGACCACCAACGTCGCCGAGGTCGCGCCTGCGGTGGCCAAACTCGGCCGTCCGCTGCGCTCGCTGCGTATCCCGGTCGACGATTGGGCGGTCACGCTGGCGTTGGCGCTGCGGGCTTTCCCGATGCTGGTCGACGAGTTCAGCGTGCTCTACGCCGCGCGCCGGCTGCGGCCCCGCGAGGTCGACGGCAGCCGGCGCTCGCGGTTGCGCCAGCGGGCGTCCGGCCTGATCGACATGCTCGCCGCCGCGGTCACCGTCGCGTTGCGCAGGGCCGACGAGATGGGCGACGCGATCACCGCGCGCGGTGGGGCAGGGCAGATCTCGGCGGCCCCGTCGGGGCCCAAGCGCCGCGACTGGGTGGCGTTCGCCGTGGTGATCCTGGTGTGCGGCATCGCACTGGCGCTGGAGCTGACGATCCTGGGCACCAGCGGCAGCCGACGCTGAACCCCGCTACGGTGTGAAGGCGTGACAGCCCGAACCGTCGATCCGGACTTCCTTGCGCTGCCGCGCCACGCTCTCGCCGACGCGGCCCTGACCGCGGCGACCCAGGCGGGCGCCAGCTATGCCGACCTCCGAATCCACGCCCGCACCACCGAATCCGTGCAACTGCGCGACGGCGCGCTGGAAACCGCGGTCTCCGACTATGAGATCGGGCTGGCGGTGCGGGTGATCGTCGACGGCACTTGGGGGTTCGCCGCGCACGCACAGCTGGACACCGCCGCCGCCGCAGACACCGCCCGCCGCGCCGTGCGGGTGGCGAGCACGCTGGCGCCGCTGAACGCCGAACGCGTGGAGCTCGCGCCCGAGCCGGTCTACCGGGACGTCTCCTGGGTGTCGGATTACCGGATCGACCCGTTCACCGTGCCGACGCAGGACAAGATCGCAGTCCTGGAGGACTATTCGGGCCGGCTGCTGGCCACCGGCAACGGCGTCGACCACGTCTCCGCGTGGCTGAACACCGCCAAGGAACAGACCTTCTACGCCGACACGTTCGGCTCGTCGATCACCCAGCAGCGGGTGCGCGTGCTGCCCACCCTGGACGCCGTCTCGGTGGACGCCGCGGCCGGGTCGTTCGAGTCGATGAGCACACTGGCCCCGCCCACCGGACGGGGCTGGGAAGCCGTGGCCGGTGACGAGGTGTGGGACTGGACCGCCGAACTGGCGGAGATGCCCTCGCTGCTGGCCGAGAAGGTCAAGGCGCCCAGTGTGGTCGCCGGGCCCACCGACCTGGTGATCGACCCGACGAACCTGTGGCTGACCATCCACGAGTCGATCGGGCACGCCACCGAGTACGACCGGGCGATCGGATACGAAGCCGCTTATGCCGGAACGTCGTTCGCCACCCCGGACAAGCTCGGGCGGATGCGTTACGGCTCGCCGGTGATGAACGTCACGGCCGACCGCACCGTCCGGCACGGCCTCGCGACGGTGGGCTTCGACGACGAAGGGGTGCGGGCGCAGAGCTGGGACCTGGTGCGGGACGGCGTGTTCGTCGGATACCAGCTCGACCGGGTGTTCGCGCCCCGGCTCGGGGTGGGGCGGTCGAACGGGTGCTCGTATGCCGACTCCGCACACCACGTGCCGATCCAGCGGATGGCCAACGTGTCGCTGCAACCGGCCGCGCAGGACGTCAGCACCGCGGACCTGATCGCCGGGGTGTCCGACGGTCTCTACATCGTCGGGGACAAGAGCTGGTCGATCGACATGCAGCGGTACAACTTCCAGTTCACCGGGCAGCGCTTCTTCCGCATCCGCAACGGCGAGCTCGCCGGCCAGGTGCGCGACGTCGCCTACCAGGCGACCACCACCGATTTCTGGGGTGCGCTGGAAGCCGTTGGCGGACAGTCCACCTGGCGCCTCGGTGGCGCGTTCAACTGCGGCAAGGCCCAACCCGGTCAGGTCGCCGCGGTGAGCCACGGCTGCCCGTCGGCGTTGTTCCGGGGAATCAACGTGTTGAACACGCGCGAAGAAGGCGGGCGGTAGAACGATGATCGGGGCACAACTGGTGGTCGAGCTCGCGCTGAACGAGGCGCGGCGGCTGGGCCGGGCGGACGAGACCATCGTGCTGGTCACCGACCGGGTGGACGCGTCGCTGCGGTGGGCCAACAACACGATGACCACCAACGGCGAATCGACCAGCCGCACCACCACCGTCATCTCGGTGATGCGCAAGGGCGAGGACGCGCACGTGGGAACCGTGCGCTCCAGTGCGGTGGACCCGGCGGTCATCACCGATCTGGTGGCCGCGTCCCAGAACGCGGCCGCTGCGGCGCCACCGGCGCGCGACAGCGCTCCTGCGCTTGCCGGCGGCGACCCGCCGGCCGACTGGGACGCCGAGATCCCGCGGACCGGGGCCGAGGTGTTCGGCGACGTGGCAACGACTCTGGCGCGGGGATTCCGGGGCCGCGACACCCTGTTCGGCTACGCGCGGCACATGCTCGAGACGACGTTCGTCGCGACCTCGAACGGACTGCGCAGGCGCTACACCCAGCCGAACGGGTCGGTGGAGATCAACGCCAAGCGTGACGGAGCCAGCGCCTGGAGCGGGGTCAGCACACCGGATTTCGTCGATGTCCCGACGGATTCGATGCTGGAGGACCTGGCGACCCGGCTGTCCTGGGCGCAGCGCACCGTCGAGCTGCCCGCCGGAAGGTACGAGACGCTGATGCCGCCGTCGACGGTGGCCGACATGATGATCTATCTGACGTGGACGATGGGTGGCCGCGGGGCGCAGGAGGGCCGGACCGCGCTGGCCGCGCCCGGCGGCGGCACCCGGGTGGGGGAGAAGCTCACCTCGCTGCCGCTGACGCTGTACTCCGACCCGGGCGCGCCGGGCTTGGAGTGCGCGCCGTTCGTCACGGCGACGAGTTCGTCGGAGCGGGCGTCGGTGTTCGACAACGGTCTGCCCGTCGACCGGGTGGACTGGATCCGCGACGGCGTCATCAACGCGCTAGCCTATCCGAGAGCGGCTGCCGCGGAGTTCGACGCGCCGGTGGCGGTGGGCGCGGACAACCTGCTGATGACCGGTGGGACGGCGAGCCTGCAGGACATGATCGCGGGCACCGAGCGGGGGTTGTTGCTGACCACGCTGTGGTACATCCGCGAGGTCGATCCGTCGGTGCTGCTGCTGACGGGGCTGACCCGCGACGGTGTCTACCTGGTCGAGGACGGTCAGGTCACCGCTGCGGTGAACAACTTCCGGTTCAACGAGAGCCCGCTGGATCTGCTGCGCCGCGCCACCGAAGCCGGGCGCAGCGAGGTCACGCTGCCGCGGGAATGGGGCGACTGGGCGACCCGTGCCCAGATGCCGTCGCTGCGGATTCCCGACTTCCACATGTCCTCGGTCAGTCAGGCGCAATAATGCGGGGGTGACGGAGCGTGAGCTGCCTGAGCAGCTGACCGGCCTGGCCGCGTTGTCCTGCGGGGACGCGCACGCCGACACCAAGATCCGGCTGACCTGTGCCAGGGCGCTGTCCCTGCCGCCGCTGCCGTTCCCCACAGACGTGCCCGACGAACACACCGAGAGCGACGCGGTGCTGACGGCGTTCGCCGAGCAGTTCGCGGTCGACGTCACCGGCATCGGGGACAATCTGCGCCAACGTTTCGGAGAGACGTTCGGGGACAACGCTTTCCGGGTGGTCGTCACGGTGTTCATCGCCGACTTCCTGCCCCGGGTGTGGGCCGGTTGTGATGCGCTCGATCTGGGCAGGCCGGGCTGGATGCCGGACGTGCAGATCGACACGGCGGCCGATCCGGTGGAGACGCTGCTCGGCGGGTTCGTGCCCGCGGTGGCACGGCTGCACGAGCTGGACCCGTTGACCACCGAGGTCGTCCGGCTGCGCGGGGCGCAGGCGCACAACTGCCGGCTGTGCAAGTCGCTGCGGGAAGGCCACGCCCTGGACGCGGGCGGCTCGGAGGAGATGTACGGCCAGATCGCCGACTTCGAAGCGGCCGACGGCCTGACCGACGCGCACAAGGCCGCGCTGCGCTATGTCGACGCGCTGATCTGGGCGCCGTCGCGGATCGAGCCCGCCGTCGCCGACGGCGTGCGCCGGCACTTCTCCGGCAAGCAAATGGTGGAACTGACGCTGGACGTGATGCGTAACGCGGCGAACAAGATCGCGGTCTCGCTGGCCGCCGATGCGCCGCGGGTGGCCGAGGGTACGGAGCGTTACGAGGTCGACGAGCGGGGCCAGACGATATTTGCGTGAACCGTGGTGTGCGACCATGGTGGCCGCGCATGTCGCGCCGGGGGCGGTAGCTCAGTCGGTTAGAGCCGTGGACTCATAATCCATTATTTGGGGTACACCCAAGCGCGGCGATAAGTAAAAGTGCCTAGTCGCAAGTGTATCGAGGTGGGTGGAAACAGTGCTCAGTTCGGCAGCCGAAGGAGAAGTTGAAGGTACAGTGCGGACTCGGGTGTTTGCTGGCTCTGTGAAGTTATCGAGAGGGCTCCCCAATCGTCAACGAAGAACTGTCCACTCTGCTACGTAAGCGGTCGCACGAGTACTCGGTTCGGACCTTCCATATCCAAGAAACCGACGCGTGGCGGTGTCGCTGGTGTGAGAAGCCCTGGGCTTGTCCGTCTATCTCGCGCTTGGATCAGCAGTGACCGGATTCAAGGTCAGCGACCGGGTCGGCGCGAAAGCTGCAGTGCGCGAGCAGATGCGCCAGCACGGCGACCCCAACTGGCCCGCCTACGGCCACGTCGTCAACGTCCAAGCCCAACGCCTGATCTGGGTACGAGACCACCTCGGCGGCGAGCAGAAGCGCGTCACCGCGAAGAGTCGCAGCAAGGCGATGAGAAACGCCGCGAGCTGAAGAAGCAGATCGACGCCGGCTCAAAGTGTCGGGCGGGCGGGCGAAACTCTCCACCGGTTGGATCAGTGGTTGGAGATCCACAAGCCCCGCGTCGACCCGGAGAACGCACCGCTCCTACGCCACCGCCGTCCGCCTGTACATCAACCCCCCATCGGGTCGAAGCGGTTGGACAAGCTCACCCCCGATGATGTGCGCGACGAGATCGCCGCCCAGTACTCCCCGCGGAACGGGCAGAAGGCGTACACCACCCTGCGGTTTGCGGTGAAGGCGGCGGTGGCTGAACAGTCATCTGACGAAACGTGGGCGGCACGGTGGAGGCCGGGTTCATGACCGGCAGGCGCGAATGCGAAATCCTAGGGTTGACGTGGGACCGAGTCGGCGTGAAGCACGACGTGCTCGACATCTCCTGGCAGTTCCGAGAGCTGAAGAAAGTTCACCGCTGCGGCGCTCCCCACTTACGGGGTGTATCCGCGCCGGAAGAAGCGCGTGTCGTTCTGCCCACAGGCGCACTGGGATTTCGAGACCGGGTTCGAGTTCAAGGACTGCGAACGCTCCCTGGTGTGGACGCGGCCGAAGACGAAGGCCACCCAAGAGCAGCCCATCCCGATCACCAAGCCGTCGCACGACATCCTTGAACGCCTGAGGGCCGCGAACCCAACCCGCACAACCTCGTGTTCACCCACCTCGACGGGTCGGCGATTTCCCAATCGCAGGACCAGAAAGCGTGGCGCCGCCTCCTAGAACTGGCCGGGATGCCGCACCGCCGGCAGCACACACTGCGGAGCACCGCGGCGACCCTGCCACGAAGAGCCCAAGTCGATGAAGCCACCAGGATGGAACTGTTCGGGCACACCACCGTGAAGGTGCAGCACCTCTACGCCGAACCGGACCTAAAGCAGCATCGGGGCGCGATGGGAAAGCTCGCCGAACTACTCACTCGCAGGATCTCGAGGGCTAGTCGCACATCCGCAGCCCCTTGTCGATGATCGGGCCAAGGTCGGCGCCGTCGCGCCAGATCGCGTCGACCGACGGGAGGGTGCGTTGGGCTACACCGTTGATGCCGTACACCTTGTCGTCCGCGGTGAACGTCACCCCAGGCTGGCCGAGCGGACCCATCGGGGAGCACGTCACCACCCCGGCGGGAACAGTGAACGGCCATGGGTAGGGCCAGGTGGTTTCACTGATCCATCCCCGCGGCGGGGGTTCCGGGACGGGTGTCGGTGCTACGGCGGGGCGGGTGCATCCGACCGCGAGAAATGCGGCAACGACAAGGTAGGAGAGACAACTCCGCATCAATCACCTCCACGGGTCTCACCGCCGGCTGATGTTCCCGCACTGATCCACCGCCAACACCGACCGCTTCTCCCCACCCGTCAAAGCAATCAACACCCAGATCGGCAGCCAAAACCCGCACAGAAACACCGTCAACAACAAGTGCAGAATGTGGTTCACCGGCCGACCCGTCACAATCACCGCGCTGTACGGGGTGACCGACTCCAACCGTCCCCGGCTCACCGCCACATCCTGAGCCAAGACTTCCTGCAGCCGCGCCTGCCGTTCCATCGGCGGCACCGGTGTTGTCGATATCGGCATCGGGGGTACCTGCCGGGACGGCAACGCCTGCGCCCCAGTGATCGCTGCGGCGACGAACGAGATCACCGCGAAGAGGGTGAAGATCTCGACACCGGAAACCGAGGCCAGGATCAGCAGAATGATCCCGAGGAGGGCTGCTCCTGCCGGGACGCCCCATTTGGTGATCAGTTCATCCGTGCTCACTGGCTCCCCCATAGCAAAGAATGCTAGCGGTCGGCGCCGGTTCGTGATGACAGGAAACCGTGATTCGTCTGCTTGTGGAGTTCGTGTTGGGTGGAGTGCAGTCGGGGTTTGTGGACGGCTAGAGTTTCCCCTGCTGATCGTGGAGTGTCGCGCGAAGGTGAAGTTGAACGAACAGCGATTCAACGGCACCCATCTGACCAGCACGGGGCGGTAGCTCAGTCGGTTAGAGCCGTGGACTCATAATCCATTGGTCGCGGGTTCGAGCCCCGCCCGCCCCACACACCTCGAAAAATCAGGCGGCCCGGCCGCGCGCGTAGGAGACGAGATCTGCGCCGTGATGCGGCGCCTGCCACCGGTGCACGCCGGCGCCCTGCGCGTAGGACAGGTGTCCGCCGAGCGCGCCGCCGACACTGACGACGAGCAGCCCGGCCACCGTCAACACGGTTGCGCGGCGGTGGCGCTCCTTGCGGTGCGCGCGGTAGGCCAGCGCGAACGCCGTGACCCCGACGATGTTGACCGCCGCATGGATCAGGCCCACCCGCCGCTGTTCCCGATTGAGCAGCGGGAAGTCGGCCCAGCCCGCGATCGCCGTGGGCGGGGTGGCCAGCAGGCCGACGCCCAGCAGTCGGCGCGCTGTCGTGCGATCCCGGAGTGCCAGGTCGAACAGCAGGGCCGTCATCCACGATCCCAGCGGGAGGGTGACGAGCAGCGGATGGACCGGATGTCCCAGCCACGATCCGCGCAACGCCGACCCGATCGCACGACCGCCGATGATGCGCTCGACCGTGTCGGCGGCGCGGTCGGCCGGCTGATCGACTGCACTGGCCGATTCTGCGGACCGCAGTAACGAGTGGATGTTCATAGGGGCCTCCTCGCAGGCTGAGGTACCCCGTCAGCGCGCCGTCAACCACGCCTCCCAGACGATCGTCCAATGAGCCTGGGGCTGAGCTGCTTTCAGCGCGGCTGGATGGCCTACTCGCAGCCGGTGCCGTTGCCGTCGCGATCCAGACCGTAGATGTCCTGTCCGACGACGGTCACCGGACCCGAGACATAGGCCGGACCGTTGCCGCTGCCGCCCGCGCAGTCGACGTCGCTCGCGATCGGAACGCAGGCGCCCGAGTAGTTGGGATCGCAGTCGGAGCCCATCTGCAACGGCGCGGGCGCAAGTCCGGCGCTCGCGACGGGCGCGAACGCGAGCCCCACAGCGACCCCAATTATCGATACAGTCAATTTCCCCACGGTGGGGCACTGTAACCCAGAACCGGCAAACCCCGGCCATGCAATAAACGACCAGCGCGATCCGGAAAACGAAGGTACGAGCGGGCTCGCCCCTCTTATCCGTCACCCGGCCAATGCGTCGGACCGGGCTCGCAGCGGCGAACGAGGGTATAGGTCTAGGTTTAGTCCATGCAGCGAACGGGATGTGTCTGGTTACCCGGCGGGAGTCGGTGAATCCGGTGCGCGAACATCTTGACGACGTCGTCGCTGCCCGGGATCAGATGGAACGGCTGGTGCGGGTCATCGTCGCGATCGGTTCCGATCTGGACCTGGACGTGACCCTGCACCGGATCGTGCACGGCGCCATGGAGTTGAGTGGCGCCCGCTATGCGGCGCTGGGCATCAGAGCCGCCGACGGTTCCCTGGCCAACTTCGTGTGCGAGGGACTGGACGACGTCTCCGCGCGCCGGCTCGGCGAGCAGATCGAAGCGGGTTCGCCGGATCCGACGTTGAGCGCCATGCTCGGTATCCCGATCACCGTACGCGGGAACGACTTCGGCGTCCTCTATCTTGCTGACGACCGGCCGGGCCGGGAGTTCTCCGAGTCCCAGGAAGGCGCGGTGCGTGCGCTGGCGACAGCCGCGGCCGCCGCGATCGACAACGCCCGCCTCTTCGAGCGCGAACGTGAGTCGGCCAAGTGGACCAAGGCCAGCCGCGAGATCACCACTGCGCTGCTGTCCGGCGATCCGCAGACCGGGCCGTTGCAGCTCATCGTGAATCTCGCTCTGGAGTTGGCCGACGCCGAACAGGCGATCCTGCTGGTGCCGGCGGAGCCCGAGGTGCCCACAGGTGACGTCGACACGCTCGTGGTGGCGGCCACGGCGGGCCGGTACGCCTCCGAGGTGATCGGCCGCCAGGTCCCGATGGACGGCTCCACCACCGGCGGCGTGGCGCGGCGTGGCCTCCCGCTGATCACCGATTCCTTCCAGTATCCGATCGAGGGGTTCACCGATGTGGGGGACCGCTCGGCGATCGTGATGCCGCTGATTGCCGATGAGGCGGTCCTCGGTGTGATCGCCGTGGCACGCCGGCCCCATCAGGCGGCGTTCGACAACGACTATCTGGAGCTGGTCAGCGATTTCGCCCGGCACGCCGCGATCGCGTTGGCATTGGCCGCCGGCCGCGAACATGCGCTCAATCAGGAACTCGCGCAGGCGGACTCGGTTGACTCTGCGCTGATCGCCGCGACCGAGGAGTTGCGCAGGCTGTGGCGGGCCCGTCGCGTGCTGGCGGTCACCTTCCCGACTCAGGCCGTGCCGCCGGACGCCGCGCCCAAGGTCGTGGCGGTCGGTGAGGACGTGCAGTGGGTCGACCTGCCGACGCAGACCCGGCAGGCACTCGAAGCGTTGCGGGATGCAGATCTGCTGACCCCCAACACCTCCCAGCCCGGGACGGCCGGAATCGCGGTCCAGCATCCCGAAGGAGTGCTGGTGGTCTGGATCGATCTGACCGACCAGCGGGCGTTCACGCTCGAGGACCAGACTCTGCTCACCGTGCTGGCGGGTCGGCTCAGCCAGGGACTGCAACGCGTCCACCGGGTCGATCAGCAGCGCGAGACGGCGTTGGCGCTGCAGCACGCCATCCTCGGGCCGGCCGATCTTCCGCACGGATTCGCGGTGCGCTACCAGGCCGCCAGTCGGCCGCTGCAGGTCGGCGGAGACTGGTACGACGTGGTGGACCTGGACGACGGACGCATCGCGATGATCGTCGGTGACTGTGTCGGCCACGGGCTGTCCGCCGCGACGGTGATGGGCCAGGTGCGCAGTGCATGCCGGGCTCTGCTCTTCGACAACCCAAGTCCCGCTGCGGCATTGGCGGGCATGGATCGTTTCGCGGCGCGGCTGCCCGGCGCCCAGTGCGCCACCGCCGTGTGCGCGGTGCTCGACCCGGCCACCGGCGAACTGGTGTATTCCAGTGCCGGGCACCCACCCCCGATCCTGGTCCACGCAGATGGTGCCGTCGAGCAGCTCACCGATGCACACACGATCGCGCTGGGGCTGCGGGTGGGCCGGCACCGCCCCGAGGCCAGCTTCACGATGCCGGCGGGTTCGACTCTGCTGCTCTACACCGACGGTCTGGTGGAGCGGCGCCGGGTGCTCCTCGAAGAGGGGATCTCCCGCGCCGCGGCGCTGCTCGAGGAGCAGCGCGCCTCCCCGCTCGAGGAGCTGGCCGATCACATCATGTCGCAGATGGCACCGAGTTCGGGCTATCAGGACGATGTCGCGCTGCTGCTGTACCGGCACCCCGCCCCGCTGGAACTGGACTTCCCGGCCGACGTCAGCCATCTGGCCTCGACCCGCAAGGCGTTGCGGAACTGGTTGACCAGTGCCCGTTTGGAACCCGGCCAGGTGATGGATGTGTTGGTCGCCGCAGGGGAGGCCGTCGCCAACGCCATCGAGCACGGCCACCGGCACAGTCCCGGAGGCACGATCAAGCTCAAGGCCACGGCGCTGGTCGACCGGGTGCAGTTGACGATCGCCGATACCGGATCGTGGAAGCGTCCCCAGCCCGCCCTGGACACGCATCGCGGTCGGGGACTGATGTTGATGCGGGGCCTGATGCAGGATGTCACGATCGACCACGGCACCTCAGGAACCACCGTTCGCCTCTACGCCAGGATCTGATTGATGTTCACCGAGCTCTCCCTCGACATCGCCCGCCGCCCGGACGGGGCCGTCACCGTGACCGCGGCAGGTGAGATCGACCTCAGCAACGTCGACGCGTTGAAGCAGGCGCTCGCCGCTGCCGTGGAGTCCGCCGGCAGTGATGCCCGTATCGTCGTCGATCTCGCCGCGGTGGAATACGTGGACAGCGCGGTGATCAGCGCGCTGTCGGCCTGCGCCGAGCGGATCGACACCGTCATCGTCAACCCGCTGCTCGTCACGGTGTTCACCATCAGCGGGCTCAGCGAACTCGTCACCGTCGAGTCCGCCCCGGCCGATGCGGGTCAGTCGCGCTGATCGAAGAGCTGATCGAGGGCCTGGTGCTCCAGCTCGACCCACCGATCGACTTGGCGCCGAACCTCTTTGACTTCTTCCGGGGTCAGGTGCTCGGCTCCGTCGGGAGTGATGCGGCAGATGTCCATCGGGCCGCCGACGCTGGGTGAGGACGCATCCAGGGCGTCGAGCACCCGCAGCGCCGCGACCACCCCGTAGTCCACGTCGCGTTCGGTCATCCCGAAATGTGCCAGCAGCGCATGCGCCTGCTGGGCCATCGCGGCGCCGCTGCCGATGGCCTGAAATCCCGTCTCCTCGTGATGACCGATCAGGCCGTTGGGATCGATGTCGATGATGAACGGGTCCCCACCCGCGTAACCGGCGGCCAGCACATAGGTCGCCGGGGTGCCGCTGGCCTCCTGGGCGGGCACGTCGGCGATGAAGTTCGCGTAATGGTGCTTGAGGATCGGCAGTATCCGGGCCTGCAGTGCGTGCCCGACGTTCCTGGCCTCCAGCACCGAGTCGGGCTCCTCGGTGAAGACCTGCTCGACGTCGTAGAGCACCGCCCGGGAACCGCTGCCACCCCAGGCCGCGTGGGTGCCGAGGGTGTGCAGTTTCTGTGCCGGATAGGTCAGGCCACGCCCGGGATCGGTGATCTGTGAGTCCGATGCCAGAACCACTCCATTTGCGCACCGCAGCGCCAGAACGACTGTCACACCACGATCCTGTCACGTCACCGGGCAACCCCGGCCGCGGTCGCGCACCGGATCCGGTCACCTATGGTGGGAACACATGGATGTCTCCCTTTTGGCTTTCGAATGGACGGACACCAGCAGGCACTGGCTCATCGAGGTGCCGATCCGGATCGTCGCGTACGTCGTCGTCGCGCTGATCATCCGGTTCGTCGTCCACCGCATGATCGACCGCGCGACCACCGCCAGGTCACGCAAGGACCGCACCACGGCCGACACGGAGCGCGGCAGGACGCCGCCGCTGGTGCGCTATCTACGCGACCGCGTGCCGTCCTCGGCCACCAACGAGCAGGTCATCGCACGGCGTCAGCAGCGGGCCCAGACCATCGGCTCGGTGCTGAAGTCGACGGTGTCGATCGTGCTGCTGGTCTGGGTGGTGCTGGCCGTCCTCAACGTCCTGGGCGTGAACATCGCGCCGTTCATCGCCTCGGCCGGTGTGGTCGGGCTGGCGATCGGCTTCGGTGCGCAGAACCTGGTCCGCGATTTCGTGACCGGTGTGTTCATGCTGCTGGAGGACCAGTACGGGGTCGGAGACACCGTCGACCTCGGCGAAGCGGTCGGCGAGGTCGAGAGCGTGGGTCTGCGCATCACCACGGTCCGCGACATCGACGGCACGCTCTGGTACGTCCGTAACGGCGAGATCGCCCGGGTCGGCAACATGAGCCAGGAGTACGCGGTTGCCCGGATCGAGGTGCCGGTGGCGCTGACCGCCGACGTCGACCGGGCCGAACAGGTCGCGGTGGAGGCCGCCAGAGAGGCCGTGGCCGACCCCGCGCTGGCGGGAAAGGTGATCGGTGAACCCGAGATGTTGGGTGTGCAGGAACTCTCGCCGGACCTGATCAGGCTGCGGATGACGGTGAAGGTCCGGCCCAACGCGCAGTGGTCGGTGCAGCGCAAGCTCCGGCGGGCGATCCTGCGGGCCTACGACGAACACGGGATCGACCTGCCCTACCCGGGTGGGCGGGTGCAGACCGCCGTCGGCGAATAGCCGGTTCAGCCGCCGGACGCCGGCGTGCCAGCGCTGTCGGTGCCCGCGGGGGTGCCGTCGCCGTCCTGACCGGAGGTCGGCTCCTGCGGATCCGTGCCGGTGTCGGTGTCGGCGTCCTCGGTGGCCGTCTCCTCGTCCAGTTCGGCGCCCGCGTCAACTTCCTCCACGTCGTCGACGTCCTCGACGTCCTCGGCGGGCTCCTCCGGGTCCGTCTCCTCGGGCTCGGTCCCGGGGTCGACGTCCTCGGCCGGGGGTGCGGTGCCGTCGTCTGACGCCTCCGGCGATCCGGTTTCGGTCCCGGTTTCCGAAGCCGGTCCGGTCTCTTCCTGCACCGGCGCCTCGGTGTTCTTCTCGGCGGGTTTGTCGGCGGTCTCGGCGGGTTGGTCCGTGCCTTCCTGTGCACCACCTGCGGCCTCGTCGGCCACGGACGAGGACAGTGCCTCGACGCCGGCTGCCGATACGGACGCCGACGGAAGCGGGAAGCTGGGCAGCGGCGGCAACGGGATCGGGAACCAGCCGAAGTCCAGCACGTACCGGACCTCGCTGACGATGCCGTTGTAGACACCGGTGAGCGCGGTGTTGACGATGTCTCCGAGGCCGTCGAGCCACACGTTCAGGTTCAGCGGGTCGTTGACCACCGGATCGAGGAAGTCGTAGACGAAGCTGTCGACGACGGGCAGCACGAAGTTCGGATACCAGATCAAGATCTGATCGGAGATCAGGTAGCCGAACGGGATCCAGTTGATCAACCACGGGCCGAGGTCCAACGACACGTAGTTGGCCCAGTATCGGGAGATCGAGTAGACGCGGTCGATGAGATCGGATGCGGCATTGAGGGCGACGGGGCCGTCGAGCGCGCGCCCCCCGACCTCGCGGCCCCCGGCCTCCCGGCCCGCGACGTCCCGGAGGTCGACGATGTCCGTTTCCACGCCCGCCGCGGCGCGACCGGCGGGTGGATCGCCCGCGACGTCGACGGTGACCGCT